>DAOTUC010000263.1:0-6255 GCA_034437315.1 Anaerolineae bacterium
CCGCGACGGAGATCAACTTCCACTGGAACGAGCCGGACCCGCGCTTCGTCGAGATGTGCCTGGTCGAGGGCGTCAAACTCGCCCTGGCGACCGACGCCCACAAGTTAGAAGAAGTCGGCGACCTCTCGCGCCACCTGCGCCTGCTGGGTCAACTCGGCGTCCACGACGAAGACCTGCCCGACGTACTCTACAGTCCAGGCGAATCAGCGAGAGTCAGCGAGTAAGCGAATGAGCGAATGAGCGAGAATCAACCCGAAACCTGCAACCCCAAACCTATCATCGGCACGCTGAACGAGGCCCCGCTCCACGCGGCCCTGAAAGCCTGGTACGCGCAACCCGGCGACCGGTTGGAGGCGCCTGTAGGCGGTTTCGTCGTGGACATCCTCCGGGGCGACCTGCTGATCGAGATCCAGACGGGGAACTTTTCCTCACTCAAGCACAAGCTGAGGACACTCACAGAAGAACACCCGGTGCGCCTGGTCTACCCGGTCGCGCGGAACAAGTGGCTGGTCAAGCTGCCCCCGGACGGCGAGGGCGACCCGCGCCGCCGCAAGTCGCCCAAGCACGGCGATTACGCGCACGTATTCGACGAACTGGTCAGCCTGCCGCGCTTGCTGGAAAGTGATAACTTCGCTATCGAAGTCCTGCTGACCCACGAGGAGGAAATACGCCGCTACGTGGGCGACCGCGCCTGGCGTCGCCGGGGATGGGCCACCGAGGAGCGCCGCCTGCTGGAGGTCGTGGAGCGACGGCTCTTCGCCGGCCCGGTCGACCTTTCCCGCCTGCTGCCGGATGAATTGTCCGAGCCCTTCACCACCGCCGATCTGGCCGACGCCCTCGGCGAGCGACGCCGGTTGGCCCAGAAGATGGCCTATTGCCTACGCAAGATGCAGGTCCTGACGCCGCTAGACAAACGCGGCAATGCGATTCTATACGTAAAAACGTCAAGCGTCAGGTGACGCACAAGGAGACCTATGATCTTACACACCGTTCAAGTCGGCATGACCCAGACCAATTGTTACGTCGTCGGTTGCGAGGAGACGCAAGAAGGCGTCGTCATCGACCCCGGCGGACATCCACAGCGCATCATCGAGACGATTGAGAAAAGTGGTCTGTCGATCCAGCACGTGCTCAACACCCACTGCCATTTCGACCACATGGGCGCCAACGCCGAGATCGTCGAGGCCACCGGCGCGCCCCTGGCGCTCCACCCGGCCGAGCGGCCGCTCCTGGAGGCCCGCGGAGGCGCCGCCCTGTTCGGCCTATCGGTCAGCGAGAGCCCGCCCCCTGACCTGGAACTGGCCGACGGGCAGATATTGGAAGTAGGCAATCTCCGGTTCCAGGTGTTGCATACCCCCGGTCACTCGCCTGGCGGGCTGACCTTCTACCTGGCGGAAGAGGGAGTCGCCTTCGACGGGGATCTCCTGTTCGCGATGGGGGTCGGGCGCACCGATCTCCACGGCGGCGACCGGGACGCCCTGATCCGCTCAATCCGGGACGTCATCTTCAAACTGCCCGATGAGACGGTCCTCTACCCCGGTCACGGCCCGAAGACGACGGTGGGCCAGGAGAAACGATCCAACCCGTGGGTTTAGGGCAATGCCCGTGAATGAAATAGGAGGTCAACACTCATTCACGGGCATTGGGTTTAAAGGAAAGTGAATGACCGGTCGCCGCCGCTCTGGCTGACGCGCGCGACGCCCACCGACCACATCCATCCTACTACACGTGGTTGCGCAGGAGCAGCTCCTTGGGATACGGGTACAGGTAAACCTGCTGGTGGACCCAATCGGGGACCGGGCGGCGGGCCAGGTGATGTTTGAGCAGCGTCAGAGGCGCGATCAAGGGCAACAATTCCTTCCGGTAATCCTCGATGTAAGCCAACAATTCTGCCTTGTCCTCCGACGAGAGCGTGTCCTTGAGATAACCCATCAAGTGCTGCAAGACGTTGGCGTGCTTGCCTGGCGAAGTCATCACCCCCAACCCGTCTATCAATTGCCGTCCATAGGTCGCCGTCAACTCATCCCAGGGCGACGTCCCGGCCTGAGCGACCAGCCGGCCCAGCTCCCGGTAATGGGCCGGACTATGGGCCATCAGGGTGAGTTTGTAACCGGTATGGAAGCGGACCAGCGCGCCAGGGGTCGGGTCCTCGTCCAGCATTCGCCGCCAGCGATAGTAGGCGAAGACGCGGTCGATGAAATTCTCGCGCAGGTGCATGTCGTGCAGGCGGCCTTCCTCCTCCAGGGGGAGCAACGGAAAGCGGGCTATCACCTGGCGGGGGAAAATGCCCGCGCCGACGTGGCTGGGCATGCCCGCCTCGGTGTATATTTTGACCCGGTAGAGGCCGGAGCTGGGAGACTTGCTCTTGAAGACGAAACCGTGCAAATCCTGTTTTTCCAGATCATCCAGGCGCTCCTGCGCCCAGGCCAGCATCTGATCGGTGTAATCCTTGCCGGTCTTGATGGTCACCAGACGCGGAGCCTCGGGATCGCCGACCAGGCGCATGGCCTCGCGCGGAATCGACAGGCCGGTCTCCACCTCCGGGCAAACCGGCGTCCACTCGACGTAACGGCCCAGCGTGTTGACCAGAAAGCGATCGAGCTTATGCCCGCCGTCGTAGCGCACGTTCTCCCCCATCAAACAGGTGCTGATCCCCAGCCGGATGGCGCACGATTCTTCCTTGGTTCCCGGGGTGCATGCAATGGCGTTACTCATTGGTCGCTCTCCCGCCCATCCAGAAGCGCCGCCAATCCCCCTGGCTGGTCTGCAACGCGATGAGGGTGTACAGGCTGGCGGTGAAAAAGCCCAGCACCATCATCAGCGCGACCCACACGACGGAACGAAGCGGCGACTTCTCGCGGTAGACGATCCAGCAGGAGAACAAAGCGAATCCCACGTAGAGATCGACCAGCGAGACGATTCCCCAGGGCATCGCGAGCAACTTCCGCCCCTCCGCGCCAAAATCCCCGACGGTGAACCCGTAGATCAAGACGCCTGTCATCGCTAACAGGCCCAACAAAGCGATCAATTTAGCGATTTTCATCAGCTTTCTCCTTAATCAGTTCCAATAGGTGATAAACACAATTAACTATACCTAACTATCGGCTGATGTCAAGATACAGGAACACCACATAGAGAGAATTGTGGCTTAAGGCTCTTGACTTCTCAGGCATCGAACGTACAATAAAACGGTCCACTGGCTGGCTCCATCTGGCGTGCGTCATACGTTACGCTGCGATGGCGGCTTAACCATCCAAGGAGATTTCTATGTCCAACTCACGCATCCGCCCAGGCAGCCTGGCGCTTTACAAGCAGGATCCCGCGCGCGTCACGGCAGTCGACAAGAAAATCGAGATCGAATTGCCGGGCGGCGAGCGCCTGAGCGTCCGGCCCAAGGACATCACGTTGCTCCATCCAGGGCCGGCGCCCCATCCAGACGCGCTTGAAGCGGTGACCGGGGAGCTGGAGACCGCCTGGGAACTGTTGAGCGGCGGCGCGACCCATCTGGCGGAGCTGGCTGAACTGGCCTACGGCGCGTTCACCCCGTCCACCGCCTGGGCCGCGTGGCAATTCATATCGGACGGCCTCTACTTCCACGGCGCGCCGGAGGAGATCATCGCCCACACGCCGGAAGCGGTCGCCCAGGAGAAGGCGGATCGGGCCGCAAGAACGGCCGAGCGACAGGCCTGGGCGGCGTTCCTCGACCGGGCCCGCGCGGGAGACATCGCGCCAGAGGACGCGGCGTATCTACACGACGTGGAGATGCTGGCGCTGGGTCAGACGGAAGGCAGCCGCGTGCTCAACGCGCTCAACCGCTCCGAAAGCCCGGAAAACGCCCACGCCACGTTGCTCGAACTCGGTCATTGGGATCACACCGTCGTGCCCTACCCGCGTCGCCTCAACCTGCCCACCACGCCGCCCGCGATAGACCTCCCCGATTTGCCGGAGGAGGCGCGGATCGACCTGACCCACCTGCCGGCCTTCGCCATCGACGACGCGGGCACGCAGGATCCCGACGACGCTGTCAGCCTGGAAAAAACGCCCGCCGGTCATCGGCTGTGGGTGCACGTCGCCGACGCCGCCGCGCTGATCCCGCCGGACCACCCCGCCGACCTGGAAGCCCGAAATCGTGGATCGACGCTCTACCTCCCGCAGCAGAACGCGCTGATGTTGCCGTCCGAGGCCGCTCAACGGCTGGGGATGGGTCTACAGGAGAAGTCGCCGGCCCTATCCTTCGGGATGGACCTGGACGAGGCAGGCCACATCCAGGAGATTGAGATCGCGCCGAGCTGGGTGCGGGTGACGCGCGTGACCTACGACGAGGCGGAGGCTATGATTGCGGATAGCAAACATCCGGCGGATAGCAAACATCCGGCGTATGCACCCCTGGCGACATTGTACCGCATCGCTCAGACCTACCAGGCCCGCCGTCAGGCGCACGACGCCATCAATCTCCGGCTGCCCGAGGTCAGTGTGCGCGTACAAGCGGACGGGATGGTCGCCATCCGGCCCATCAGGCCGCTCAGGAGCCGCGCCCTGGTGCGCGAGGCGATGTTAATGGCGGGCGAGGCTGCGGCCCGCTTCGCGCTTGCACGCGACATCCCGATCCCGTTCGCCACGCAAGCCCCGCCCAACGTTGAGGAGCGACCCGCAGACGATGACATGGCCGGGATGTACGCCCTACGACGGCATCTCAAGCGCAGCGCGTACAGCGTCGAGCCATCGCCGCACGCCGGTCTGGGGCTGGCGCTCTACACGCGGGTGACGAGCCCACTGCGCCGGTACATGGATCTGGTGATCCACCAACAATTGCGGGCCTACCTGCGCCACGAAGAACCACTGAACAGGCAGGCCGTCATAGAACGGATCGGGGCTGTCGAGGCGGTGGAGGACAGTGTCCGCCGGGCCGAGCGCCTCTCCTGCGAGCACTGGACGTTGGTCTATCTACTGCAACACCCCGAATGGCGCGGCGAGGGGATACTGGTCAATAAGTATCACGGTCGCGGCGTAGCGCTGATTCCAACGTTAGACCTGGAGGCTCGAATCCACCTACCGGGGGATCTGCCGTTGAATAGCGCTGTATCGCTCACGGCGACGGAGGTGAACTTGCCGGAGTTGAGGGCGTACTTTCAAATGACGAATAGCGAATAGCGAATGGCGTCTCACGCGACGCAATCGCGCTTACGCCTCCTTGCTGTAGGTCGGGAAATGTCCCTTGAACACGCGGTTCCAATAGACGAACGCCTCTTCCACGTCTCCCGCCGATGCCGCGTTCTGCGCTCGCCCGACGTGATAGATCGCCGTCCGCAACCGGGAGACAGCCGCTTTCTTATCCTTCCGCGCCAGCCGGGAGACGACGGCGCCCGCTATCCCGCGCAAGTCTTTAATCTCCCCAAATTGATCGTCCCATATCTCTTGCAGGACGTCTCCGAAATCGACGGAATAGACAAGCATACGCTCGTGGGCAGCGTATTCAGTGCAACGCAACTCTAAATAGAAGGAAGAGATCGGCACACGGCGGAAGTATTTCCAGGCCTTGACCAGGCGAATGAGGGGAATCAATTTACTCTCCAGATCCCAGTTGACCGCCTCAATGATGGCCCGGCGAGCGTCGGGGCTTGAGGTCATCCATCCACCGGCGCCGTCGGGTACCGCATAAACGCGATGGCCCAACGAGGTCTGCCCGGCCAATTTAGCCGGCACGATGCGCACACGACGGCGCGTTTCCTCCTCCGCCAGAATGCTGACAGCGAACGCTTGCGCTTCCGCCTGAACGCCCGGCAGGCGCTCGTCCAACGTCTCTTTCAACAGCGTCACGCACGAGATCGAATCGTTGGGCAACCGCCCCTCCCCCAGGCTGGCGATGTAATCGACGTTGCTGAACCCTCGGATGCTCGTCCCATAGAAATAGGAGCCCCCCAGGAAAAAAGCGTACAGCCCAAAGTGACGATCCAGACAATCCTCAATCCGCGCCTGGTAGTCCCAATCCAGGCGGACGTTGGTGACGTCAGGCGTGATGCGCTCCAGGAAACGTTGGAAACCATCCTCTAGGGTTTTGACCATTTTTCACCTATGACAAGTGCAGCCGCTCAACTGGCGTACACAAAAAGTTCGTTTTTACAGCAAAGCAAAGTGTGATAGAATAATAACCGAAGACCGATCAGTAAAAGTCCACGAGAAAAGTGCACGAGAACGAGGAGGTCGATCATATGCGTACACGTACTTGGGCCATCGTGATCATCATCAACGTCGTCG
>DAOTUC010000264.1:0-5056 GCA_034437315.1 Anaerolineae bacterium
ATAGTCTCGATACGTCGCCCTAAGCTTACTAATGGGACGGGTTTCTTGTGGGCGCCCCCATCCCCATCCCCACAGCGCGATATCTCGGGGCGCTATTTGACGCTACACCAGTTTTGAAGTAAAATGGCCTCTATGCTAACGTCTTGACGAGACGCTCTTCCCCGGCGGGAGACCACTTATGAGCACCGACCATCCCTGGCAACTATTCCCTGGCCAGTTAATACACTACGCCATCGACCACTTGCACGCGCCCTCTGAATTTGACCAGATCGTAGGTTTTTTGCTGCTGGACGTTGGCGTTGAGACGCTTTTCAAGGTCTTCCTCACGCTGCCAGAGGAAGTCACCAAGACGAATATGCCATACACTAAAAGAAGGCAAGCGGCGGAGGGTAATTTTCACGACCTGGTGAAAGGGGTGGAGACGGCGGCGAAATCAGCCGGCGATCGTTTAAAAGGCATCGACCTGGGACACGTCGAGTATTTCCACGGGTTGCGCAACAAGCTCTATCACGCGGGCAATGGCATCACGGTGCAGGGGAAACATGCCGCACAATATGCGTCTATCGCGATGGACCTGCTGGATAGGTTGTTGGGAATCGATCTGAAGTCAGCGTGGCAAGCTCAATCGCGTGAACAGGCAATGGTAAACAGCCTCCAGGAACAGACGCGGCAAGTGCAAGCGGCGCTGAGAGGACAAATCCAAGCACTGGAACGTGACCTCAGGTTGGCGATTGAGAAGGTGGAACCGGCGTTTATGATGCCCAGTTTCCAAAATCAGTTTGATGAGGCTATGGAGGAGCGAATCTTCTCCATCATCACACAACTTGACGAAAAGACGGACGAATGGGCGCACGGCGAGTTACGCCAATTGATGCCACAACCGCTGCAGCGATTCGTGGACCAGCGCCGCGTAGGCACAAGCGCGCTGACTGCAATTGCAGTGGCCGCCGCCAACGATGTGGTGGAATTTTTACTCGCCATCGCAGACATCACATTTGAACTTCCCTCAGCTTCTCCTGCCGGCGCCTACGGTTTAGCGGCTATTTACACAAGCGAAGAAGGAGCGTGGCCATGGGATAAAGATGAAAGCGTAATGGACTATTGGACGAGAGTATTGAATGTAGGCAATGATCTGTTGGATGAAATACAAGCGATACGCGATACCCTAAACGCGACCAGTGGGCTTGGCCAAACAAAGCGATAAAAAATGAAATACCCCGGTCGCCAGAAAAAGAGAAAAGAGGGAAATCTATGGCAACATATCATGAGATCGAGATCATTGGGTGGGTCGGCAGAAAGCCCGAGATGCGTTACACCTCCGATGGCACACCGGTCACCAGCTTCTCCGTGGCCGCCAGCCGCACGTATACGGACGCCAGCGGGCAAGAGAAGAAAACGACGTGGTGGTTTGAGATCACAGCCTGGCGCAGACAGGCCGAGACGTGCAACGAATACCTCGACAAGGGAAGGCAGGTATTCATCAAAGGTCGCCTGGGCGGCGATCGTCTTGAAAAACCGGATGGATCGACGCAGATCGTTCCCCACACGTGGACAGACCAGGATGGGCAACCTCGCGCCAAGTTCGACGTGACAGCTCAAGTTGTACATTTCCTCGGTCGCGCCGGCGGCGGACCAATGAGTGTACCCGACACGGCAATGGAACCGCCCCCAGAAGGCGAGGGGGAAGAAGAGATCCCCTTCTAGATCGTTTTGAGAAATTGAGAAAGCACATATTGAGAAAATCGACACAGGTTCCGAGACCAGGGGTTTTATGGCTCCCGGTCAGGAACCTGTGTCGTTGTTAACGCGACAAGGATTCATTTTCAGCATAGTGAAAGGGGTGTGTTCCCAGAGACGTAAACCCGGCAATTAAAATCGCGGGCAACCGCTGTGCCGTTGTCCAAAACATACCTATTTGAGCGTGCTGAAAATGAAAAGGAGATTTGTATGAAGAAACCGAACCCCCGTCAGATGAAAATCAACATCGAAGTGCCGCCGGACCTGGACGCTACCTACGCCAACCTGGCCCTGATCACCCATTCATCCTCGGAGATCATCATCGACTTCGCCCGCGTCTTGCCCAACACCCCCAAGGCCAAGGTCTACGCCCGCATTATGACCACCCCCCTGCACGCCAAATTGCTGTTGCGGGCGCTGGGCGAGAACCTGGAGAAGTACGAAGCCCAGTTCGGCGAGATCAAGATGCCCGACGCCGGCGCCGACCTGGCCCAACAATTCTTCGGCGGCGTGCGCCCGCCCGACAAGCCGGAATCGTAAGGGGGCGCGATGGAGCAACTGGACACGATCGCTGAACGCATACGGGCCGATTTCGAGGCCCGCAACCAGGCGCGGGACGAGGCCCTCCGTCGCTCGCGGGAATTGATCCGCCTGTGCGCCACCGCCATCCGGGCCAGCCATCGCGGCGATACAGCCGGTATCACCGCCAGCGATACAGCCGGTATCACCAGCGATGATACCGGCAACGATTGGACCGATGCCCAGGCTATGTTGGCCCGGGCCGATGCCGTGGCCGACGAGATGCGCACAACGGTGGCCGATTACCCGGACTTGCTGCACGCCGGTTACACCCAGGACGCCCTCAAGGAACTGGTGGAGGCCCACGCGACCATCGCCCTGACCAGGGGCGACCCGCTGCCCGATCCAGAAACGTTGGCGGTTTCCTACCCGGCCTACCTCAACGGGATGTGCGAGGCGGCCAGCGAGATGCGGCGGCGCTGCCTGGACGAGATGCGCCGGGGGGACACCGACGAGGCCGAGCGGTTGCTGGGCGTGATGGACGGGATCTACGACGTACTGATGACCTTCGATTTCCCCGACGCGATCACAGGCGGCCTGCGCCGGCGCGTGGATCAACTGCGGGGCGTGTTGGAGCGTACCAGAGGGGACTTGACCAACGCGCTGCGACAGGACCGGCTGATCCGCGCCCTGAACAATTTCGAGTCCCGCGTGGGAGGCGATTAGCTTGAGCGCGTCGAGGGATCACGTCATCCGGGCCAGCGAGATCGGGCAATACGCCTATTGCGCCCACGCCTGGCAGTTGGCCAGCGTCGAGGGCGCGCCCTCGGCCCACCAGGAGGCGCTGGCGGCGGGAGAGGCCGCCCATCGACGGCACGGGGCCAGCGTGCAGGGCGCGCTGTGGCTGAAGCGGTTGGCGTACACCGTGCTGATGATGGCGCTCGTCTCCGGGCTGATGTGGCTTCTGGGACTATGACAGGACGCTGGTTCTTCGGTCTATTGGCTCTGGGCCTGCTGCTGCTCTGGTTGGGGCGACGCGGGCGGGCGTCCAGCGGGCTGCCCCAGGGGCGCGTCATCTACACCGACACCGGCGCGCAGCGACGTTTGACGCGACCGCTCTTCTCGCGAGAGCACTTACTCACCGGCAAGCCCGATTACCTGGTCGACGACGGCGCCGACGTGATCCCGGTCGAGGTCAAATCGAGCCCGGCCCCGACACAGCCGTACCGCTCCCACCTGCTCCAATTGGCAGCTTATTGCCTGCTGGTGGAGGAGAAGTACGGGCGCCGGCCGCCGTATGGTATCGTCAGGTATGCCGACCGGACCTTCGAGGTGGATTACACCCGGGAATTGGAACAGGAACTCTTGAATACGCTGGACGACATGCGGGCCGACCTGGCGTCCGGTGACGCGCCCCGCAACCACGACGAAGTGCGCCGCTGCCGGGCCTGTGGCTATGCCGAGCATTGTGACAAGCGCCTGACCGGGAGCTAGGAGAGATGACAAAGACCCTGTTAGCTGTATTTGCCCACCCGGACGACGAGAGCTTCGGGCCGGGCGGGACGTTGGCCAAATACGCCGCCGAGGGTGCGAACGTGCACCTGGTCTGCGCGACGCGGGGCGAATCGGGCGAGAGCGACATCGACGATTGGGGCGCGTGTGAGGCGTTGGCCTGCCAGCGGGAGGAGGAGTTACATTGCGCGGCCTCTGTCCTGGGTTTGACCGACGTGCACATACTGGACTATCGGGATTCCGGCATGGCGGGTTCCCCGGCCAACCAACATCCCCAGGCGCTGGCGCAGGCGGACCCGAAGGCGCTGACGGAGGAGGTCGCTGGATTCATACGCCGGTTGAAACCCCAGGTCGTGCTGACCTTCGACCCCTACGGGGGATACGGCCATCCCGATCACATCGCCATGCATCGAGCGACGGTCGACGCGTTCGACATGCTGCCGGAGGCGGAACGTCCACAGAAGCTCTACTTCGTCGCCTTTTCGCGGGCGCTCTTGCGCTGGATGGTCCGCTTGATGCCGCTCTTTGGCGTCGACCCGACCGCCGTGGGCAAGAACCACGACGTCAACCTTCGGGAAGCAGTCGCCCACGAGCTGCCGGTGACGAGCAAGATCGACATCAGCGACTCCTACGACGTCAAGCAGCGAGCAGGAGAGTGCCACTCCAGCCAGCTTTCCGGTCCGGGATCGTTCTGGGGGCGGTTGCCCGATTGGCTGGTCCGTCGTTTGCAGTCCGCCGAGACGTTTTACCGCGCCCGGCCGCCGTTCGAGCAGGGGGAGGCCATAGAAAGGGATCTATTTGCCTGAGGTGATCAGACGTAGTCGTCCAGGAGCACTATTGTGGGCTGTGTGATTCGTCCAACCCAGCGTTTGTCGTTGGTGACGCAGTTCCTCTATTTTTCCCACGATGAACGCTCGCTTTCCAGCCATTCGTCCGGATCTGGCCAGAGTTCTTGGTATAGCCCCCGGATCGCTTGGGTAAAATTGGCAGGCTTGGGCCGGATGACGATGGCGTCCCCATCCAGCAGAAATAGCAGTTCGTCGTGGGTCTGGATATTCAGAGGTTCGCGAATCTCCTTGGGAATGACCACCTGGTATTTAGTGCTGACCTTAGCTGTGATTGCCTGCATCACGTTACTCCTCAATCTATCGTTAGTTATCTGGAGTTTTCCAGTCAATCGTCATTAGAATTCGGAAGTCTCAAAAGGTGCATTGAACAGCCGATTTTGACGTGATAGTCAATCAGCTTTGCCTCTGAGATACTCGACGGAAGACTTCCGAATTCTTAA
>DAOTUC010000265.1:0-7597 GCA_034437315.1 Anaerolineae bacterium
TACACCACCACCGAGATCCTGGACTATTACGAGACCCTCGGCTTCACCTACGGCGTCTCTATCGACCACGTGATCTTCGGCAGCTTTCCGCCGGAAGAACAACTGCGCCGCTGGGTCATCACCCTGGACAATGCCGGGGATTTCCTGCGACGACACCGGGCGGGCGGCTACACCTTCACCCCCGTCGGCATCGCCCAGGGCCAGACGCCGGAGATGTACGCCGAGGCAATCTGCCAACTGGTGGGCATGGGCTACGAGCACCTGGCGCTGGGCGGCCTGGCCCGCAGCGGCGACCGCACCATCCGCGAGGTGCTCCAAGCCGTCTCGCCAGAGTTGCCGGCGGGCGTCGATCTGCACCTGTTCGGCGTGGCGCGCCTATCGTTGATCCCCGATTTCCTGCGCTACGGGGTGACGATGGTCGATAGCGCCGCGCCCATTCGCCGGGCCTTCCTGGGCACGAGCGAGGACAACTACTGGACGGGGAACCGCGCGCGCTATGCCGCCATCCGCATCTCCGACGCTGCCAGCAAGCGCACCAAGCGCGGCGTGATCTCCCCCGAAGACGTGTTGAACGGCGACGGCGACGTGGATAGCGCCGAGGCCCTGGTCGCGCTGGAGCAGCGGGCCCTGGGCCACCTGCGGGCCTACGACCGGGGCGAGGTCGGTCTGGAGGAGACGTTGGCGGCAGTCCTGGCCTACGACCGGCTCTTCGGCGAGGACCGGGACCACGAGACCTGGTACCGGCGTGTATTAGAAGACCGCCCCTGGCAGCAGTGCGGCTGCCCCATCTGCGAGGCCACCGGCATTGAGGTCGTCATCTTCCGGGGCAACAACCGCAACCGGCGGCGGGGGTTCCATAACGTCAAGGTGTTCTACGGGCAGTTCCGCCAGGCGGTTCGGGACGCTTCATCTGGGCCGACGCTAAAGCAACAGTCTACGCCCCCGGAGTAGCTTGATGTCCCAGCAACGCCCCGAGAACTTGCCCGCCGACGTCCTGGTGATCCATTACCCAGCGCTGGCTCAGGACGCCTCCCCTCATATACGTCTTTCCGTTTTAGCTGCCATTGCTCGTCTTTTCAATCAAGGGGAAGCAGTCAGTTCCCTTCGAGACCTGTGTCAGGAAGAGCAGGTCCTGCTCAGTTTGAGACAGTGGCTCGCAGGCGATGAAGGAAGCCGTTTCTGGCAGATTGAGGGAGATCGAGTGATCCCCCGAAGGGTGTGCGAGAAGCACATCTTGGTTGGCACACGCCAGTTACTCAACGATCTCTCATTGCTGGCGACCCCGGCTGACCAATCTCGTCTAGCAGATCTGGATACCCTCTGGCAAGCCGCCGATGACCTTGTTCACCAGCGAGTAGAAACGGAGTAGAGGCAGAACATGATCACAGACAACGAACAATACCTCGCGATCTCGCTGAATGTGACCAGCGAGGAACTGGAAGCCCTCGTCGCTGGCATAGACCAGGCGCGGATCGTTGATCTGGTGAAGCATTCTTCTCACCTGAAGCAAGTCTTTCGTGGATTCCGCCCCTCTCGGCTACCCTGGTCCCAGGTGCCCGTCCGATTGGCCCGTGATGCTGAAAATAACCAGGGTCGGTTTGAGGCCCTCGTTGGGATGTGGATTGACAGTAACAACGATCTGTTGGACGAGATTGCCGATATCTCGACCGATCGACTGCAAGAAGATCTCGCCGAGCTATTGGCGCGTTACGGGGTTGAGAATCGACTTCAAGTTCTCTGGGCTTTGCGATTTGACGGTCGGGAGAAGATTCAAGAGGCGCTTGAATCAGGCCTGACCGAGGAAATCAGAGATGAGACCTCCCGATTGCTTTCTCAGGCGGAACAACACACATTAGCCCTGGCCCTGGAGACTTCCCGCGCCCGGGTCTCTGAGCTTCAGAGTCAGCTTTCAGAGGCCGAATCTATCCTTAAGGAAGCCAACTGCCTACTCCGGCGCAAGAACGAGCAGATTGAGATGGGGCAAGCGGACGTAGAAAGACTGCAAGAGGAACGGCAACGGTTTGAAAGCCAGATTGATGAGCAAGCTCGCGGCCTGGAAGCCTTCGCTGTTGAGCAGAGCCAGACCCAAAAGTTGCTGGCTGAAGAACGAGCCAAGACAGAGGAACTGCGTCGGAGTGTGCGTGATTTGAAGGAAACCTTGCGCGTTCAGATGGCAAGTTCCCGGCAGGAAGAGACACAGCAAAAGCTCAACGCGGCTCTTTTGAGGCTAGAAGAAGAGCGCAAGGCGGCCGCCGAGTTGCGACTCCACCTGGGTAAAGCAGAACACAAACTGGAGGAGGCGTATGCCAAGCGCGACATGGAACAGGCGCGCAGCAGCGATCTCGTCCAGCAAATTGAGCGCTTGGCGTACGACAAAGATGTCATCATTGAGGAGAAACGCCAGTTGATTGAGCGCGTGGAAAAACTCCGGGAACAGGTACGGAGCGCGCGCAAGCAATTGCAGGAACGCGCCGTCACTGAAACATGGGCGCGATTGCCCTGGAGTGAGCTTGACGAGCGCTGGTTAGAGGAACGGGAGGCGATGCGAGACTATCTCCATGACCTGATCAGCGCAGTCCAAAGTCAGGGTGATGCGACTTCGGCGCCAAGAGATAAGTGGGCATCGTGGGAACAATGGATTGAGGTCGAAATGGCATTGCTGCAGGACATTCTGACTTCCCTTGAGAAAGCTGATGAAGACAGCCTGGGCGATTTGAAACAAGCCCAAGAACTGCTGGCCTTGCGCTGGTATCTGTTGGAATACACGCGCCAGGTGGCCCTATCCAGGCTTCAACAGACCGCGTTCTCGGTGTAGAGACCATTAAGAAATTTGCTCATAGGCCCGTCCTCGGGCCGATTAGCGCCCCCGAGAGAGTGGTTAGAGCAATTATTTAAGACACCCTGTAGCGATATAGAGGAGCACGAATGATGAACGTCTACATTTCACATCTAGGCGAGGCCCCGCTGCGGGGTGTCAGAGAACCGATTGCCTGTTCACCCGGCGCCCTGCGGGAGGTATTGGAACAGGTTGATGAACGCCATCCGGGGTTCCTTGATCTGGTCGTCGCGCCCGATGGTTCCGGCCTGCAATCCTCGGTTTTGATCTACAAGCGCATTGAGACAGACGCCCAAGGCCGCTGGCTGGAAGGGACAGATACCCAGCCGGTGAGCGACCTGGACGAGGCCTTAGCCCCATCGGACAACCTGCTCGTCGCCCGTTTCGACCCCGATCGGCTGATGACCGTGCTGACCGAGACGCTGGCGGCGACCGACGAGCGGCTGGAACACGCCGATGGGTCCCACGGCTATCGCGCCTTTATGAGCGGGCCGGATGAGGCGGCAGGTAATCAGCCTCTCTGGGTACGCGGGGAGCCGGAGGCCCTCTATCCGTTCACCTCGGGGCGACCGATCTTAGAACTGGTGACCGCCGGATCGCTCTCCCTCAATCAGGACAAGCTGATCCCAGCGCGCCTGCGAGATGCCATCGCAGATCTGTGGGAATTGGGCGATGATTTTCGACTACGCCTTTTCCAGGAAGAGGCCTTGCTGCACATTCTGCGCGAACTGCGCGCATCGGAGGCGAGCGCGCGTCGTCCGTTGCTTCTCTCCATCCCCACCGGCGGAGGCAAGACCGAGGCATTCCTGATTCCCCTCATCGCTCACCTCTACGACCGTAAACGAGCGGCGCTGCACGATCACGCGCCGCTGCCGGCCCAGGTTCGGACGTTGATTCTTTACCCCACCCGCGCCCTGGCAAACGACCAGGCCAAACGTATCACCGAGATCCTCTACGCCCTCAACCTGGGCGTGGTAGAGGCGAACAAGGTCAACGTCGGCGTGATGACCGGCGATACCCCCAATTCCGGCTATAACCTGGGCACGGAGAAGAGTCTGCTCCAGGTCTGCCCGGCCTGTTCTGCCGTGCTGACCGATTTCCCTAACCGGGAAAACGCGAACGGTGCCGAGGTCTACTACGCCCGTTGCAGTTGCGGCGCCGAGATCGACTTTTTCCGCCTGACCCGGTGGGACATTCTCAACGCCCCGCCCGACATGCTGATCACCAGCCCCGATATGATCAACCGCGCTCTCCAATCACCGCGCTACTATCGCGCCCTCTTTGGTGAGGCGATCGAGGCGGTAGTGTTTGACGAGATCCATATGTACGAAGGGGTCTTTGGCTGCAACGTGGCCCATCTGCTGCGCCGTTTCGAGGAAGCCTGCGGCCACCGGCCGCTCTACGTCGGCGCCAGCGCCACCATCCGCAACGCCAAAGGCCTCGCCAGCCTCATCTTCGACGCTGACCTGGAGGCCGTCCGCTACTTGCGTCCCGCGCGTCAGGGGACTCCCATCACCGACGAGGAACGGCCCTACGTCGACTACGACGCGCCGCCGGATCGTTATCGCCATCACTATGCCGTGGCCCCGGCCCGTTTCAAGGATCGCTTCCAGAAGACGGTCACCGCCACCCTGAACATCGCCGATGCCATCGGGCACCTGGTGCGCGATCCTCACTTCCGCAAGACTCTCATCTTCGCCAACTTTCGCCAGGATACAGACGACATCGTCCGCTTCCTGCGCGATCAGGAGGCCCGCTACTACGAGCCCTACGTGGCCCACGTGCTGCCCAAGTTGGCGAGCGCGCTGGCGTCCACCGGCGCCACCGTCAGCGCCGACCTGACCCGGGCGGAGGCGGACATCGCCCGCGCTATCGATCGCTGGTACCGGGGCGGGCAGGTGATCGGCGCGCTCTACGAACCACCCCTGGAGATCGGCTGGCACCGGGGCGGGCTGGAGAAGGAGGAGCGCATCAAGGCGGTCAATCGCTTCGCGGCGGCTCGCAAGCTGACCGCCTCCGGCGAGGCGGGCGACGAATACCCCATCGACGTGATGGCGGCCACCAAGACGCTGGAGTTGGGCATCGACATCGGCGACGTGACCACGGTGATGAACAACACCGCCCCTTTCTCGGTCAATGAGTACGTGCAACGGGTGGGGCGAGGCGGGCGTCGCCGCGATTCCCTGGCCCTCACCATCGTCAACCCCAGCAATCCGCTGGATTTTTACTTCCTGCGCCACTTCGATCGGTACGCGCATCCCACCGCGGCCGATTTCGAGGACGCGCCCATCATCATCTCCAACCAGGACGTGCTGCGCAGCCACCTCTACGCCCGGTTTCTCGACCACCTGGCCTGGTACTGGGATGACCAGGGTAAGCCGGATCTCCAGGTCGTGGACCTCAAGAACTACCGCATAACGGTGGACGATCAGCCCATCGGCCTGGCAGGCGATGGGGACGTCTTCGCCAACGCCGTCTTTGACGCCGTGCTGCCGCTGGCGTCCATCGCTCGCCTGCGGGCGTGGATTCAGCGCGAGGCCGACGTCATTCCCGGCGTCGAACCGGCCGAGATTTCCGCCGATCGGCTGCGCGAGTGGTGGGTGGCCAAGATACGCCGTCTGCGCGAGCGTATCGCCAAGGGCGACCTGACCGACAACGACTATCTCTCCGGCTGGCACGCCCAGGACCGGGACCTGGTGCCCGATATGCGCAGCGCTGGGCCGCAGGTGGGCGTCTACCTGGTGCGAGAAAAGGGCGACGACGAACTGCGCGACACCCTGGCCCGCAGCCGGGCGATTGCCTCCCGACCACCGAGGGGCTTTGCCACCCAGGGTAGCGTGACCTTTCGCGTCGAGGGGATCAAGGCTCGAAATGTCGAGGCCGAGACAGGTCTCAAGCAGGTTTTTGCCCAGCATGCCGACGCCGTGGACTACTTCCACCGTATGTTCAGCGGCGACGCCCAGGGCAGTCCATTTCCAGGCAATCCGATGGAGGTGCTCATCCAGGTCGATTTCCAGACGCCCCAGGATCTCTCGGTCAAATACCACCCCTATCGCTTCTACTGCTCCCGCTGCGGCGCGACCTACAGCGACAAACGGCCCGGCGACGAGCGATGCAAGGTCTGTGGAAACGAATTACGCCAACTGACTGAGATCTACGTCTGCGGCGGTTGTGGCGCTGTCTATATGCCACCGGTGCCCAAGGTGTGTGTGAACCCCGGTTGTGTCGCCCAGGCTAAACATCGCCGCGACGGCACATCCTTCATCGAGGCGGTGAAAAAGGTCGGCGATTACGACCGGCACAACGACTACTTCCGCTTCACCGCGCTCCCTCGACTCAAGTGGCAGTGTCGCGGGTGTGGCGCCGAGATCAACTATCACGCGCATTACGAACTGCCCCAGTCCATCCTGGGCCAATTGGACGCGGCTGGGTGGAGCTATGACACACCCGCCGGCATCGCCCAGAACTTCCTCTATCGACCGGAGGCGTATTATGGCAAGAGTTACGATGTCCGTGGCTGGCATCGGGCCCGTTTCTCCTGCAAGCCCTGCCGGGACGCCAACAGCTACCACAAGATTCACGTCACCAATATCCCCACCCACCGCTCGGTGATCCACGAGTATATCATCCAGAACGAGCCTTACGCCCCATCGCTGGATAATAAACTGGGGCAATGGACGTTCGACCGGGTCAGCGTCATCTCTCTGGCGCGGGAGATGTATCGTCGCTTTTTCTCTTACCCCAATCAAGAGACGAGAATCTTCCCGTCCGTTATCTTCCCCGAAAGCAACAGCTACCTGGCCAATCTCTACGACACCCACGCCGCCCTCCTCCGGCTCTCCGACGCGATGACCGCTTTCCTGGACACCCATCCCCTGGCGCAAGACTATCTCAAGGGATATGAGGACGTCTGTGCGAGTCAGCCCCTGGGCGGGTCGGTCGATGACGAGGACGACCGCGACCTGGAAAGTGGCGAGATGTCCAGCCCCCATCCGGCCCTGCTGGCATGGGAGCGCGACCGCAAGCCGGATCCCCGGCGGATGTGGTGTGACGTCGTCCGAGGCGTCGTACCCAACCGGATATGCCAGGACGATGCCTGCGAGCATTGCCGGATCGAGGCGTTCGATCGCCGCCGCTTCGCCCGCTACCTGGTGATTCACACGATCAAGCACGCGCTGATCAACGCTATGCCGCGCTTCACCGGCGCCAATAAGAACCAAATTCGGGGATACATCTACCCTAATGACCGGCGCGAGTACGACCTGGCCCTGGTGGACCGCATCGTCGGCGGATCCGGTTGTCTCTACCTGTTACGCGCCAACTGGGACACCATCTGGGAGATGACGGGTGAACTGCTCAACGCCGCCCGGCATGATCAGGGGCAGTTGCTGCTACCTTACACGTGCAGTCGCTACAACCGCGATCTGTGCACGCCGCTGGCTTTCGCGTTCTATGAGTTCTTGGAGGGACAGGGGGCCTGATGGTGTTCGAGAAAACCGACCTGGAAGCGATAGCGGAGGAGATCCGCCGCCGAAAAGAAGACGCCGGTCGCCTGGCGCTGGTCGAGTTCGACGGCGCCGAGTACACGGCCCTGCAGATCTGGGCGCGACGGATCGTCAGTGGGGCCAGGGGACATAAGCCTGCCCGGCTGGTATTTCTCGCCTTCACGATGGCCTTCGTCCGGCGGACCAAGTACGCTGACGACAACGCCTTTTGGCCCGATTTTGAAGCATGCCTGGGCCTGGAAACGATGGAGAAACG
>DAOTUC010000266.1:0-6141 GCA_034437315.1 Anaerolineae bacterium
AGTCTGCACATCGATCCAATCACGTCCACCCAGTTCTTGCACAGTGGGCCAAAGCGCACGGTAGAACTCCTGGACGTGGGTGTAGGTGTCTGGGTTGGGATAGCTGTTGTAATGAATGTCAAAATCGGCCGCCTTACTAGCTTTAAGAAGTGGCATCGGCTTTATGAAGACGTACTCTTGATCCGGCCACATCAAGAAGTGGAAGTAAGAGACGAAAGGCCAGGAAAGCTTCTTGGCCTTGTACCTTGCGTCGGGGTCTCGGTTACGGAAGTGCAGGTAAGCAGTCGTGGCCTCAGCTACAAAATACTCCAATCGTTCCAAGAATGTCTCGTCACCATACAGAAACTTCTCAAGCGCAAGGACAAATTGCTTTTTCTCCTCCGTGTCGAGTTCGCGCACCCACTGGTACTCGCTCCATCGCGCCAATGGCCCGCTGCTCATACTGAACGAATCCACCACCCGGTTACACACCTCTTCCCACTTTTTCTCTTCAATTAGTTGGCGCAGTGCTCCCTGGTTTAGCCATTCCAGCATCTCTTGCCCACGATCATATTTATAGGCGTACTCATCTCTGATAAACTTGTTACCACGGAAGTCCGTGTGACCATACCACTGTCGAAAGCGACTGATTAAGACATCAACGTCCATTCTGTGCTCCTTCTACCACACACTAATATCCAGAACTCTTCCGGGTTATACGCATACTTCCTGAAATACCCCCATCTCGGCCAGCCGCTTCAAGTGCATCTCGACCTGCCCCGGCAATGGCCCACCGTGGACCAACAGCCCAAGCTCCATATTCAACGTCATCGCGTACTCGGTCAGGTTGGCGCTGGAGACCAACATCCTCTCTCCATCTGCGACCGCGACCTTCGCGTGGAGCGAGCCATATCTCCCGTCGTCCGTGCGCAGCCGCTCATTCAAAGGCCAGACGTAGAGATGAACGCACCGGACAACTTCCTCGCCCAACGCACCGATTGTGTCGAACGCAATCCGTCCCTGACTCGCATCGGGTGTCTCCAGATAGATCGACACCGCCACACCTCTCTGAACCGCCTCTACGATAGCCTGACCGATAGCCTCTATTTTGTAGACGGCAAAGCTGACGATGTGCAGTCGCTCCCGCGCGCTATCGATGAGTTGGAGTAACGCCTGATCCGTGCGGCGCAGGGGAATGACACGGCTATCTGGCCCGGTCCACACCAACTCCAACCTCTGGTGCTGCCGGTGAAACGCCTCGGTCTGCGCCGCAGTCAACAGCCCCAGCGCAACGCTTTGGGCGCTCACGTCGGGCGCCTCGCGCTCCACATTTCGATGAAGGCGCTCACCCGTTGGCGGACAGCAGAGGGACTCACCGTGCCGATCACATGCACCCGCAAGCGTTGCCAGTCACCTGTGTTGGTCTCGCTAAATGCTATGGAGAGTTGCTCGGCCATCTCAAAAGGCAGATCGACGGCTAATTGCCGGATCTCTTCAGTTACCCGGGTCAATTGCTGCGTGTCGCCCATGTCATTTACTCAAAGAACGCCAGTTCGTCGATCTCGACCGTCCTGACCAGGGTCGAGCGGTCGAGGTACTTGTTGCCCCGCTCGCACGATGTCTCTGGTGCGAAGAGGCATGCATGACACGCGGCCGCGTGAATTGTGCGACCCCCAAGACTGGGAGCGTGTTCGGCACAGAGCGGGTCGCTGGCACACAGGTGCGCCGACTCCAATGCCTGCGAAATATGACGGCCCAGTGCCTCCGGTCGCCCCAGGTTCATCAGGCCGCCCAACGTCCCCTCGCTATCGGGCGCGGAGGTATAAATGAGCAGACCGGCCATTGGGCCGCCGGTCGCTTGCGCGGGCCGGGCGTAGATGCGCTCGCGGATGCTGGCCACGGCATAGCCGCACTCCAGCGCCAGTTGGCGCATCAGGACATGGGCGAAGGAATGGATCAGCACGTAGCGCATTCCTGGGAAACCTGCTTCCGGCTGCTCAATGTACCGGGCGGCACGCCATTTTTGGTGTGAATCGAAGAACTCGTCCCCTCGTCCCTCGACGGCAGGCCGCGCCAGCCATTGGGTGATTCGCTCCTCGTTAAACTGGATGAAGATCCCCTCGCCGCGAACTTCCGTAGCCGGCACCCACGTCGGCTCCTGGCGCGAGAGCCGCACCGGGTCGATCTGGATGCTAAGGTCGGGATCGGTCAATTCTCCGACCGCGTCCAGCCGGGTGAAGCCGACCATGGCTCGTACCTCGCGCAGCCGCTCAACCAGCACGACCTGCTCAATCAGCGCTGCATACCGCTCCGGTACAGCCACCGGGGCCAGAAGGAAGTCCTCGTTGTTGAGCCGCGAATCGTGTTCCACGAAGACCTCCCACTCTGGAGCCTTGAGATCAGGCTCCTCCGATGGCGGCGGGATAGCGCCGGCGTCCTGCTGTTGGCGCGTCTGGATGGCCTCCCAGATATCCTCGTCCTCATACTGGCTCAACTCGCCCAATTGCCCGCCACTCCTCAAGAAGACAACGATATCAATACTCGTGGCGTTCTTCAACGTGGCCCAGTTCTCATCTACCAGTTGCGCCAGGCGATCCTTGTCCACCGGGATGGCGACGGTGCTGTAGACGACGGGAAACCAGGTATTGGACGCGCCTAAGATGATGGGTCGCACGGGGAGATCGCAGCCGTCGGGATCGTAGTTGCGCAGATGAGGATTGCGTCCCTGGCACGTAGGCAGCTTCTTCCGGTTCTCGCGCCCAAAGGCGTCCGAGAGCCGCCTCCGCTTATCACACGATACGCAGCGAACTTCCAGATCGCGCGCCTCTCCCGACGGGCCGTATTCGATGAGTCGCAGCCGAGGCGATTCGCACAGCTCGCCTTGATGGACGAATTCGATCCAGGGGAAGTCGTCCAGATGCCCGTTCTCGCAGGTGGCGAGAAAGCGGGCCGGCATCACCTCCGGATGTTTTCCTTTGCGGCAATTCTCATGCCGGTAGGCTGTTCGCTCCGGGCGATAGGGCGATTCCTTCAACTGAAAGAGGCCCGACTTGAGCGGGGCCAGCAGGCGGCAGAATGGGCAGACCATCCAGCGAGGAAAGGTCGCTACCGGCACGCCAATGCGCGCCGCTTCATCGAAGGGATCGACAGATAGGCCCTCATCAGGAGCGGTCGGCGGGGATAGCAAGTAGTTGACATCCGGCAGCCGATAGCGCACCGCCCGCAACAGCCGGTTTTCAATGACCGGCCCCATATACTCTGGGTTTTGTGGCCAATCTTCCAGGCCGGTGACGATCACCGAGAACTTGGGCAGATCGATGATGGCGCCGACGCCATAGGTGAACATCAACTGGCTGGGCCGGATTTCACCGACGCGGGTAGGATATGTCGTCATGATGTCTTCTCCTCCTCCGGTTGTTTCTGAGTAGGGGGATCAGGTCGATCCATCCCGCCATCTTTCAAAATCAACGGCACATTTGGTTCGACGTCGCGCAGCGAATTGAGACAGGTGAAGGTATCCCAATCCTTCTCCGTCGGCTTTTTCAACAGGCTGATGACCCGCCCGCCGCCCTCTTTGCGTTTGATCTGATATCCGAGGATTGCCCCCTCGCTTTCCACTTCGGTCCGGGCGAGCCACTGATCCAATCGCTTCGCGATCAGCCGGCGCACTTGGTCATCGACTTGTTGACTGCCGGTGACCAGCCCGGCTCTCCGGGCGATGGCCTCCTGCGCGGCTTTGACAAAGGGATGCTGGCGCTCCAGTTTTCCGGCGTCCTCATTCGCGTTGAACGCCTCGCCCAGCAAGCGGATAATGGCGACCAAGACGCCAGTGAGGCCGCGATCCAGCGCTCGCGGCGAGAAAGGCGTCACCGAGAGCGCCTCGACCTGCTGGTAGAAGGTGGCGTGATAGTGCTCGAACCGCTCGTAGTGGCTCAGATCGCGGGGCCGCGCCCAGTTGTAGACGGTGCAAACCAGGCCGGGGAACCGGCGCCCGACGCGGCTGGTAGCCTGGATGTACTCGGCGGTCGCCTTGGGTTGGCTGGCAACGACCATCAGCCCCAGGCGGCTGACGTCCACGCCGACTGAGATCATGTTAGTCGCCAGAACGACGTCCAGCGGGGTTTTGCCATAGTCGATCTTCTCGCCGGCCTTTTTCTTGGCCTTCCGTGCCCTCTTCGCTTGAGGATCAAAGGGGGCCTCCAGGCGGTCCAGGATATGAGGGATCTCCGTTGAGCTTTTCCGAGAGGTTAACTCCTCAACGCTGTAAATAGTGCGGAGCGCCAAACCTCGCTGGTCCATACGCCGGAGGCGCGTGCGCACGGCGTCGTCGACCACGCGCCGCATCCCACCCAGCTCGCGCATTGAGTTGAAGTAGCCGACCAACGTCATCCACGGATCGGCGGCCCGGCCATATTTCTCGTAAAGTACCTGCGCGGCGGACATATAGGCCACGTAGACCCGGATCAATGCGGTCTTGAGGCGCGTGCCCGGCGCGCAGACGCCAAGGTACAACCGCCCCGGCGATTCGTTGCTGGAGGGGCGGCGCTGAGAGAAGAAGTTGTCGGCGGCGTCGAGGCCGGAGGGCGGGAAGATCCGCACCTGGCGCAGGAAGAGGCTGTTGATTTGGTCGCTGGCGCGGCGGATGGTGGCCGTCGAGGCAACGACCTTGGGGCGCACCGTCTGCCCGTCCAGCTCCCACGACGCCAGGTGATCGACCGCCGTCTCGTAGAGGCCGACCAAGGTGCCCAGCGGCCCGCTGATCAGATGCAACTCATCCTGAATGATCAGGTCAGGGGGCCGCAGCGGCTTCTCGTCTTGCGTCGCTACGGCGGGGAACTTGCGCAGTGCACGGTGGCGATCCCGGTCCTCGATCTCCGGTGAACAGAAACCGTGGCGCGGGCAGTAGCCGTTGACCTGGCCGAAGAGCATCTGCGTCTCGCCCTTCCACGGCATCTGAGCGAACTTATCGACCGTGGCGATGACGAGCGTGGGCAAGCGACGGTAGATCTCCTCGTCCACGACGACGATGGGGATGCCCTCGTCGGGCGACTGCTTGGTGCTGAAGGGGCACTGACCGTACTTATCACTGCAATACTGGAAGGTGCGGGCGCGGCCCTGCTTGTAGGTCTCGACCTGGATGTCGTTCTTGGCGGGGTCGATGGGCTTGCCGCACCAGGGGCAGTTGGTCAGTTGGTGGGGCGATCCAACGCCGCCAACGGCGCCGCCGCCCCAGCCCATCCCGTGGTCGCGCTTGAGGGATTCGGCGGCCTGGTCGGTCCAATTGGGCGTGCTGCGCATCCCCACCCACA
This sequence comes from Anaerolineae bacterium, assembly GCA_034437315.1. Classification (GTDB taxonomy): domain Bacteria; phylum Chloroflexota; class Anaerolineae; order B4-G1; family B4-G1; genus DSAR01. The sequence continues at coordinate 5,289 of DAOTUC010000266.1, forward strand.
GGCCGATGCGGAAAGGCTCTTCGCCCCAGGCGGCGGGATCCTCGCGGCGAATGATCTCGCAGGCGGCGATGAGGGTGGTCGCGCGCTGGAACTGTTGGAGTGTGAGCAGGCGCAGGGTGTAGCGCATCAGCACCGCCACGCCGGCGCGCCCGGAGCGCCCGCCCAACTCGCCCCGCAAGCGGCGGATGCCCATTGTGAAGGCCGCCACGCCCAGGTAGGCCTCGGTCTTGCCGCCGCCGGTGGGGAACCAGAGCAGGTCGGCCATCGCCTCGGTGGGATGGCTGCGATCTGGGTGGGTCGGATCGGCCATCGCCGGCAGGTTGAGGAGCACGAAGGCCAACTGGAAGGGGTACCAACTCCGGTTCTGGGGCGCGTCGATGTCGTCCAAGTCCGGCGCTTGATCCTGGCGCACCATGCGCGTGTAGATCGAGCGAACGCGCTGCAAGTGCATCGCGCGATTGGCAAAGCGGAACGCCTCAGCGGCCTGCGGGTTCTCGTCAAGTAACGTGATGCCCCGCTCAATGCGCGCCAATGCCTCGCGGCACCGCGCCAATGATTGTTCGGCGGCGGCCTGGTAGGGCGCGAGGTCGGGCGGCGGAGCGGCCAGGCGCGCCGCCTGCTCATCGATCCAGCCGGCATAGGCCTCGACCAGGGGGGTGAGCGCAGCGGCGAAGTCACCCATCTCCAGCTCCGATAGGGCGCGCATATCGAGGAGCGCCTCGTCCAGCAGGGGGATCTCCTCCGGCGTGGGCGGTTTCATCTGCTCCACTTCGTAGGTGGGCAGCACCTCGGTGCGCACCTCCACAGCGCGGTCATCATGCCCTTCGGCCAGCGTGGGATGGACGGCGACGCC
>DAOTUC010000267.1:0-5295 GCA_034437315.1 Anaerolineae bacterium
ACATCGCCCCCACGACCATCTGACGGGCCAAACCCAGCACGCGGCTGAGGACGAAAAGGGCCATGACGAGGGAGGCGGCGCGGGCGATTTGGCGGTTGGGGGAGGTCATCGGGTCTCTATCGTGTGAGGATTTTCTTTGAGGATCTGACTGTATAAAGCCTCTACCTGGCCCACGTGTTCCTCCAATGTCACTGGCGGACGCACGTTTGACCGCAATCGCGCTACCAAATCCGGCTCGTCCACCAGCCGCTGGAGCGCCGCTCGCCAGGCGGCTACGTCACCCGGAGGCAGTAGCAGGCCATCTATGCCATCGCGCACGCGGTCGGCTAATGCACCCAGGCGGGAGGCCAGCACCGGCACGCCGGCGATGAAGGCTTCGGAGAGAATGAAGGAGAAGGTCTCGTAACAGAGAGAGGGCGCCAATACGATGTTGGCCTGGGCCAGCGTCTCCCAGACCTGCTCGCGCGAGAGGCGCCCCAGGAAGCGCACCGCTGGCGTGCTCTTGGCGCGTAGGCCAGCGACATACGCGGGATCGAAGGACTCATCCCCCGCGATCCATAGCTCCGCTGTGCCCTTGTCGCGCAGACTGCCGAAAGCTTCCACGATGACATGTACGCCCTTCATCCGAGAGAGCCCACCGATGTAGACGAAGCGCAGCGGGCCTTCCTCTCGCTTCGCCAGTCGCGAGGGTTTTTCCGCGAGTTCCAACGCAGCGTGCAAGGTGAGCAGTTTCTCCGCCGGGGCGCCGTGTGCGGCGTACCAGCGGCTTACGAAACCCGACGGGGCCAGGAGTTTGTCGGCTCCTCTGAGCACTCGTGCCAACAGGCGATTGCGCCAGGCCATCAATCCCGCTACCGGCGGCCGGAGAGGCCAGAGCGAGCCTCGGCCAGCCCTAGCCAGGGCGCAACGGGCGCAGTTAAGGTACAAACGGGGGCCGTCGCACACTTGCTGGCTGTAGTTGGTCAACAGGTTCGCGTTGGCGCACACCCACCAGAAATCCCATAAGGTGATGACGTAAGGCAACCCGTGCTGCCGGATGGAGCGGATCAGCGAGACTGGATGGCCCATCAGGTGCTCGATGTGGACCAGCTCGGGGTCGGTCTCTTCCAGGACGTGCTCGAAAAGGGACCTCATCGCCGGGTCTCTGAAGGTGGCTAGAAAGCGCTGTGTTGGATTGACGGGCCCGGCCCAGGCTGCCCAGACCTCCACCCCATCCTCCATCCGCTTTTCCCATCCGCTCCCCTCGCCGCTGCGGCGGTAGAATATGGCGACGTGATGTCCCCGCCGACGCTGCGCGTGGGCCAGCCAGCGGGTATAAAGCTCCGTACCGCCCACGTGCTCCGGCATATACTGATGAACAAGGTGTAAGACGCGCATTCCTCAACCTCTCTAGGCCATTGACCGGGCGATATCCCGGCGAGCTAATCCGTTGACCACGGCGTTATCCTATGTTAAAATGCCGAGAAGTCAAATCAAACCGACCAGCCAATCCAAGCATTATCTCTCAAATGGAACCAATGAGCGCTGAAATTGCAGTCATTATCCTCAACTGGAACGCAGCGGAAGATACCGTGCGTTGCGTGCGCGATGTCACGGCCTGGCGCGAGCTGCGCCCGACCATCTGGGTCGTGGATAACGCTTCCAGCGATGGCAGCGCCGAAATCATCGCCCGCGAATGCCCCCACGTCCACCTGATCCGCAACGAGCGCAACCGAGGCTTCGCCGGGGGAAACAACGTGGGGATCACCGAGGCGCTAAAGACAGGCGTTGCGCCCATCCTTCTGCTGAACAATGACGCATTTGTAAGCGAGGGAGACGTCATCGCGCTTCTGGACGCGCTCCGGGCCGATGAGCGGATCGGCTTGATCGGGCCGCTGCTCTTCAACGCCGACGAGGAGCGATTGATCTCGGCCGGAGGGCGTGATCCGGTGCTGAACCATCGCTCCCACATCCGCGAACTATCCTCCGGCCCGCCGATCCGCGCCGTGGACTATGTGCCGGGGACGGTCTTGTTGAGCCGGGCGGAGCTTTTTCGTGACGTCGGCCTCCTGGACGAGGATTATTTCTTCAGCGTTGAGGTGGCGGATTTTTGCAGACGGGTCAGGCAGCGAGGGTATATCACCGCCGTCGATACGCGCACGCGGGCCTTTCACGCCGTCAGCCAGCGCTCATCTCATCGGCGGAATACATTGTACGTTTACTATTTTGTGCGCAACCGCTTCCTTTATGTCCGGAAATTTTACACTTACCTCCAAATTCCCCTGATCTGCCTCTGGGGAATCTACGACTTGGTGCTCTGCGCGAAGCTAGGCGCACAGGGCCATCCTGCCACGGTCAAGGCGGTCCGTCTGGGCCTGATCGACGGGTTGCGCGGACGGACAGGGGAGCAGGATCCAGGCGTATTCGCAGAGCGATGAACATCCTCTACCATCTCACCATCCTGCCTCCCAAAATGCCGAGTTGTGTGGCGGAAATCCAGGAAATCGACCGGCTGCGCGACCACTTCGGGGGAGATTTGGTCTATCTCAACCCCAACGAGCGCTCTCCTATCTATGTGCCCCGCTTATTCTTCGGTTTCCAGAAGCTGAGAGCGTTGCGGGAGCGCGAACGGGATTTTGACCTGCACCACGTCTATAACCCCGATCCCTTCCCCTTCCCGGTGCTCAGCTTTCTCGACCGCCCGGTCGTCTATTCCATCAGCGGTGGGGTGGGGCACAGACGGCCCAACGTCGGCTTTTTCAACTCCCTGGCAGCGGTCGTGGTCGCCGACGAGCGCAGCTTGAGGCGGCTTGAGAGCTGGGGGGTGAACAACGCCTTTCTGGTCCATGCTGGTATCGACACCGCGCGTTTTACCCACACCCCGCTGCCGCTGCGAGATAAAAGCGCTGAGATCAGGTTGATGGTCGGTTCAGCGCCCTGGACGCGGGCGCAGTTCCGCACCAAGGGGGTGGAGGCACTGCTCGCGGTGGCGCAACGTGACTCTCGACTCCGACTGATCTTTTTGTGGCGCGGCGAGATGGCCGAGGAGATGGAGCGCCGCGTGCGCGTGCGGGAGCTCGAAGAGCGCGTCGAAATCTTGAAACAGAAGGTAGATGTGAACGAGGTGCTGGCAAGCGTACACGCCAGCGTTACCTTGGCCTCCGCTCGCGGTATCGTCAAATCCTATCCCCATTCCCTAATCGAGTCGCTGGCGGCGGGGAAGCCGGTCTTGGTCAGCCGGGCAATTCCGATGGCGGATTATGTGGAAGAGAAAGGATGTGGCCTGGTGGTGGAGGAGGTCACGCCGTCGGATGTCCTCGCGGCCATCGAGGCGCTGGTGAGAAATTATGGCGCTTTGCAAGAATCAGCCCGACGAGTGGGCCAGCGGGATTTCTTGCCGGAGAAGCTGGTCACATCCTTCCAGAGGGTGTATGAGCACGTGCTGGGGCGGGGCCAAGCGGGATGAAGGTCATTCACGTGGTTCAGTGTTACCACCCGGCGGTCGGCGGCGTGGAGGGGCTGGTCAAGAATCTCTCCGAGCAGTTGGTCTCGCGTCACCAGGACGAGGTCACCGTTTTCACCAGCAACGCCCCAAAGCCAGAGGACTTCTATCGCGCCAAGGGCCAAGCGCTGCCTTCGGGCGTCGAGAACATCAATGGCGTCCAGGTGCACCGCTTCAAGGCTTTCAACGGGCTCCAGGGGCTGCGAGGGTTGCTCGCCTCCGGTGCTGGCAAGTTACGCTTGCCATATAACGACTGGCTGCGCACCATCCAGAATGGCCCCCTGATGGTCGGTGTGTCCCAGGCAATCGCGGACAGCGGCGCCGATGTGGTATTCGCAACCTCTTTCCCTTTCCTCCATATCCAGTACGCGCTGGCGGGAGCGAAGCGTGCCCAGATTCCTCTGGTGCTGCTCGGCGCCATCCACGCCTCGGACAAATGGAATTATGACCGGCAGATGATGTATACGGCTATTCGAAAGGCCGACGCATACATCGCGCTCACCCCATTCGAGCGGGATTATCTGGTGCAGCGGGATATTTCCCCCGACAAGATCAGGGTGATAGGCGCTGGCGTCCACGCCGAACGCTTTGCCGAAGCGAATGGACGCGCGATCCGAGAGCGTCATGGGTGGGGCGAGCGGCCTGTCGTCGGCGCCTTGGCCCGCCAGACCGAGTCGAAGCGCCTGGATGTGCTGATCCGTGCAATGGTGAGGGTGTGGGAAAAATATCCGCACGCCCATCTGTTATTGGCCGGGGGGCGCACGTCCTACACGCCGAAACTAAAACAGATGGTAGACGATCTTGAATCATCACAACGCGATCAGGTGACGATCATCAACGACTTCACGGACAGCGAAAAGCCGAATCTACTCGCGGCTTGTGACATACTGGCCCATCCTTCCGGCAAGGAGTCTTTCGGCATCGTCTTCCTGGAAGCCTGGGCCTGTGGCAAGCCCATCATTGGCGCCCGCGTCGGCGCTGTCGCTTCAGTCATCGACGAGGGGCGGGATGGACTGATGGCCGAGTACCTGGACGCCGCCGATCTGGCACGGGCCATCCTGGAGTTGCTGGATGCTCCGGCGCGGCGGCTCAGGATGGGGGAAGCGGGGCGGGAGAAGGTACGGGAGAATTACACCTGGGAGATTGTGACCGATCGGTTGCGCGAGGTGTACGTCGAGGTGATTTCGAGGCGCGGGTAGTTTGTGGTCGTTTTGACTACTCCTTGACTCTTTCGAGCAGGCGCCCGACCCACTCCCGAATCGCAGCGCGGGCGGAGAACCGGCGGGCCTTCCAGCTCCAGTGAATGAGGGGCCGGAGGCGCCGATTGGTTGCCTGGAAGGCCTCCAGATCCTCGGCAAATGTAACCCCGCGCCGGTCGATCTGTTCCTCAAAGAGTCGCTGGGCGTATTGATAGAGCTGCACATCGAGCGCGTTGACCCGCAGGATGGCGTCCAGCGTGGATGATGGCAGATCCTCTTTTTCGGGGCGGCGGGCCGAGACGTTCTGTCGGGCGTAGAAAAGCCTCTGCCAGCCAAAGGCCTCCCGCAAGAGTAGCAGGGTCTCGTCGAATCTCTCCGTCAGCCCGACGACGGCGAACGCATCGCGCAGGTTGCGTTTCGCCGCCTCCAACATAGCCGGGCCACATTCCCCGAAGGGCACCTCATGCCCAGATTCCAGGCCGGATAATATACTAATAGCACTTTGGTTTTATGGAATGGCAAACGACAATTAGAAAATGGACAATTGGTCTGTATGCGGTAAAATTGTCCAAAACACAGGAGGACGAGGATGAACCGGAAACAGACTCGAAAACT
>DAOTUC010000268.1:0-3464 GCA_034437315.1 Anaerolineae bacterium
CTCTATCTCCTGCAACATCCCAACGAGAAAGCGCAAATGGGCAACGCCGGCCGCGAGCACGTGCGCCAGTATTTCCTCTCGCCCCATCATCTCGCCGATTATCTGCGCTTGTTTAACCAGATGCGGGGAGCGTAACGGTAAAGAACACGGATTCGGGGGATTAACGGATCGGATCTCGGGGAGCAATGATGTGTCGGAAAGCCAATCCGATAATCCTACCAATCCGTGTTCTTCTCCCCCATCACAAAGAAGGAAAACGCGATATGCCAGAAATCATCACCCTGGGCGAGTTGTTGATCGATTTCGTGTCGACCGTCTCCGGCGCCCCATTGAGCGAGTCGCCGGCCTTCGAGAAAGCGCCCGGCGGCGCGCCGGCCAACGTCGCGGCGGGGTTGGCCAAGCTGGGGCAATCGGCCGGCTTCATGGGCAAGGTGGGCGACGACGCCTTCGGCCGCTTCCTGGCCCAGACGCTGCGGGACGCCGGCGTGGACACCGCCGCCCTGCGCTTTTCCGCCGAGGCGCGCACCGCGTTGGCCTTCGTCTCCCTGCGCGCCGACGGTGAGCGGGATTTTATGTTTTACCGCCATCCCAGCGCCGACATGCTGTACACACCGGGAGAGGTGGACGAGGACTACATCCGCTCGGCTCGGATCTTCCACTACGGGTCCATCAGTCTGATCGACGATCCGGTTCGGGGGGCCACCCTGCACGCTATCGAGACGGCCCGCGAGGCCGGTTTGCTGATCTCCTACGACCCCAACCTGCGACTCAACCTGTGGCCCAGCCCCCAGGCCGCCCGCGAGGGCATGATGCTGGGTTGGCCGCTGGCCCAGGTGATCAAGGTCAGCGAGGAGGAACTGGCCTTCCTATCCGGAACCGACGATTTCGACGAGGCGGTGGCCCTGCTTTGGCATACCGATTTGCGCCTGTTGCTCGTCACGCAGGGGAAGGCGGGATGCCGCTACGCGACCCCCCACGTCGTGGGCCGGGTGGCGGGCTTTGCGGTCAGGGCCGTGGACACGACCGGGGCCGGCGACGGTTTCGTCGCTGGCTTGCTCAAAGGGCTGTTTGAGTGTGCGCCGGATGGCGTCCCCCTGATCCCCGACGACGAAGATCGTTTACGCGCGATCTGTCGCTACGCCAACGCGGTCGGCGCGCTCACCACGACCCGTCGGGGCGCGATCCCGGCCTTGCCCACTGCTCGACAGGTCGATCAGTTTATGCATAGCCTGGTTGACAATGGATCCATATGACGCTGAATGGTTAGAACGACACACCGAGCGCTCCTTCCGCCGTCTGCTCCGCCGCCTGGAGGTGCGTTTCCCGCTGGAAGAATCTACGTCCGTTTTCTGGGAGCGCCTGGAAATCCATTTCCCCCGCCTGTTCCGCCTGTACCTCAGCCTTTACCAGGATCACTATGACTTCTTCTACCACCTGGAGGAACTGCTGGTCATTATGCTCCAGGCGTGGATCGACCGCCCGCCGGAACTCAAGGCCCTCGACGTGGCCCGCGAGGCGGATCCACTGTGGCATCAATCGGAGCAGGTGATGGGCGGCGTCTTTTACGTCGATCGTTTCGCCGGCGACCTGGACGGCATCCGCGAGAAAATCCCCTACTTTAAGGAGCTGGGGCTGACTTATCTGCATCTCATGCCCCTGTACAAAGTGCCCGAAGGAGAGAACGACGGGGGATACGCGGTCAGTAGTTACCGCGAGGTCAACCCAGCGCTCGGTTCGATGGACGGGTTGCGCCAATTGGCGGCCGAACTGCGCTGCGAGGGTGTCAGCCTGGTGCTCGATTTCGTGTTCAATCATACCGCCGACGAACACCGCTGGGCGATGCAGGCGAAGGCCGGCGGTCCCGATTATCAGGAAAATTACCGGATGTTCCCCGACCGGACGATGCCCGACGCCTACGACGCCCACCTGCGCGAGATTTTCCCCGACGAACATCCCGGCGCCTTCACCTACTTCCCCAAGATCGACCAGTGGGTCTGGACCACTTTCCACAGCTACCAGTGGGACCTCAACTACGCCAATCCCGTAGTCTTCAACCGCATGGCGAAGGAAATGCTCTTCCTGGCCAACATCGGGGTGGAGGTGTTGCGCCTCGACGCGGTCGCTTTCACCTGGAAGCGGCTGGGCACCGATTGTGAGAACCTGCCCGAGGCTCATCGCCTGATCCAGGCTTACAACGCGGTGGCCCGCATCGCCGCGCCCGCCCTGCTCTTCAAGTCGGAGGCCATCGTGCACCCGGACGAGGTCGCCCGCTACATCGACCCTGAAGAGTGCCAGCTTTCCTACAATCCCCTGCTGATGGCGCTGTTGTGGGAGGCGTTGGCTACTCGCGAGGTGCGCTTGCTCCGCCACTCGATGCAGAAACGCTTCCAGATCGACGAGCGCTGCACCTGGGTCAATTACGTCCGCTGCCACGACGACATCGGCTGGACCTTCTCCGACGAGGACGCCGCCGAACTGCACATCAACGGATTCGACCACCGGCAATTCTTGAACGCCTTCTACTCCGGCGCGTTCGAGGGCAGTTTCGCCTGTGGATTGCCCTTCCAGTACAACCCGGCGACGAAGGACATGCGCATCTCAGGGACGTGCGCCTCGCTGGCCGGGCTGGAGAAAGCGCTGCGTGAGGGGGAAGAGGGGGAAATCGAGCTCGCCATCCGGCGCATCCTGCTGATCCACGGCGTCATCCTCAGCATCGGCGGCGTGCCGTTGATTTACCTGGGCGATGAGATCGGCACGCTGAACGACTACGGCTACCGGGACGATCCTGACAAAGCAGACGACAGCCGCTGGGTCCATCGCCCCGAGGCCGACGAGGAAAAACTCGCCCGGCGCCGGGAAGAGGGCGCTATCGAACACCGCATCTACGCCCAACTCCGCCGGTTGATCGACGTACGGAAGGAGACGCCCGCCTTCGCCGTTGGGGAGACCGCCTTCGTCGATCTGCAGAACCCCCACGTCTTCGGTTACGTGCGCCGGCGCGCGGGAAGCCGGGTGCTGATCCTGGCCAACTTCATCGAGAGTGCACAAGCGGTCACGGCGAACGAATTGCGGATGTATGGGCTGGGATACGCCTTCATGGACTTGATCACTGGCGAGGAGATCAAGTCGGATAGGGATTTGCTGCTGGAACCGTATCGTTTCATGTGGCTTGCTTGAGCCGACGCGCACGCCGGCTCACAATCCGCATACCCCGGTCTCTCCTCTATACAATTCTGTGTCCTGCCTATAGACGCCTTCATTACCCGACATTTCTGGGTCACGAATGTCGCAAATGGACAAATAACACGAATTTTGGCTTCGAATTTCAAAAACATTATTCTTATGCTTATTATCGATCTACGTTGCTTGCTTTCGAGCTTATTCATCCTGATAGGGGCCGTCGCTGCCTGGATCGTCTGGCTAGATCGGCGGCGTCGACGGCAGCAGGAGGCCGCGACGTTCGA
>DAOTUC010000269.1:0-3701 GCA_034437315.1 Anaerolineae bacterium
CCTAAAGGTTTTGCTCAAGGCCGCGCAAACAACGTTTTTGCCTTAAACAATGACCTTTTTCCATCAAAACCAGCGCAAAAACCTTTAGGGTCTATGATGGGCCATGCGAAATCCTGAAGACCCAATAAACGTTGACCGATCTGGCGTTCCTGACTTGGAGGCGACTAATGAGCGAAACCCACTTCGACCAATTCTACCTGGGGCGCGTGTACGATCCTGAACGAGAGATCATCACTGCCGATCCCATCCATTACGACCCGCGTCACCTGACGACCCACGGCGTCATCCTGGGGATGACCGGTTCTGGAAAGACCGGGTTGGGCGTCATCCTCCTGGAAGAGGCGCTGCTCCAGGGCATCCCGACGTTCATACTCGACCCCAAGGGCGACATCGTCAACCTCTTGCTGACCTTTCCGGAATTACGCCCGGAGGATTTCGCGCCCTGGGTCGACCTGGACGGCGCACGGCGTTATGAGGGGGGCGTGGCGGCGTACGCCGCCAAAACCGCCCAAAAATGGCAGGCGGGCCTGGCGGAATGGGGCGTCACCGGAGAGCGCATCGCCCGCCTCCGTGAAAGCGCCCAGTTCACCATCTTCACCCCCGGTTCCAAGGCCGGGCATCCGGTGAACGTGCTCCATTTCTTCGACACCCCCCAACTCGATTGGGACGAGCACGAGGAGGCGTTGCGGGAACGCATCGGCGGCATCGCCTCGGCCCTTCTGGGGCTGGTCGGGATCGCAGCCGACCCGCTCCAAAGCCCGGAGCACATCCTGCTGGCGCGCATCATCGAACACGTCTGGCGCGCCGGGGAAACACTCGACCTGCCCAAGCTGTTGCGACTGCTCCAAGATCCGCCCTTCAAGCAGGTGGGCGTCTTCGAGATGGAGACTTTCTTCCCGGAAAAAGAGCGCTTCGCCCTCGTCCGCCAGCTCAACAATCTCATCGCCGCGCCGGGTTTCGAGACCTGGCAGGAGGGGGCGCCCCTGGACGTCGGCTCGCTGCGTTACGCGCCGGAGGATGGCGGCGACCAACGCCCGCGGGCCAATATCTTCTACCTGGCCCACCTCAACGACGCGCAACGGCTTTTCTTCATCACCCTGTTCCTTGAGGCGATGCGGGATTGGTTGCGCGCTCAATCGGGCGCCGCCGACCTGCGAGTGTTGCTCTACTTCGACGAGGTCTTCGGCTACTTCCCGCCCTATCCCGCCAACCCGCCGACCAAAAAGCCGCTCCTCTCCCTGATCAAGCAGGGCCGCTCGGCCGGCCTGGGGGTCGTCCTGGCGACCCAGAATCCGGCTGACCTGGATTATAAGGGGCTGACCAATGCGGGGACGTGGGCCATCGGGTCGCTGAGGGCTGAGCGGGATAAGGCCCGCGTCCTGGAGGGATTGGAGGGCGCGCTCGCCGAAACCGGGGACGCGATGGACCGTCGCAGCGTCGACCGGGCGCTGGGCGCTCTCAAGCCGCGCGTCTTCCTGTTCCACGACATCCACGAGGGGCCGCCCGTCTTCTTCCACACCCGCTGGGCGATGTCGTACTTGCGGGGGCCGCTGACCCGGAAACAGGTGCGCCAACTGACCGAGGGCCAGGAGACCCCGGCTATGCCAGAAATCCCACAGAGACCGGAGGCGAGCATAGCGCATCCCAAACCGGAAGCCCCTGTGGGGATCGCGCCAGCCAAGGCCCCTCTTGACGGCCTCAGCGCCGCGCCTCCCACCCTGCCGCCTGATATTCCCCAGGCCTTTCTCGCGCCCACCACCGCCTTCGAGTGGGCGCTGCGCCAACACGAGGAGGAGATCGGGCGCTCCGTCCTGACACGCGCGCACCACCTCATCTACGTCCCGCGCTTGCTGGGGCTGGGCGTGGTGCGCACGCTGGATCGCAAGCGAGACGTGGACCACCAACAGACCATCGCCCGGCTGATTCAACTCCAGGATGATGGGAACAATGGCCCAGGCGGCGTCGATTGGGAGGCCGAGCAGGTCGCCATCACCTCCAACGACCTCTCGAACAAGTCGCCAGATAGAGGACACTACGCCCCTCCGCCCCCTACCCTGGCCCGCGCCCGCGAACTCAAGCAGCTGGAGAAGGATTTTTCCGATTACCTCTATTACAACGTCTCTACCGTCATCCTCCACAATCCGGCGCTCGACCTATACGGTCGCGTGGGAGAGAATCGCCGCGATTTCCGCGTGCGTTGCGAGGTCAAGGCCCGCGAGGCGCGGGACGCTGAGATAAAAAAGGCGCGCGCTCGGATGGACGCGAAAATGGCGCAAGTGCAGAAAAAGCTCCGTCGAGAGCAACGGGAACTGACCGCAGACCGGGAGGAACTGGACGCTCGCAAACGGGAGGAGCTATTAAGCGGCGTCGAATCCGCCTTCAACCTGCTGACCCGCCGTCGTTCCTCGTCGATTATCTCGCGGGCCACCCGCAAGCGCACGTGGACGAAAAAGGCGGAAGCCGAGGTTCAAGAATCAATTGAGGCCATCGAGGATTTCGAGCAACAGCTGGCCGATCTGGAAACGGCCTGGGAGGAGGAGACGGCCGAGATCAACGAGCGCTGGGCGGATACGTTGACGTCTATCGAGGAATTCAAAGTCACGCCTCGCCGGGTTGACGTGCGCGTCGAGTTCTGTGGGCTGGCCTGGACGCCTGTCTGGCGGGCCACGCTGGCGGATGGTCAGACGGTTGACCTGCCCGCCCGGGAGATTGGTGGGCTGCTAAGTTTGTGAGAATTAGGCTGTCTGTGGTGACTTCCAGACGTAGGGTGATTTCCTCCGCTTGCGCCCGAACACGTAACGCCGCACGCCCGGCGACTTGCACGCCTGAAAAGTTGTGGTATAATGTCGATCGCTTGAGTTTGCGCGGGCGTAGTTCAGCTGGTAGAACACCTCCTTGCCAAGGAGAAGGTCACGAGTTCGAGTCTCGTCGCCCGCTCTATCGAAGCGACCGAGAGGCTGAGGGCCTCTCGGTTTTTTTTTGTTTTGCTTTATCAGCCCCCGGCGGCATTGGGAATTGACAAACAGAACCGGCCCCAGCTCATCGCTGGGGCCGGTTGGGTGTTGGGCATCTATTGCGCGCTATTCGTATACCACGCGCAGGTGATAGGGTTGGGTGCTGCCGCTGGCGCTATAGTTGTACACTTGAATGTAATATCGCCCAGACTGCAGGTCGTCGATAAAGATATGTTCGTCCACGCTGCCAGCTGTAGCGGAACTATCCACTACATTCAAGTTAACATCACGCAAGTAAACGTCATAGTCTTGACCAGCAGCGATATTTGTTAGCCAGAGTTCGACGGAATGTGCGGTGGATAGGTCAAAGTAGAAGTAATCCTTGATATCATCGGCGGGGAATAGACCATAGTAAGTCGAACCGGAAGCAAGAGGGCCATTAGCCTGCGTTTTTGCATCGTCGTTCGGCTCCTTCTCCCAGAACACATCCACCGATTGAACGTTGGACCAGCCGCTATCGCCCCAAATGTTGCGCGCCTTGACGCGGTAGTAGTAGCGCGCAATGCCCTCGCTATCGACGGTATGAGCCGTGTTGGAACCACTGTATACCTCCTCCGTATCGGAGAAATCGCTGTGCGTGGCTCTCTCGAGAATGTAAGTGTCGGCCCGGTCCGCGGCGCTCCAACTGACCTGGTACGTGGTGTTTTCGCCCGGCGGAGTAATCGCGTTCAGGACAGGTGTGCCAGG
>DAOTUC010000270.1:0-3334 GCA_034437315.1 Anaerolineae bacterium
CACCCGCGTCTCTCGCTCTGATCGACGCACGGCCTCCAATAAATTCAATTGGCCGCGGATGTTGTTCTCCAACGTATCCCACGGGTCCGCGAAGGAGGAGGGCACGAAGGATTGAGCCGCCAGGTGGAAGATGTAATCCGGTTGCGCCTCATTGACGAGCGCGTCAACGGCTTCGACGTCGCGCAAATCGACGTTGTGGAAACGCAGACGCACATTTTCCGGCTGAGATTCGACCGGATGCGGAAAGACAGTGCCGGTCAATCGCCAATCGGTCTCGCTCAACAGATATTCACATAGATAACCGCCGACGAACCCGCCGGCCCCGCTAATGATGGCACGCAACGGCGACCCCCTTTCACTCTCAACCGCTTCAACGGATGGATTATACCGCACTTTCCCCTCTGTGTAAACCACGACCAAAAAAAGAGCCGCCTAACCGGTTCGATTAGGCGGCTGGCTTGTGCGCGCGTGTAAAACGATCGATCAAGCGCCAAACTTGATCAGTCGCCCGGCGTGGGCCATCGCTAACACCATCAGGTCGCTGTTATGGATGTGCCCCAACCCGCCGGTCATACAGGGCCGCTCCCCAAATTGCTGTACGCCATCCGGGCGGATGTATTTGGCCCACAGGAGCACGGGAAGTTCGTGCCAACTGTGCGCTTTCCACACGGCGGGTGTGGAATGGTCGCCCGTGATCACCACCACGTCCGGTTCCAGCGCCAGAATATCCGGCAGGACCCGGTCGAAATGTGCGATGACCTCGGCCTTGGCCTTGAAATCGCCGTCCTCGCCCCGGCTGTCGGTCTTCTTGACGTGGAAGAAGAAGTAGTCATAGTCGCCCCAATGCGCTTTCAGCGTCTCGACCTCAGATTCGATGGTCTCGCCGGTCGGCAATACGTCCATCCCGGCCAACTTAGCCACGCCCCGATACATCGGGTAGGTGGCGATGGCGCCGCAGCGAAGCCTGTAGATGTCGGGCAAAGTGGGCAAGCCAGGGTCCTTGGCAATGCCGCGCAGGTTGCAACCGTTAGCGGGATGCTCGTCTGCCAGCAGGTCGCGGGCTTCGGCCAACCAGCGATTCAGGAGTTCCGCCGTCGGTTCTGCCTCGGGCCGCAGGGCCTCGACCGGCAACGGCGGCACTCCAGTCTGCTGCGGGTCAGTCTCCGTCAGGCCATCGTATAACCCCTCGCCGCGCAGGACCAGCACAAAGCGATACTCTTTCACCGGCTCGACGAAAATCTCGTCCACGCCGGGCAGGCTAATCTGGCGCAATTTCTCGCACAGGCGAGCGCCCACTTCGGTCGGGATACGCCCCGCCCGGCGGTCGGTGATGATCCCATTTTCGTCCAGCGTGCAGAAATTACCCCGCGCTGCAATATCATTGGGCTGCAAGTCGAAGCCGATGCCCAGCGCCTCCAGGACGCCCCGCCCAATTTCATACGCCAGCGGGTCGTAGCCGAAGAGCGAAAGGTGGCCCGGCCCGCTGCCGGGCGTCACGCCTGGCGCCACGGCCGTCCCCAGCCCACAGATCGAACGGGCCGCCAATTCGTCCATATTCGGTGTGTACGCGGCCTCCAACTCGGTGGGGCCATCCGGCGTCTGCGGCAACCCGCCCACACCGTCCAAAACCAACAGCAAGATTTTCGACTCGCCTTCCATCGCCAATTCGCGCATCAAATCCAGATCAGCCATCACCTCTCCTCTCAAAATATGCTTGACGGAAACAAACACAACCTTGCGAAGGCTAGAAACCTTCGCAAGGTTTTAATCTCAAGTTGGCGCGATCTAGCGAATCGCTTGCTCCGTCTGCTTGTCGAAGATGTGCATACGATCCATATTGAAGACGACCGGGATGGTGTTCCCCACCTTGGCCTTCGTCCGAGGGTCAAAACGGCCCAGAAACTCGTTATTATCTGTCACCAGATACACGATGACCTCATTGCCCATCAACTCCGTCACGTCCACTTTCGCCTCAATCTGCGCGCCGGTGATCCCCGGCGGCGCGAACTCCGGATCGTGGGTGTCCTCTGGACGGATACCGAACACGACGTCCTTCCCCAGATGCGGACGACAGGTCTCTACCTTTTCCTTGGGGACGTCCAGGATGAAGTCCTTGCAATCCAACGCGACCTTCCCGTCCCGCTCAACCAATTGAGCGTCCATAAAATTGGTGGAAGGGCTGCCGATGAAACCGGCGACGAATATGTTGACCGGCAGGTCATACAGCCTCTGTGGGCTGTCGATCTGTTGCAGCAGGCCATCCTTCATCACCGCGATTCGGGTGCCCATCGTCATCGCCTCGACCTGGTCGTGGGTGACGTAGATGAAGGTCGTTTCCAGGCGCTGGTGAAGCTTGCTGATCTCGGCCCGGGCCTGGACGCGCAATTTGGCGTCCAGGTTGGAGAGCGGCTCGTCCATCAGGAAGACGTTGGGCTCTCGCACAATGGCGCGCCCGACCGCCACGCGCTGCCGCTGACCGCCGGAAAGCTGCTTGGGCTTTCGTTCCAACAGGTTCTCGATCCCCAAGATGTCGGCCGCCTCTTTAACCCGCCGCTCGATCTCCTGCTTGGGGGTCTTGCGCAGTTTGAGGCCGAAGGCCATATTATCATAGACCGACATGTGTGGATACAGGGCGTAGGACTGGAAGACCATCGCGATGTCTCGATCTTTGGGGGGCACATCGTTGACGACCCGATCGCCGATAGAGATCTCTCCCTCGGTGATCTCCTCCAGGCCGGCCAACATACGGAGGGAGGTGGATTTCCCACACCCGGATGGGCCGACGAAGACGAGAAATTCCTTATCGGCGACCTCGATGGTCAGATCCTTCACCGCCACCACATCGCCAAACCGCTTTGTTATGTGACTATACGTTACGCTTGCCATTTATTCACTCCTTTTTTGATTATGATATATTCCTGCAAAACCCTATGCTAGGCCAAAACTACCCGCACGCCCGTCTCGCTCAAATCCCACAAAAAAGAGGAGGAGGCCTCGCGGGCGGTGACGATGACGTCCGCCTCGGAGACGGGCGCGACGCAAGCGGCTGCCACCCCCCCCACCCGGTCGGGCTCGACCAGGACGATGATCTGGGAACCGGTCTCCAACAGCGCGCGCGCCACTTCCGCCTGCGGCAGGCTGTCATCGGTCAAGCCCTCAAGCGCGCTGACGCCCCCCATCTCCAGCACGACGCGATCGGCCCGCAAGCTGGATAGCGCCGCCAGGGTCAATCGGCCGCTCATCCCCTGGTCGCGCGCCTCGACCTGCCCACCGGTGACGATCAGCGTGTGGGAGGTATGGGCGGCGATCCAATGAGCGACCGCCAGGCCATTGG
>DAOTUC010000271.1:0-9680 GCA_034437315.1 Anaerolineae bacterium
CCTTCAGCGGCGCCGCTGTCGACGCTGGGGGAGTCCTCGTGCAGCCGGTAGTTGCCACGCTGATGATCGCGGAAGCGCGGGTCGGCGTTGATGTTCCCCTCGCCGGGCCAGACGGCGGTCCCGGTCTCCGTCACGAGATTGACGTTGGAATAGGTGACGCTGACGGTGGAGAGGGCGTCCAGGTTCAGATCAAGGTCGTTGCCCCAGGCGATGGTGTTGGCCACCGTGGCGCTGCCGCCGCCCTCTCCCTCGTGCCCCTCGTACAGATTGATCCCAAAGCGGCAGTTGGAGATCGTTTGGTTGACGATGCGCGAGACCGCCCCATCCTTGACGGCGATGCCCGCGCCGCTGAATGGATCCTCGTCCTTGCCGATGCAGTTGTAGATCAGGTTGTTGACCAGTGTCGTCGAGGAGGGATGCCCGATCGAGATGCCCTTGTCGCCGCAATCGTGGAGCCGGTTGCGTTCGATGATGGCTGAGGAGTGGTTCAGGTCCAGGCAGTCGTCGGAGACGTCGTGGATGTGATTGTCCAACAGAATCGCCGGCGTCGCGACGTCCATGTGGCTGACCTCGATGCCCTCGAATTCGTATTCGCCGTGCCGGACGTCGTAAATGTGGTTGCCCTGGATGAAGGCATACCCGCCGGTGACGTGCACGGCGTCCCGTTGGATGTCGTAGATCTCGTTGCGCAGGAGGTAGATGGTGGGATCGTAGCTGTACCAGGGATAGGTCTGGACGGCTGCGCTGAAGTCGGTGTGGCGGATCACGCTGTCGGCGATGGTCACCCGTGCGCCATAGGCGGAGACGCCGTGTGAGCGCGGGTTGGAGATCACCTCGCGGGTGTATTCGATCACGGCGTGCCGGATGCGATTGTCCTCCCAGGTGCGATCCAGGAGGATGCCGCCCCAATACCCGCTCTGCTGGCGAGTGAAGACGATGGGCGCGGAACGGGTTCCTTCCGCCAGCAGCCGCCCGCCCTCGTTGACGCGGATGTAGCGGTCGTTGCGGAATTGGAGCGTGACGCCCGGCTCGATGGTCAGCGTGACGCCGTCGGGGACGGTGACGCTTTCGACGATCTCATAGGGCCGCCGGCTGGTCATCAGCGTGAGGTCTGCCGCCAGCGTCCCGCCGTCGAAATAATCCCGGTAGACGGTGATCGCGTAACTGTGCAGGCCGTCGCTGATGACGAAATCGTTGTCGCGGGCGGGCAGATTCGCGGTGTAGCGCCAGGTCGTCGGCGTGGGATATGCCACCCCGCTGGGGTCGCCGTTGACGTGGACGTCGCGCAGTGGAGAGCATTCCCCCTCCAGCGTGACGCTCGTCTGGCTGGTGGCGAAATCGCTCCCCCCGTGGGTTTGGATGGAAAGCGGCGGATTTGGCACTTCACTGTATAACTTGGTGATGCGCTTTTTAACGTAATTGCGAAGGTGCTCCTTTTGCTCCCGGGTGACGACGTCGGGCAGCGCGTCGATCAGAGGGATCATCGCCTGCTCCGAGAATTCGTTCTCCGCGATGCTGATGATGTCCCGGTAGTACCAGCGGGTGTAAACCGGCTCGTTGAGGATGCGTTTGACGACCTCGGTGGCGTACCAGTTCGGTTCCCAGATGCCGTGGCTGGAGTCGATGAAGGTGGCGTCGTGATCCCACGAGATGAGGACAAAACGCTCATCTATGGGATGGTTGTAGAGGAAATAGTCGTCGCCGACGCCGATCCACAGCGCGCCCTCGTGATTATCGAGCACTGCCTGGGCGGCGAACCAGCTCAACCACTGGCGCATATCAGCGAATTGTTCCGCCTCCGCGCGGAAGGTCTCGTCGGCGCTCTCGCTCAGGGCGTGGGTCAGGCTGATGACGTCGGTGTAATCCTCGTCGTTATAATTGTTCTTCTTGACGTAGTTGGGGCGGTAACTGTCGGGGTCGTCGCCGCGATAGGCCAGATCGGCGCCGTTTTCTCCGCGGTACAGGTTGCCGTGATTTTCACCGTCGGGCAGGCGGGCTTTCAAGAAATCGTTGTCCACCTGTTCGACGCTCAGGTAATTTCCTTCAAAATGGCCGTTGATGTACAGCTTGACGAACTCGGTGTCTGATGAGAGGTGGCCCAGGCGTTGGAACAGGTCGTAAGCCATAGCCTGGCGGCCCATCTCATTGTTGATCAGGTTGTAGCGCTCGCGATTCTGGAACTCCTGCGCGTCGCGGAACTTGATCCGGTAGGGGCGGGGCCAGAAATCCCGCGAGCTCTCCCCCCGGTAGCGCACGCCTACGTTGTAGAAGACCTCCGTCTCGTAGACGAAGGTCGCGTCTAACATCTCGTTGGAATGGAGATCGCGCGCGGTGATCTCGCCCCGGTTCTCATCCGTCATCAGCAGCCGGTAGAGGGGCAGGGAGGCGCTGGGGGGCGCGTCCTCGGTCAGGTAGAGGTAGCTGACGGTCACCGGCAGGCCGGTCTCGTCGGAGACGCCGCCCGGGGCGCCGTCCGGCTGGATGCGTTCCAGGCCTTCGCTGTCGATGGCGGAGATGTAGAACTCGACGTATTGGCCGTCCGGTTGGGGCGGGATGTCGGCGGCATAGAAATTATTTCCCTGGTCGACCATCACGACATTCGTGTAGTCATTGGCGTGCTGTGGGCGATAGTGGAGCGTCGCAGTGAACTGGGCATAACCGTTGTCGCTGACGTGCGCCGAGATGGTCGTCGTCTGGGTCGATGTGGGGAAGACGGGCGCGTGGGAGACGTTGGTGATGCAAGGGGCGATGTTGCCGGTCACGTAACGGCTGTTTCGCGCGCCGGGTGTGCCCCGCCCGGCGCTGGCGCTCCACGAACAAGGGCTGTTGTTGTCGAAATCGGGATTCGTCAATTCCAGGGACGGGCCGTCCCCGTCCGGCTCCTCGGGCCAGGGCTCGTGGTCGTCGTAGGTCACCTCGTCCACCACCTGGTCCAGCTCGTCCGACAGAGCGATGCGCTCGCCGCCGTTGGAAAGCCGCTTATCGGCGAAGGGGCCCCACACACCGCTGATCCCGTAGAGCGCCTCGATCTTGAGCGGGTCCTGGCCCACCACCGCGTACCCGCCGGGCGCGATCGTGGCGGTGGCAGGGAAGGTATAATCGAAACCGTCGCTGAAATACCACCCCCCCAGGCTGACCGTCACACTCCCGTTGTTATACAGCTCCACGTATTCCTCACCGTGATCGTTGTGGAGCGGGTGATATTGGATCTCGTTGATCACGATCGGCGGCGGGTCCAGGGCATACACGACGCCACCCACCAGCAGGAACGCCAGCAAGATCGCCAGCAGGCCGGCCGACAGCGTCGACACAGGCAGCAACCTTATCACACCAACCCGCCGTCCCAAGATTCTCCATGCCGATTCCCGCAACCCATTGCTTCGTTGTTCTTTATCCATCATGACCTCCAAATACCAATCTACCAATTTACCGGTTTACCAACGTACCAACCTACCACCCCGGCGTCGGCGGATTGAGCGCTCGCCACGCGTCCGCGCCGTCAGGCCAGCGACCGTAGGAAATATCCCGCACTTGTGGGCCGAACACGATCCAATCCAGTGGGACCAACACCGAGGGCTGATTAGTCGACGGGATGAAGAGACCGATGTCCTCCCCGTCCCGGCTGAGTTTGAAGTCGGCGTGCAGAGGGCCCTGATCCAGATCCCGGTCGCACCAGATCAGCAGATGCCCGCCGGGGGCGAGCGTCGCGCCATCTGGAATTCGCCACTTGTCCGCTTCCGCCAGGTCGTCGGTCAGGTACATCCCGCCGAGCGAGACGGTGACCGCGCCCGCGTTGTACAGTTCCAGCCAATCGTCGTATTCTCCCGCTTCGTCCGCGATGACCGTGCTGTTGGCGGCCAAAAACTCGTTGATCAGCACGGCCGGCGGCGCGTCGCCCACCACGTAACGCTCGGTGAAGGCCGGCGGCATGCTCGATCCGGCGTTCGTGGTTGCCGGGTGGATCGCCTGCTGTCCGGTACTATCGACGGCCGAGAGGTAGTAGTCGACCACCGTCCCGGCGCTCGACGGCGGAATCGCGCCCTCCCAGATCGCGCCGCCAGAGATGGCCTGCGTCCGCGTCATCGGCGTGGCCTGGAACCCGGCGCCGTCTCCCACGTCGACCCACAGCGTGGCGGAGGCGATGGGCGTTCCGGCGGTGATGACTGCGCTGACGGCGACTGCCTGATCGGCGGCGGGCCAGCGAGGCGCGCGGGTCACGTCCGAGAATCGAGGTGGGCGCAGGCGATTCGGCCCGCCCGGCGTGGGATCGTCCATCCTGTACCAGGCGGCCTCCCCGTCGCCGAAGCGGCCCCACGAGACGTCCGGCGTCTGCGGGTCGAAGTAAGCAGCGTCGATGGGGACGTAGGCGTTGGCCTGGCTGTCGAACAGGCCGACGTATTCCCCGGCCCCCGATAGCCGGAAGTTGAGATGTTTTCCTACACTCTCACCGTCGGCCCAGAGGAGGAGATAGCCGCCGGCGGGCGCGACGACGCCGCTGGGCAGCTCGTAATGGTCGGATGGACTGACCTGGTGATTGGTGTTGTGATTATCGGCCAGACGCATGCCGCCCATGTCGACGTCGACCGGGCCGGCGTTGTAGATCTCAATCCAATCGCCCGTTTTCCCGTGCTCGTCCTCTATCGTGCTGCGGTTGAGGGCCATCAACTCGTTGATGTAGAGCGGCGGGCGCTGCCAACCGACGACGACGCGATAATCTCCCTGGGGCCAGCCGGGTCGATCCACGGTGGTCTGGCCGGCGGCGTTGCTCGCCTCAATCCAGTATTCCACCCAGACGCCGTCTGCCTGGGCGGGCAAGCGGGCGCGCCAGGTCGTGTCGCCGGGAGCGGCGCGCGTCATCGGCGTGCTGTCGTGCGCCGGTTCCGCGCCCGGCGTGAAGGTCCGGTAGTGCAGCACGGCGGTGATGGCGTTGGAGTGTCCGGGGAGCGTCTCGTGGGTGATGCGCGTCGTGACGGTGAAGGGCGCGCCAGCGGCCGGCCACGCAGGCGTGTGATGGGTGTCGCTGACGACGGGCGGGCGGCCGAGGTTGAGCCAACCGGGCGTGGGCGCGTCGAGCGGGCCCCATGCGTCGCCGCCGTCGGGCCAGCGCCCGTAAGCGACGCCGGGCGGCTGGGCGGTGTAGGTCAGGACGTCGATGGGCGCATTATCGAAGACGTCTTTGTCGAAGAGGCCGATCCGCCCCGGCGAGAACGACCCGCCGCCCTCGCTGCTCAGGGGGATGTCGGCCTGCAATCCATCCCCCTCTTGCTCACCCACCCGGATCAACAGCACGCCCCCCGGCGGGATGCGCGCGCCGTCGGCGGGAATGCGCCACTGGCGGGGTTCGGTGATGACGGTGCGCAGATACATGCCGCCGGCGTCCCAGGATAGGGTGGGGCTGCCGTTGTGGATCTCGATCCATCCATCCGCGCGCTCCGTCCCGCTGATCATCAGCTCGTTGATGGTCAGGGGAACCGGCTGACCGGGGCAGAAGTCGCCCGTCGCGATCTCGTCGGCCAGGAATTGGATGCGGTTGGCGACGTAGGTCTTCAACTCGCCCGGCCCGTCGGAGAACTGGAAACCATCCGGTTGCCAGCGCCTGACGTCTGCCATAGCCCAGGGGCGGATGGTCTCGTAGGCGGCGTCGATGCGGGGGAACATCTCCTCCGGGCTGAATTCGTCCGCCATAATCTCGGTCAGGCGGCGGCAGTGGTAGAAGCGGAAGTCCGGGACCCCCATCATCCGGTCGATGAGGATATTCCATTTGCCATCGTTCTTCTTGCTCTGTTGCGTCCCGCTGTCGATAGGATTGTCCCAACTGATCTCCTCGTCCAGCAGGTGACCGTAGCCCCCGGCGCCCGGATCGGCGTTGTGGCCCAGCGCCAGGTCCACGTCCCAGGGCAGGATGATCCATCGCTCGCGGCTGAGGTCGTGGTAGAGGTAGTAGTTTTTCTCCATCATCTCGAAATTGCCGATGATGATGTTGACCGCGTACCACTCCAGCCACTGGTTGACGTCCAGCGTCTGGGCGACGGTTTCCGGAAAGGCGTCGTCGGATGTGTAATTGATCGTCTCGATGAAGTCGATGATGTCGGTCTTATCGCCGTCCCGGTTCGTTTTTTTCGGATAGTAATGGTTGTACCACCACGCCTTCTGCTCTGGATCGGTGATGTAATCCAGCACGCCCAGGTTGCCGTAATAGGGTTTGTACAGATTGCCGTGTATCTCGATCCCCTGGCGGTGGAGGAATAGCTCGTCAATCTGCTCCGCTTGGGACATCAGGCCGTAATAGGCGTCGTTGATGTAGAGCGGTCCATACCCGCCTCGGGGTGCATACACACCGGCGCGCTTGAACAGGTCATAGCTCAGGTAACTGCGCAGCAGGGTTTGGTCGCCATAATCGGCGTTGAGATTGAGTTCCTCCTGATTTTGGAACAGGTCTGAACCGGGGAAGAAAACCTTCCAACACTTCTTCGGCATAAGGCGCGATGTATCGCCCCGGTAGCGCGCGTCCACGTTCCAGAGTCGTTCGTGGACGAAATCGGCGGGGATCGTGCGATCATCGTAAGGCGATTTCTCGTCCAGCCACGCCAGGTCGGCCGGGTCGGCGTAGAGCCGGTAGACGGCGAGGGCCGGCGTGGGCGGCGGGGGCGGATGATTGCGCAAGATCAGTGGCAAGTGGACGGCATAGGTGCGGAATTCGTCGGCCCCGAGGTCGGGCGCATCCCTCTCGGCATCTCCGCCGGGGCGCGGGTCGCCGTCGATGTCGGTCAGGATGTCGGTCAGCAGGCCAACGTCTCCGCCGAGAAAGAGGCCGGCGTCGATGGCGGGGGAATCGGCGCGCAGGTGGAGGTTACGATCGTTCGGATTGACGAAGCGCGGCGGGGCGAGCAGGACGTGGTCGCCGCTGATGGGGTCCGCGCCGTTGCCCCACAACAGGGTGTGGCTCACGCTCAAAACCGCCTCTGCGGTCGCCGTGATCCCGACGCCGTGGCTGACGACGATGTTGTTGACGATGGCGGCGGTCAGCGGGCCGGTGACGGAGATGCCGGCGCTTGGGAGATTGGAACCGGCGAGGGTATTGTGAGCGAAGAGGATGACGCCCGCGCCGCTCATCTCGACGCTATTGCTGATGGCGGCGGCGATCATATTGTTGACCACGGTGAAGACCGGCGCGGCGTCCAGTCCCCGGATGGAGAGGCCGACGCCGTTGCTGAAGACGCGGTTGGCCTCAATGCGGATTTGAGCGCCCACGCCCCGAATGCCCGCGCCAGCGCATTGGCTGACGGTGTTCTGGGTGATGGCGACCGGCGCGCCGCCGTCGCCAACGCGGACGTTGACGCCGTCGGAAGCGGCGGCGTGGATGGCGTTGCCCACGACGCCGAGGGTGGCGGATGGGACGTCTTCTGGTGCGATGTCGACCTTGATCCCGTCTCCCCCAACGCGCGAGATGTGGTTGTCGTGCAGCCACAGACGGCCCCGCGCCATATGGACCCCCTGCCAGGCGCAGCCTTCGATCGCGCTATGGGTCAGCGTGAGCGCGCCGCCCTCCACGTGAACGCCGTCGACGCCGTGGCGCAGGGTCAGATGTTCCAGCGAGATGCGCGCCACCGGGTCGCCCAGCACGCGCACAGTGTGGGTGGCCGCGCCGCCCTCAATGACGCTCGGCGCGCTGAGCGGCTGTTGGTGGGTGAAGGAGTCGCGCCATCCGCCGCGCAACCGAACGCTGCGGGTCAAGACCAGGTTCTCGGTGTAGACGCCGCCGGCGATGTGGATTTCGGCTATTTCCCCGGTTGCGCTCAATGCCAGGCTGGTCGCCAGGTCGATGGCCCGCTGGACGCTGCTGCACGGCGTCGTACTCGATAGGCAATCCCCCCCAGTCCCTTCTTGCACGTAATAGATGGGCGGGAGTTCCAGCGTTTGGGCGGCGGCTGCGCTGGCGGGCGGGGCGGCGGTTGGTGCGAGGAGGAGCAACAGCGCGACGATCAACCCGAATCCCAATAGCGTGGATGCCAAAAGCGGCCCCATCATACCCGTTCTCGTTTTCGTTTTCATGTCGGCGCTCTCCCGTTTAAAACGGCTCTTCGTCGAAAAATACATTGACGCGCTCAACCCCTTCCACGCGCCCCAGGTCGCGCACGAGCTTGCCGATTGAAGCGTCCCGTTTGAGATCGGCGTAGAAGGAGACACCCAGCAACTGGCTGTGATTACCCTGATGTCCGTTTCCATTCCCGCTTCCAGACCCATCTCCGTCCCAACGTCCATCTTTCAGGGTTTCCATGTTGACCAGCTTGTGCCGCACGCAATGCTCATTGAGAACGTTCAGGTAGGGCGCTTTTCCCTCTCCGCGAGAGGCGAAGGCGAATTGCAGGATCAGCTCCCGTTTTTCTGGGAAGGCGAGGTCGAAGCGCGAGAGGATGAACAGGACGACGCCGATGAACACCCCCCCCAGGATGGCCGAAAGGTATAGACCCACGCCGGTCGCCATACCCAGCGCCAGGGAGAAGAAGATGAAGACGATGTCGTGCATATCCTTGATCGCGGTGCGGAAGCGAATGATGGACAGGGCGCCGACCAGGCCAAACGCGCGGGCCAGGTTATTCCCGATGACCGAGATGACCACCGTGGTGATCATCGTCAGCGCGATCAGGGCGGTGTTGAAGTTTGTGGCATAGTGGAGGCCCTTGTGGGTGTGGCGATAGAAAAACGAGACGATCAGGCCGCACAGGAGCGCTATCGTGACCCGGCTGATGATCTGACCCTCTCCAACGATGAGAAAGACTTGAAGTTGTTGAAAAAGTTGTTGAAATGTGAACATATCCCCCCCTTTACCTTGTCCCTATTTTATGCGATTCATATCGTTCGAACCTATCGAGAAGTTGAGGCAGGTCCTTATACGTGAATTTGGCCCATTTGCTCATTCGCTTGCGCGCGCTTGCTGAATTCCTGACGTGCCGGGAGAATTTCATCACGCCATACCCGCTCGGTTGATGGGCGATCCCCTGGCTGTCCAGGCAGATGGTGTATTTCGAGAGGGCCATTGGTTGACAGTCAAAACGTCTGATTGCGCGCTTCAACCACGCGGGGAATGCGGCGTCGTCCGGTAGTTTGATCTCCAGGATGAAATATCCCGCCAGCGCGTGCGATAATCCGCCTTCGTCGAACAATTCATCCAGCGCCGGGAAAAGCGCGCTCCGGATGTATTTGTCGAACGTGATCCGCAGCGGGAAACTGTGTGGATCCTCGTAAGCCTCCCGCTCGTAGACGATGAGCGCCGTCGGGCGCAGGTTGAGGCGGTAGACGTGGAACAGGAAACGGCGGCTATCCTGCGGCGCGTCGGGAAATTCGGCGCTCGACCGGGCGTATCGCTCCACGTCGCCGGAAGCCAGGAGCGGCGCCAGATGCTCGTAAGCGACCGGCGCCCTGTTCTTCGACACGAACGGCCCTTGTTTGCGCTTGATCTCCAGGAAGACGACGGTGTGGCTTTGATAGCTGTCGTAGCCCCGGACGCGGATCTTCTTGCGCGTCTCAACGCCGGCCTCCTTGTTTATGTAGGAACGGCGCTCGCTCGTGTCGAAGTAGATGCTGCGCACGGTATAGCCGCCCGGCTTGCCACGCATATATCGGTCGGCGACGGTGAAGGGCGCGATGGCCTGCCGCACCTGGGGAAGCGATCTATTGGG
>DAOTUC010000272.1:0-27543 GCA_034437315.1 Anaerolineae bacterium
GCTTCAGGCTTGCAGCCTGGTTCTCGGGCGCTACGGGGTGCCGGAATTTGTGACCGGCGCGCTCGGCATCGTGGGGCCGACTCGAATGCTGTATGGTCGCGCCATTTCGGCCGTGCGCTTCATTTCCAATCTATTATCCGATCTCGTATATGATATGTACGAAAATTAAAATGCTCATTCACAGCATCAAGGAGATTCATAGTGAACGAAAAAAACGAAAAAGAGTACGCCCAGGAGAAGGATACGCTACAAGACGACGAGGCGCTTGACCCCACAGACACCGAAGAAGGCGCAAGCGATGAGGAAACGCCCAAATCCGAAGCGGAAAAACTGCAAGAGGCATTGGCCGAGGCGCAAGCGCAGGCAACCGAATACCTGGACGGCTGGCAGAGAACCCAGGCCGAATTCGCCAATTACAAAAAACGGCAGGCCGCCGAGCGCATCCAGATCACAGCAATGGCGAATGCCAATTTGTTGCGCAAGCTCTTCGCCATTCTGGACGATTTTGAACGGGCGACCAAGGCCATGCCCGAAGACTTTAGCCAGGCGACGTGGTTCGAGGGCATCGAACTCATCCAGCAAAAGCTAAAGGGGGTCATCAAATCGGAGGGCGTCGAACCGATTGACGCCGAGGGAGCGCTGTTCGATCCCCGCTACCACGAGGCGGTCACCTACGAAGAAGTCGCCGGTTATGAGGAGGGGCAAATCATTGAGGAGATCCAGCGCGGATATGTGCTGGGCGAGCGCGTGCTCCGGCCAGCCCTGGTCCGAGTCGCCAAAGCGCCTTCAAGTCCCGAAGAGAACGAGCAGGACGAATCTACAATCGAAAGTGCAAAATAAGGAGTCATACCCATGAGCAAAATCATCGGCATTGATCTAGGCACCACCAATTCTGTCTGCGGCGTGATGACGGGCGGCGAGCCTACAGTCATTCCCAGCGTCGAGGGCGGGCGATTGTTTCCCTCCGTCGTGGCTGTCAACTCCAAAACAGGCGAGAGAATGATCGGTCAGGTCGCCAAGCGCCAGGCGGTCGTCAATCCCGAGAACACCATCTTTTCCATCAAACGGTTTATGGGGCGCAAATTCAGCGATCCAGAGGTACAACGGGCGCTCGAACTGGTGCCTTACAAGGTCACCTCTGCGCCAAACGGCGACGTTCGCGTCTGGATCGGCGAAAAAGAGTACAGCCCCCCGGAGATTTCGGCGATGATTCTGCAAAAAATCAAGGCCGACGCCGAAGCCTACCTGGGCGAAACCGTCACTCAAGCCGTCATTACCGTGCCGGCCTACTTCAACGACAGCCAACGTCAGGCAACCAAGGACGCCGGTCGAATCGCCGGGCTGGAGGTGCTGCGCATCATCAACGAACCGACCGCCTCATCACTGGCCTATGGGCTGGACAAGAAGAAAGATGAGACCATCGCCGTCTTCGACCTCGGCGGCGGCACGTTCGATATATCGATCCTGGACGTAGGCGACGGCGTCTTCGAGGTCCGCTCCACCAACGGCGACACCTTCCTGGGGGGCGACGACTGGGATCAACGCCTCATCGACTGGATCGCCAACGAATTCAAGCGGGAACAGGGAATCGACTTGCGAAAGGATCGCCAGGCCCTCCAGCGCCTCAAAGAGGCCGGGGAAAAGGCCAAGATCGAACTGAGCACCGTGTTGGAGACGGAGATTAACCTGCCATTCATCACCGCCGACGCCTCGGGCCCGAAACACTTGCAGATGAAACTCACCCGATCCAAGCTGGAACAATTGACCGATGATCTCATCGAACGCACCATCGAGCCGTGCAAGCGAGCGCTGGAAGACGCCAAGTTGAAGCCCGGCGACATCGACGAAGTGATTCTCGTCGGCGGAATGACGCGCATGCCGGCCATCCAGCAAAAAGTGAGCGACTTCTTCAGCAAGGAACCGCACAAGGGCGTCAACCCCGACGAAGTCGTGGGCCTGGGCGCTGCGATTCAGGGCGGCGTCCTCGGCGGCGAGGTCAAGGACGTCCTCCTGCTCGACGTCACGCCCCTGACCCTGAGCATTGAGACGCTGGGCGGCGTCGCCACGCAATTGATCGAGCGCAATACGACAATCCCCACCCGCAAAAGCCAGGTCTTTTCCACCGCCACCGACGGACAGACCCAAGTCGAGATCCACGTCGTGCAGGGAGAGCGCCCGATGGCCCCCGACAACAAGAGCCTGGGCAAGTTTATCCTCGACGGCATCCCACCGGCCCCGCGCGGCGTTCCCCAGATCGAGGTGACCTTCGACATCGACGCCAACGGCATCCTGAACGTGTCCGCCAAGGACAAAGCCACCGGACGGGAACAATCGATGCAGATCATCCCCTCCAGCGGTTTGGCCGACGAGGAGATCGACCAGATGGTGCATGAGGCCGAAAAGCACCGCGAGCAGGATCGGAAGAAAAAGGAAACGATCGAAGCGCGTAATATGGCCGACAACGCCATCTACAGCGCCGAGAAATTCCTGCGCGAGCAGGGAGATAACGTATCCGCCGACCTACGTTCCGAGACGGAAGGTAAAATCGAAGCGCTCAAGACCGCCCTCCAGGGGGACGACATCGCCCAAATCCGCCAGCGAACGGAAGAACTCAGTCAGTCGATCCAGCAAATCGGGGCCACGATGTACGACAGCGCCGGCGCAGGCGCGCCCCCGCCTCCAGGCGCTGGTCCGGCCGAGGAAGGCCCATCGGCGGCCGACGACGAGGACGTCATCGAAGGGGAATTCAGTGAGGCCTAGCAATACCCGTGAATGAAATGTATTCCTGGGTAGGAGCCAAACCCCTGTTGGGCGGTTTTAGCACAGAAACGGCCAACGGGGGCTGGCCTACCACCCATAAGGTGATTGAGTCGACACTCATTCACGGGTATTGGGCCTAGTGGTCTCTCCCATAAATTCTTGGGGTAAAGACTTCCGAAGTCTTCTGACTCATTCTAAAGAAGGCTTGCCTCTCTATCAGGCCAGAACGTCGTTTATCGATCCTAAGCACCTTCAAGACTTCGGAAGTCTAAATGAGCAATACCCTAAAAACTTATGAAACGCACCACTAGGTCGGTAACATGATTCTTTCCTATTTTCAAGTCGATGAATTGATAGCGGCGCGGGACGCCGGGCGGGAACGGGCGACTGTCTCGCTCGACCTGGGGCTGACGACTGACAAGGTCGCGCTCTCGGCGGCGGGCGTGCGTTTCCCCGACGGGCAAGCGCTGACGTGGGCCCAGTTGGACGAGATCCGCTCGTCGGAACGGGGCTGCTTCCTGGTCGAGGATGGCGAGATCGAGAAGGTGCAGTTCTTTTCCGAGGCGAGCAATCTGCTCTATAGCCTGATGCCCACCGATGGCGCGCCGACGATGCTGGTCTCCGGTATCCCGATGCACCGGATCAAGGGCATCGATCCCTATCACGATACACTGCGCAAGGTGGCGACGATCAAGCCCATCGGCGGGCGCGTCCTGGACACCGCTACCGGGCTGGGCTACACTGCCATTGAGGCGGCCCGAACGGCCGAGCGCGTCGTCACGGTGGAGATTGCGCCGCTGGCCCTAGAAGTGGCCCGTTGCAACCCGTGGTCGCGGACGCTGTTTGACCATCCCAAAATCACCCAGGTCGTGGGCGACGTCTACGACGAGATTGAGGCCTTCGAGGACGCCTCCTTCGACCGCGTGATCCACGATCCCCCGGCCTTCAGCCTGGCGGGCGACCTTTACGCCGGGGCCTTCTATCGCCAGTTGCGCCGGGTGTTGAAGCCGGGCGGGCGACTATTTCACTACATCGGCGACCTGGAGAGCCGGTCGGGGCGCAGCGTCTCGCGGGGGGTGGCGCAACGGTTGAAGGAGGCCGGCTTCCGGCGGGTGTCGCGGCGACCTGGGGCGTTCGGCGTAGTGGCGCGCTCGTGAAGGGCGCGTTCGCGTTTCTATCGCGCTGTTTTTCTGGGGATAGTTCCGGCTTGGCGGGTTGGGCAGAAGCCGTTATAATACAGTAGTGCGTAAAAATGAATGATAGCGCCTATCCTGTGAAATTCTTGTTTTTTGTGCAAGAATTTTGTACACGAAGCTCCCTTGTTGATTCCGGCTCGTCCGGGATAGGTAGGAATAAGGTATACGAGTTGAGGAGAGGTTTTTATGGTAGATGAGGAACTCCCACGCCGTCTGCGCGTCGTCGTCATTGACGACGAGACCGGGGAAGAGGTCACGATGGCCAAAGGTATTGATACGATGGTTTTGATCGTCTCCCCGGATACGCTGCGCGACCGGGCGCACCGCCGTATCCTCGTCGGCGACGCCCGCGTGATCCAGGATTTGCTGCTGGATACACTGGACGACGTGATGGTATGGAACGGCGAAGGGGCGATGATCGACTTAAGCGGCCTGATCGAAGATTTGTTGGCGGAAGCGGTGGCGGATTGGCCGGTACACTAATTGTTAGCGTTCAGGTGATTGACCGATGGGTCACAGATTGCACAGATTTTTTACATCGACTGCCAAGTAAGGCTTGCTTGATGGCGTCAATCTGTGTGAATCTGTGTTCAATGTTCCCCTGGCCTGAACGGTTACCACTAATTAAGGCACGTCGTCGACTGATGTGCTGACCTGGACCGGATTGACCAATGTTTAGAGGGATGATATGAAACTGGCGGAGCGAGAACGGGAATTAGAGGTCCTCATTCGGGCCAAGTACCCGTTGATCTATATCCTCTCGTGGGAAGAGCGGCGGATCGAGTCGCTGTTGCTCCGCATCGCCGCGCGTCTGAACAAGCGGTTGTATGCCTGGACGGTGACCGGCGGCGTGATCGCCATCGACACGGTGCGGCCCACCGAGATCGACCCCGGCGCCCGATCGGCCCGGCAGGTGTTGGAGCACATCGAAAACTCACGCGAAGCGGCCATCTATCTCCTGAAGGACTTTCATCCTTTCCTGGGCGGCGATCACGTCCTGCCGGACCCGGCCGTCGTGCGCAAACTGCGCGATCTGGTCCGCCCGTTGAAAGAAAGCCAGAAAACGGCCCTTTTCCTTTCCCCCGTCCTGCGCTTGCCGGCCGAACTGGAGAAAGAGGTCACGCTGCTCGACTATTCCCTGCCGACGATGGAAGAGCTGGAAGAAGCGCTGGATCGTATCGTGCGCTCCGTGCGCAGCCAGAGCGGATTGCGGGTCAAATTATCGCCGGAGGAACGGGAGTTGGTCTTGCAGGCGGCGCGTGGGCTGACGGTCAGTGAGGCGGAGAACGTGTTCGCCAAGTCGATCGTGATGACCCACGCTTTCGATTCCCAGGTCATCGTCGCCGAAAAGAAGCAACTGATTCGCAAGTCGAATATCCTGGAGTATTACGAAGCGGCCGAGGAGCTGGATTACGTCGGCGGGATGGACGAGCTCAAGGTCTGGCTCGATAAGCGGCGCTTGGCTTTCACCGAACGGGCGCGCGAATTCGGTTTGCCGGAACCGCGGGGCCTGTTGCTCCTGGGTGTGCAAGGCGGCGGGAAGTCGCTCATCGCCAAAGCGGTCTCCACCGCCTGGAAATTGCCGCTGCTGCGCCTGGATATGGGCCGGGTGTTTCGCGAGTTGGTGGGCGCTTCGGAAGAGAGTATGCGGATGGCGCTCCGGATGGCCGAAACTGTGGCGCCGGCCATTCTGTGGATCGACGAGATCGAGAAAGGGCTTTCCGGCCTGGCGAGTTCCGGGCGCTCCGACGCCGGGACGGCGGCCCGCGTCTTCGGCAGTTTCCTGGTCTGGATGCAGGAAAAGACCGCGCCCGTATTCGTCATCGCCACCAGCAATGACATCACCAGCCTGCCCCCCGAACTGATGCGCAAGGGGCGCTTCGACGAGATTTTCTTCATCGACCTGCCCAATTTTAAGGAGCGACATGAGATCTTCTTCATCCACCTCCACAAGCGGCAGTGGGACCCGGGCGAGTTCGATCTGGAGCGTCTGGCGCGGGATTCGGAGGGCTTCAGCGGGGCGGAGATTGAACAGGCGATCATCGCCGGGTTATACGACGCTTTCGAGGCCGGGCGAGGATTGACAGAGGCGGATTTGCTGCGCAACATCAAACAGTCGGTTCCCCTTTCGCAGACGATGCGGGGGCCGATCACGGCCTTGCGCAATTGGGCGCGCACCCACGCTCGGCCCGCCTCCTCCGATCCAGTCGCCCGGCGGATCCCGGCCTCATCGGTTGACGGGAGCGAGGGGTAGGCGATGGAGCGATTGCGGCGCGTCCCGGCCTGGGTTTACCAGCGTTACCAACCATTTTTTGACCGCCTACCGCCGGCCGTGGGATTAGCGGCGCTTTTCTGGCTCACCGCCCAGACGATAGACGTTTTCTCCCTCGAATGGCGATTGTTTATCACAGGCAGCGTGTTGCTGGCGGCCCTGGTCGCGCCCATCGCCGGCTATCTCCTCTTTGTCGTCGCGGCGGCCTACCCCCTATACGAGATATCGATTTACGTCGCCGCGTTGGCCCTTTCCGTCCTAATCATCCTGGCCTTCTTCATCCGGGAGCGCCTCGCGGCTATGACGTTGTTCCTGTCGGCCCCCCTGCTGATGGCGGGGCAGATGGGGCTGATCGTTCCCGTGATAGGCGGCCTGTGGTGGGGAGAATGGGGCGGCGCGCTGCTCGGATTGGGAAGCGGGCTGTGGATCAAGCTCTTCACCGGGATGTGCGGGATGACGCCGGACCTGATGACCGTGGGCGGGCAGGCGCTGGCGACCGATCACCTGATCGCGCGCTTTCAGGCGGCCAATTCCTACCAGACATTGATCTGGATGGCCGGCCCGCTGGCCCCCAATGCAGAGACCTTGCTGCTCCACGTATTGGAAATCCTGGGTTGGGGGTTGACCGGTTACGGCGTCGGGTTGATGCGCGCCCGCATGGCGGAGATGTCCCGTCCAGGGGCGGGGCTGGCGTCCGGCGTCGGCCTGGGCCTTGTTGGGCTGATCATTGGCAGTTGGGCGATCCCGGTGGGTTTGACGCTCCGCGACGCATCGGCGGCCTCTATTTCCAATCTTTTGGATTTTCTGCTACAATATATGTGGAACAGTCTGATTGGGGTAGGGGCCTTTGGCTTATCACGCGGATTAATGCGGCCGGTCGTCGCGCCGTCGCCGGCGCAAGTTGACGTGCAACCCGCGCCGCAACAGGCGCCTGTTGCGGCGGCGTCGTCCAAACCAAAAGCTGAGCAAAAACCCGCACGCCAGGCGTGGGCCGGCCCCCAGACGCGAGAAGAAGAACCGCCGTCCGACATCATTATGATCGATTTGGATTGATACGATGAAGACTCAACTTAACAGTTCTCAAACACGCCGCTCGACGCCGACCCGGCGTATGAACATCGTCCCGCTATTGGCTATCCTGGCTATCGGCGCTGTGGGTGTGACCCTGGTGCTGTTATTCCCGATGGAATGGGTGCGCACTCCCAACGTGATGATCAGCGCCGAACGGACGAGCATCTCGCCCGATGGGGATGGCGAGATGGACACGGCGCCGATCGTCTACTCCCTCTCCGACGACGCCGCTGTCACGATTGAGGTCTTGGACGAAAACCGCGCGTTGGTGCGGACATTGAACGACGGTGATCTTCAGTCTTCGGGCCAACACACGATCGTCTGGGACGGGCTGGATCGAATGGGGCAGCCACTGCTCGACGGGCGCTATTTCGTGCGCGTCACCGCCGAGGGCAGCGTCCGCAGTTCCTCCTCCAGCGTCCAGATCGACGTGGATACGCAACCGCCCGTCATCCGGTTGGCCAATATGCCAGACGAGGACCAGGTCGGGGGCGAGACGCGCGAATTGATCATTGAGGGGGTGACCGATCCCGACGCGACGGTGTGGATCCCCCCACGGCAACAACCCCTGGAAGTCGACGAGAGCGGCAGTTTCCGCACCCAATACACGCTGCAAGAGGGCATCAACCGGATTCAGCTAATCGCCGTGGATGACGCGGGCAATCAGACCTCCATCGTGCGCGAGATCACGTTGATGACCGAACCGCCCGATGTGGTGGTGTTGAACCCGCCGGACGGCTTGTGGATCAACCAGCGAATGTTGAGTGTGCAGGGGCGTGCGCCGGTGGGCGTTCAGGTTCTGGTCAATCAAAACCGAGCGGAGGTGGATGAAGAAGGGCGTTTTGACGTCGACGTCGTGCTGGAAGAGGGCGAGAACATCGTGCGCGTCGAAGCGACCGACAACGTGGGGAACGTTTCGACCGAAGAACGGCGGGTTTATCTCCAGACGCGCCCGCCAGCCCTTTCGTTGACCACCGTCCGCGACGGGATGACGGTGCGCGAGCCCTCGCTGCTCGTCGTCGGGAAGACGGTCCCGCAGACGAGCGTATGGCTTAACGGGCGGGAGATGGTCGTCGATAGCCAGGGCGGATTCCAGGGACTGGTCGACCTGATTGAGGGTGAGAACGTCGTGCGCGTCGAGGCGATAGACCGCGCCGGCAATACAGCAGTGGTGGTGCGGGGCGTGACCTACGATTCCACGCCGCCGACCACCGTCATCCCGCCGAACGTGCGAAACGTCCTGGCTGTAGCGGGCGCGGGCGTCGGTGCGACACTCGTCCTGTGGTTGATCAGCGGCTTATGGCAGCGTCCCCTCTCGTTGGTGCTCCGGGCGACTCGGTCCACGCTGTCGCCGGGCTCTGACGGGCGATTGGAACCGGCGGTGGTCAATTTCGAGATTTCGCGCCCCGCGACCGTGACGGCGGAGGTGTGGGATCTATCTGAGCAGCGGGTGGCGACCGTGTTTAACCAGCAGAAGCGCACCCAGGGCGAGCACTTGCTGGTCTGGGATGGACGGATGGGGAATGGTCAAGTGGCCCCGCCGGGAGCCTACGAAGTCGAGGTGAGCGCCAGCACGCTCTTTACCACCGCCACCAGCAGCACCCGGCTCGTGATTGAAGAGTATCCACAACGACCCGTCTGGGAACAGGTGGGAGAACGACGCCGCAATAGCGCTCGTTTCGAGCGGACGGATTTATAGCCTTCTTTCCTGAAGCTTCCGCAGGTTCATCCCACTTACTAACCTGCGGGAGGTTGATAAGCTGAGATTCCAGCGTGGTTTGACGAGGTTGCCAGCAGCCGGCAGCCTCGTTTTGTTTGCAAGAGGCGTTGTGATGCCCCAGATAGATCACAGCGAAATGCTGAAGATCCTAACCTTAAAGTTTCATCGGGCTACTAGCCAAAATGGAAGGATTGTTGTATAATATGGGCAGTTTTGGGATAAATTGGGTTAATTTGGGGTATGATTTGGGATAATGACCCTAAATGGGAGTTAGAGTAGCGCACGAACACGGCTCTCGCGCCATCAAGAAAGACACAGCGCTATGTTCCTGGGAGAGTTCATCCATACAATCGATCAAGCGGGGCGCTTGACGATCCCGGCCAAATTTCGAGATGAATTGGCCGATGGATTGGTCATCACCCGTGGGCTTGACCGGTGTTTGGCGGTCTATCCCCTGGACGAATGGCGGAAACTGGCGGAACAGGTCAGCGCGCTGCCAATCACCAAACGGCAAGCGCGCGCGTTCCGCCGTTTGGTTTTCGCCAATGCAGCAGATCTCACGCCGGACAAGAACGGGCGGATACTGATTCCGCCTCGCCTGCGCGAGTTCATCAATCTGGATGGAGACGTCGTCGTCACAGGGTTGAATACCTACATCGAATTGTGGCATCCAGGCGATTGGAACCAGGAGCGGGAACGGGTCGAGGATGACGAGGGAAGCCTTGAAGCCTGGTCGTCCCTGGACATCTGATCGACGATGGCGACGATGGCGAGGACATCCATTGCAGCGCCTTCTCGTGAGTGCACGTCCCCTGGGCCCCAGCGATGACCCATATCCCTGTACTTTTCCAGGAAGTGCTCGACGGTTTGCACGTCCGGCCGGGAGGCCGGTACATTGATGCAACGGTAGGCGGCGGGGGGCACGCAGATGGGATATTGGCGGCCTCGGCGCACGGCGGGCGCTTGCTGGGCCTTGATCGAGATCCGGCGGCGTTGGAGCGGGCGAGATCTACGTTGATCGCCCACGGAGAGGAACGCTTCACGCTTGTACACACCTCCTTTAGCCGCATAGCCCAGGCGGCGCGCGTCCGTGATTTCGCGCCGGTGGATGGCGTCCTGTTCGATCTGGGGCTCTCGTCCCTTCAATTGGCAGATCCAGACCGGGGTTTCGCCTTTATGCGAGACGGCCCGCTCGACATGCGCTTCGATCCAACCGGGCGCGGGGCGACGGCCGAAACGTTGGTCAACGAGCTTCCGACCGGGGAACTGGCGGCGCTTCTGCGTCAGTATGGGGAAGAGAAACGGGCGCGCCGGATCGCCGAGGCGATAGCGTCCGCCCGTCCCCTCTATACGACGCGCGCTTTGGCCGAGGTGATCAAGCAGGCTGTGGGCCGAGGGCCGCGCGGCGCTCGCATTCATCCGGCGACCCGCGCGTTCCAGGCGTTGCGCATCGCCGTCAACGATGAGTTGGGCGAGATCGAGGCGGCTTTGCCCCAGGCGGTGGAGATTCTGGCCCCGGGCGGGCGGCTGGTCGTCATCAGTTTCCATTCCCTGGAAGATCGGTTGGTCAAGCGCTTCATGCGGCGCGAGAGCCGGGATTGCGTCTGCCCGCCCGAGATCCCGGCCTGTATGTGTGATCATCGGGCGACGTTGCGCGTGTTGACGCGCAAACCGATGGGGCCATCGGATGAAGAGGCGGAGACGAATCCCCGCTCACGGTCGGCTCGATTGCGAATTGCAGAACGGATTTAGTGATGTCAGATTTTGTGGCATGGGCGACTCACGGCGTCAAGCGTGGCCGGTTCGAGATGAACCGGC
This sequence comes from Anaerolineae bacterium, assembly GCA_034437315.1. Lineage (GTDB taxonomy): Bacteria > Chloroflexota > Anaerolineae > B4-G1 > B4-G1 > DSAR01. The sequence goes on from DAOTUC010000272.1 coordinate 10,838, forward strand.
GCACGCTGACCTACGCGGCTGCACTGGCGTTGAGTTTGACCCTGGCGGCGGCTCTGTACCTGATGTTGGTCAGCCAGACCGCGGCCCGGGGGCGTCACATCCAGCAGTTGCAGGCCGAGTTGTACCAGTTGCAGCGGGAAAACCATCAACTGGAAGTAGAGATCGCCCGGAAGGGGTCGGTGAAAGCGCTGCGGGAACGGGCGTTGGAGATGGGCTTCGGGCCGGCGGAGAGGGTCGAGTTTTTCTCGACGACGATTGATTAGCTTGGGGGTGTCTTTCGATGGCGGAAGGGCCGCGACGACGATTGCAACTGGTAGGGACGCTGCTGATTGGCTGCGTGTTAGTCATCGTGGCCCAATTGGCGCAGGTGCAGGTCGTCGACCATCAATTTTACGTGGCGTGGGCGCGGGAGATCCGGGAACGACCCATCATAGCGGTGGAACCGCCCAGGGGTGTGATCCGCGACAGGAATGGTTATCTTTTGGCGGGAAACGCTGTGGAGTATGCCATTGAGGCCTCGCCGGCCTACGTCGTCGATCCATCCGCCGCCGCCGAGGCGCTGAGCCCGTTGTTGCATATCCCCTCCGTCCACATCAAGCGGATGCTGGATAGCGATCGGGTATGGACGCCCATCCTCTCGCCGGTCTCAAAAACGGTGGGAGAGGAGGTCGCGGCGCTGGGACTGCCCGGCGTTAACGTTCGGCCGCTCTGGGTTCGGGAATACCCGGAGGGCCGGCTGGCCTCCCACCTGATCGGTTTCTGCAACAGAGAGGGGGTCGGTTTCTACGGCGTTGAAGGGTTCCACAATGCCCTGCTCCAACCGGTCCAGGTGGCGCGCGAGGGGCCGGTCGACCCGGCGAGCGAACAGGTGCCATGGACGGTGGCGCCGGTCATTATGCCGCAACCCGGGGCGGAGTTGATCCTGACAATCGACCGCTCGGTGCAGGCCATGGTCGAGGAGGAATTGGCGCGGGCCATTGAAGAGCATCAGGCCGCTGGCGGCGTCATTATCGTGATGGATCCGCGCACATTCGATGTGCTCGCGTTGGCCAGCCAGCCCGATTACAATCCAGGCCGTTACAGCGATTTTTACAATCAGAGCCCGCTTCCCTTTAACGACCCGGCGGTCAGCAAGCAGTACGAACCCGGTTCAGTCTTCAAAGTGTTGACCGTCGCCGCGGCGATCGACGCCGGGCTCGTCGCGCCGGAGACGACCTATCACGATCAGGGGTGGATCGAGATAGGCGGGGCGTTGATCAAGAACGCCATAGCGCAACCGCCCCAGGATCGCACGGTAGCCGATATTTTGATTCGTTCGTTGAACGTAGGCGCCGCCCGCCTGAGCTCGCAGATGGGGGCGGATCTATTCTATCGCTACCTCCTGGCCTTCGGCATAGGGAAACCGACCGGCGTCGACCTGGCGGGCGAGGCGGCCGGGCAACTGTGGCTGCCAAAGGATGTTGCACATTGGCACGACTCAAACCTGGGGACGAACGCCTTCGGTCAGGGGTTGGCGGTGACGCCCATCCAGATGATCTCGGCGGTGGCGACGGTGGCCAATGAGGGCGCGCGCTTGCGCCCGCACGTCGTGGCGGAACGGGTGGCGGCGGATGGCTCGATCTCTCGCTTTCGCCCGGTGATTGAGGACCAGGCCATCTCTCCGGAGACGGCCCGCCTCGTCGTCGAGATCATGGAGCGGACGGTCACGGAGAAAGTCAATCAGGCCCAGGTGGCGGGGTATCGGGTCGCTGGTAAGACGGGTACATCCCAGATTCCGATCCCCGGCGGTTACGATCCGCGCGCGACCGTCGCTTCCTTCGTTGGTTTTGGGCCGGTTTCCGATCCGCAGGTCGTGGTGCTCGTCAAATTGGATAATCCCCAGACTTCGACGTGGGGCGCCGACACGGCTGCGCCGACCTTCGCCCGCGTGGCCTCGCGGTTGTTCGTGCTCCTGGGGATCCCGCCCGACGACGCGCCCGGCGGGCCGGATGGGATGGAGATCGCGGAGGTTGTGGTGGAATGAAAGCCGACACGTTGACGTTAGCGGATGTTCTAGAAGGCTTGAGCGGTCGCCGGGTCGGCCCGGAGGATCAGCCGATATCGCGGCTTGTGGTCGATTCGCGAAAGGCCGCGCCAGGCGCGCTGTTCTTCGCCTTCCCGGGCGAGCGAACCGACGGGCACGATTACGTCTCCGAGGCCTTCTCGCGTGGCGCGGCGGTCGCCGTCGTCGAGCGGGCGGTGGAGGCCGACGCCGCGCTCACGCTCGATTTGACCGATGCCGACGCTTTATCCGCCCTGGACGACGTAGACATCCGGCTGCCCCTCCTGTTGCGCGTGGCGAGCAGTCTGGAGGGATTACACAGATTGGCCGCTTTCTGGCGCAGTCGCTTGCGAGGGGGCGCGGAGGGGCGCGGTCTGCGCGTGATCGGCGTCACCGGGAGTGTGGGTAAGACGACGACGAAAGAGTTGGCGGCGGCGGTTCTGACTAACCGGTACGCGACGCTCAAGAGTGAGGCCAGCTATAATAATGAGATCGGCCTCCCGCTGACCTTGTTGCGCCTGACCGGCGAGCACGAGCGGGTCGTGCTGGAGATGGGGATGTACGACGTGGGCGAAATCGCCGACCTGGCCCGGATTGCCCGCCCCCACGTGGGGGTGGTGACGATTGTCCGCCCGGTGCACCTGGAACGGGCCGGCTCTTTCGAGCGCATCGTGGCCGCCAAGACAGAATTGGTCGAGGCGCTGCCCCCGGCGCCCGAGGGCGTGGCGATTCTCAATTATGACGATGAGCCGGTGCGCAATATGGCCCACGCGACCGAGGCGCGGATTTTCTACTATGGCCTTTCGCCGGAGGCGGACCTGTGGGCCGACGAGATCGAAGGATTGGGGCTGGAAGGGATCCGGTTTCAGCTTCACTATCAGGGGGAGCTGTTGCACGTCAAGATCCCGCTCCTGGGCCGGCATTCAGTCCATACGGCGTTGCGCGCGGCGGCCGTGGGGTTGGTGGAGGGGATGAATTGGCAGGAGATCATTGATGGGCTGCGGAACGCATCGACGCAGTTGCGCCTGGTGGCGGCGCCGGGGCCGGCCGGGTCGATCATCCTGGATGACACCTACAACGCCAGTCCCTCTTCGACTATCGCCGCGCTCAACCTGCTGGAAGATTTGGATGGTCGCAAGATCGCCGTCCTGGGAGATATGCTGGAACTGGGGGTGTATGAAAGGGAGGGACACGAGAAAGTGGGCATGCGGGCCCTGGACGTCGCCGATTTACTGATCGCTGTGGGATCTCTGGGACGCATCATTGGCGAGACCGCTATCCGTTGGGGCATGCCGGCGGACAGCGTGTTCCTCGTTGAGGATTGCGCCGAGGTGGTCGCCATCCTCTCGGAAATGGTAGAGCGTGACGATGTCATATTGATCAAGGGCTCCCGTGGAATGAAGCTGGAAGAGATCGTCAACGCGCTGGTGAGGGTTTGATGGATTTTGCACTGATTCTGGCGAGTATTTCTTTCATCTTGGCGGTAGTATGGGGGCCGCTTTTAATACGCATTTTAAGACACTATCGGATCGGCAAACGAATTCGCATTGACGGCCCGCGAGGGCATCAAACCAAGTTCGGAACGCCGACGATGGGCGGATTGATGATCGTCGTGCCCGTGCTGTTGATCACCCTGGTGCTCAACATTTACAATCTATTGAGCCAGACGCCGGTTGGGCGCTCGATTCTGGTTCCGTTGGGCGTGATGCTGGCCTACGCTATCATCGGCGCGATTGACGACATCGCCGGTGTGCGTGGGATGCGGCGCGGGGAGGGGCTTTCGGGACGACGCAAGCTCATGTGGGAGATTCCCCTGGCGCTGTTCGTCGCGGTGGTGATGCAGCTCCTGCCGATGCAATTTGCGGGACAGGTTGACGTGCCCAGCTTTCAGCGCTCAATCGACCTCGGATGGGCCTGGACGCCTCTCGCGGCCTTCGTGATTCTCTCTTCGGCCAACGCGGTGAACCTGACCGACGGCCTGGATGGATTGGCCGGCACCGTGGTCGCCGGCGCCTTCGTCGGTTACGGGGTGATCGCGCTCCTGCAAGGGCAGGAGTATCTGGTGCAATTCTGTTTTACTATCGTGGGCGCCTGTTTCGCCTTCCTGTGGTATAACGCCCATCCGGCCCAGATGTTTATGGGGGATACGGGGAGCCTGGCGCTGGGCGCTACGTTGGGCGTCGTGGCGTTGATGACCGGGCAGTGGTTGTTATTGCCGGTCGTGGCCCTGATCCCGGTGGCGGAGACGGTCTCCGTCATCTTGCAAATTCTGTATTTCAAGTATACCAAGCGCAAATATGGCCAGGGGCGACGCTTGTTCAAGATGAGCCCCCTGCATCACCATTTCGAGCTGTTGGGTTGGTCGGAGACGCAGGTCGTACAGCGCTTCTGGCTGGTCGAACTGCTGGCGGTGATGGCGGGTGTGGCCTTGGCTTTGTGGAATTAAACTGAGAAAGGGGACAATGAAGACTGGATTGTTGTGGTTTGATGATGATACAAGCAAAGATCTGGAGGAGAAGGTGCGGCGGGCGGCCGCCCATTACGAACGCAAGTATGGCCAATCGCCGACGTTGTGCTTTGTCCATCCCAGCGCTTTGAATGGCAACGGCAATGGCAGCGGAGATGATTCCAATCTCCAGACCGGGGGCGTGGAGGTGCGGTCGGGTCGCACTATCTTACCCGATCATTTCTGGTTAGGCGTCGCAGAGCAGAGTAGCTGAGCTTTTGAGATCACAAACTGATTCGCCGTTTAAAATTCGCGGTTCGCACGTTACCATTTTAGGACTGGCGCGACAGGGCAGGGCGCTGGCCCGTTACCTGGCGCAGAATGGCGCACAGGTCACCGTGTCTGATTTGCGCGACGAGGAAGCGCTGGCCGAGACGTTGGATGAGTTGGCCGGCCTGCCGATCCGTTACGTCCTGGGCGCCCACCCGTTGAGCCTCCTGGACGGCGTAGACCTGCTGTGCCTCAGCGGCGGGGTGCCGTTGGAAATTCCCGTCGTCGAGGAGGCCCGGCGGCGCGACGTCCCATTGAGCAACGACGCCCAGATATTCCTGGAGCGCTGTCCCGCCCCGGTGATCGGCGTCACCGGATCGGCCGGCAAGACGACGACGACGACGCTGGTGGGCGAGATGTGCCGTCGCTTTATGGACACGCCGGCGGCCCTGACCTCAGCGCGCGTGTGGGTCGGCGGCAACATCGGCAACCCGCTCATCGCGGATCTGGACGCTATCGGACCGGACGATTGGGTGGTGATGGAGCTTTCGAGTTTCCAACTGGAATTGATGAGCGCCAGCCCCCACGTCGCGGCAGTGCTCAACATCACGCCCAACCACCTGGACCGGCACAAGACGATGGCGGCCTACATCGCAGCCAAGCGAAACATCGTGGCGCATCAGGCGCGGGACGACGTGGCGGTTTTGGGCTACGACGACGCCAACGCACGGGCGTTGGCGATCGAGACGGCGGCCCGGTTGCTCTGGTTCAGCGGCGGGGCCGAGGTGGAGGCGGGAGCCTTCAAGACGAACGGCGACTTGACGTTGCGCTGGGACGGGGTCGATCAGCGGATCTGTGACGCATCGGAAGTGGCGCTGCGCGGCCCTCATAACCTGTTGAACGTGTTGGCGGCCTCGACGCTGGCCCGGATAGCTGGCGTACCGGTGGACGTGATGCGCGATGTCGCGACGACGTTCACGGGGGTCGAGCACCGATTGGAATTGGTGCGCGAGCTGAACGGGATTCAGTGGTTTGACGATTCGATCGCCACCGCCCCAGAACGGACGCTGGCGGCCCTGCGCTCCTTCGATGAGCCCATCCTGTTGCTCGCCGGGGGTCGGGATAAGCAATTGCCCTGGGAACCGTTCGCCGAGATGGCGGCCCGCCGGGTGCGACGGTTGATCACCTTCGGCGAGGCCGGACCGATGATCGCCCAGGTCATCGAACGGCAGCGACGGAAAGAGAAGCAGGAAAACGTGACGTTGGAGGAGATCACGCAGGTCGAGACGCTGGAGGCGGCGGTGGAGGCGGCCGCTCGTCTGGCCCGTCGGGGGGACGTGGTATTGCTATCGCCGGGCGGGACCAGTTTCGACGCTTTCCGCGATTTCGCCGAACGGGGCGATCGCTTCAAGGCATTGGTTCAGCAATTGTAGATTTGAAAAGGCCGGAGGAGAAGCTATGACGGCGCTCGCGAAGCGTAAGAAATCGAGCGAAAAGAGTGGTTGGTCGCTGGGCGATCTGGATTACGGCTTGATCCTGCCTGTGGCCGGCCTGCTCGTCGTTGGCCTGATGATGGTCTACAGCGCCACCTTTGATTGGTCATATCAGGTCTATGGAGATAGCTTCCACATCGCCTCCCGGCAGTTCCTGTGGGTGGGGCTGGGCGTCATCGTGATGGCGGCGGTCGCGGCGGCGCCCTACGACCGCTGGGAAGAATGGGCCGTGCCGGTGATGGGCGTCGCGCTTCTGCTCTTGATTTTAGTGCTCATCTTTGGTGAAGAGCGCTTCGGCGCCAAACGCTCCTTCCTAAACGGCTCGATTCAGCCCAGTGAGTTGGCCAAGTTGGCGATGGTGATTTACGTCGCCGCCTGGTTGTCGTCTAAAGGGGAACAGATTCGGGACGTCACTTATGGACTGGCGCCGTTCGCGGTGTTGATCGGCCTGTTATCCGGCCTGATCGTCATGCAGCCGGACGTCAGCACGGCGATCTTGATCGTCTTGACCGCGTTGGCGATTTTCTTCTTCGCCGGCGCCGACATTTTCCAGCTAATCATCAGCGGAGTGGTGGGCGGTTTCACGTTTTACCTGTTGATCAATCAACTGCCGCACGCGCAACAGCGCTTGAGCGATTATCTGTTGACCTGGGAAGATCCGATGAGCGTTGGTCACCATACCCAACACGCCCTGATCGCGCTGGGAAGCGGGGGGATGTTCGGGGTGGGCCTGGGACAGGGGCAGCAGAAATTAGGGTATCTGCCGGCCCCGCACACCGACTCGATCTTCGCCGTGTTGGGCGAGGAACTGGGGTTGTTCGGTTGTCTGCTGGTGATTGGCCTGTTCGTCCTGTTCGCCTTTCGGGGTTTCAAGATCGCGATGGAAGCGCCCAACGCTTTCGCGGCCTTGATGGCGTGCGGGGTCACGATCTGGCTTTCGTTTCAAGCGTTGGTCAACATCGGGGTGATGACGGGCCTGGCCCCTTTTACCGGCGTTGCGTTGCCCTTTGTCAGCGCCGGCGGTTCGGCGATGGTGGTATCGTTGGCCGGCGTGGGGCTGTTGTTGAGTGTGTCGAGAGGTAAATCGCTTGGAAAACGACGCAAAAAACGAGGGACGGGGCGGCGCGCGAATCTGGATCGCCGGTGGGGGAACCGGGGGACACGTGTACCCGGCGCTCGCCGTCGTTCAGGCGTTAAGCGCTCGAAACGCCGCAAGTGAGCGCGTCACATACGTCGGCGGCATCGGCGGCGTTGAAGAGAAACTGGTACAGCGGGCGGGCGTTCGTTTCGTGGGGATACCCGCCGGCGGGATGCACGGAATCGCCCCGACGCGGGCGCTAAAGAACCTGATCAAGTTAATACGGGGATTTTGGGCCGCTTACCGGCTGGGCCGCCACGAGCGACCGGACGTTCTGCTGGCGACCGGCGGGTACGCCAGCGCGCCCGTGGCGTTGGCCGCCTGGGCGTTGCGCGCGCCGATTCTGGTCTACCTGCCCGACATTGAGCCCGGCCTGGCGGTTCGCTTCATAGCGCGCCTGGCAGCGCGGGCGGCGGTGACAGTCGAGGAAGCCGGCGCTCACTTGCCGGCCCGCAAGGTGGTCGTCACCGGTTATCCGGTGCGGGCTTCGTTCTATGATCTGGATCGCGCGGCGTCCAGATCCGCGCTAAACCTGGATCCGGACGCGCCAGCGCTCCTGGTGATGGGCGGGAGCCGCGGGGCGCGCAGCATCAATCAGGCGCTTTGCCAGGTCTTGGAACCGATGCTGGAATTGACGCAGGTGGTGCACGTAAGCGGCGAACTGGATTGGCCCTGGGTCTCGGAGAGACGGGAAGCGCTGCTGCCGGCGCTTCGGACGCGCTACCGGGCCTTTCCCTACTTGCACGAGATTGGGCATGCGCTCGCCGCGGCTGATTTGGCTGTCTGCCGCGCCGGTGCGATGACGCTGGGGGAATTACCGTTTTTCGGCTTGCCGGCGGTTTTGGTTCCCTACCCCCACGCCTGGCGCTACCAGCGGGTCAACGCGGAGTGGTTGGCCGGACGGGGAGCGGCGATATCGCTGGCGGACGAGCGCTTGCCGGAGATGTTGTTGCCGACCGTGCGCCGCCTGTTAAACGAGCCGTCCGCCCTATCCGAAATGTCCCGGCGGATGGCGGCGTTGGCCCAACCGGACGCGGCGTCTCGGTTAGCGGATGAATTGCTTGAATTGTCGAGTTTATAGTTGTAGCTACTTGATGGGAGGCGAATATGATACCCATACATACGGTCTTTGGCGCATTTCTGATCTTCTTCTCGTTGATTGGGAGCTTGCGCGGCTGGGCCAAGGAAATAATCGTAAGCTTTAGCGTGATTCTGGCGTTATTTGTAGAGCACGTCTTGCTCTTCTTCCTGCCGCCGGTGAGGGCGCTTTTCGACAATATGGCGCCACAGAGTCAATTTTACGTGCGCTCGACCGTCTTGATCATCATCACCATCTTCGGATATGCCAGCCCGACCCTGGCCTCCCAATTGGGAGCCAAGATCGCCCGCGATCGGCTTGAGGACCTTTTGTTGGGTTTCTTCCTCGGGTTGTTCAACGGCTTTCTCATCGTCGGCACAGTGCTCTTCTTCCTCCAGGCGGTGAATTACGGCGTTCCGGCCGATCAACCGGGCGCTCCGGGGATATGGGGCGTCTTACCGCCGGTGCCAGACTCGCCGTCGGCGAACTTGATGGCCTTTATGCCGCCGGCATTGATTCAGAGATCGGTCGCGGCCCTATATATCGCGGTGGCGGCGGCCTTCGTGTTCGTGCTCATCGTGTTTATCTAGCGGGGCGGATGAAAGGCGGTCCAAAGTGGCGAAGTCGTTTCGCGCGAGACGCATCCACTTGATCGGCGTCGGTGGGACGGGGATTTCGGCCATTGCGCGGGTGTTGATGGAACAGGGCGCGCTCGTCTCCGGTTCTGACCTGAAGCGCTCGCCGGCGGCCGAGGCGTTGGCCCGCGATGGGGCCCAGATTTTCGTCGGTCATCGAGCGGAGCAGGTGAACGGCGCCGACCTGGTCGTCACATCGTCCGCCGTGCCCGATTCCAACGTAGAGGTGCAGGCCGCCCAGGCGGCCGACATCCCGGTCTTCAAGCGCCCCGCCTTCCTGCCCCGGTTGGTGGATGGTCACGAAGTTATCGCTATCGCCGGGACGAAGGGCAAGACGACGACGACGGCCATGTTGGCCTCAATCTTGATGAAAGCTGGCCGGGACCCGTCGTTCATCGTGGGCGGGATCGTCACCGGGCTGGGGACGAACGCCCGCGCCGGGGAGGAGGGAGGGCTCTTCGTCATCGAGGCGGACGAGTATGAGCGCACCTTTCTATCTTTGTCGCCCCACGCGGCGGTGGTGACGAACGTGGCGCACGATCACCCGGATTGTTATCCCACGTTCGACGACGTGCGGGCGGCCTTTGAGGATTTCGCCGCGTTGATCCCGGCCGACGGGCTCCTGGTTTGCGCCTGGGACAATCCGGTCGCGCGCGCGATCGGCGAACGACGGCGGGCCGCGAACCTCGACGGAGAGGGGGAAGTGCGCTTCTTCGGCGCGAGCGAGGGGGCGGAGTGGCGGGTCGAGGACGCGCGTCCCAATTTCATCGGAGGAATCGATTGCCTGGTGACGCGCCGCGGGGAGACGTTGGGCCTTTTGCGCTTGCGCCTGCCGGGGGTCTACAATGCGCTGAACGCGCTCGCCGCCCTGGTAGTGACTGATTTCCTCGGCGTCCCGTTCAACACGGCGCGGGAGGCGTTGACCGCTTTCCAGGGCGTCGCGCGGCGCTTCGAGTTCAAGGGAGAGGTGGGCGGCGTGACCGTAATCGACGATTACGCCCATCACCCGCTGGCGATCCGGGCCGCGCTCTCGGCCGCCCGCCAGCGCTTCCCAGACCAACCGGTGTGGGCGGTGTGGCAGCCTCACACTTACAGTCGAACCAAGACGTTGCTGGATGAGTTCGCGCAGGCGTTTGGCATGGCCGATCACGTGATCGTGTTGCCCATCTACGCCCCGCCGGGCGGCCGGGATCGGGACGCGCGCCCCGCCGTCACCAGCGCCGAGGTGGTCGCCCTGATGCGCCATCCAGACGCCCGTTGCGCGGCCTCCCTGGAGGAAGCGATGGTCTGGTTGGGCACCGAGGCCCGATCGGGCGACGTGGTGCTGACGTTGAGCGCCGGTGATGGTAATCAGGTCGGCGAGTGGTTGTTGTGCGCGCTGAAAGACGGCGGAGCGAAAGGTGCGGGCGCGAGGAAGGGGGGATAATGGATCATTATACGTGGGATGATGAAGAAAAAGATGAAGAAGAGAACCAGCGGGGCAGATTGCAACGCCGATTGAAGCGGGTCAAGAAGCGCAAACAGATCCAGGAAGGCTTCCAATTTGAGAGCGAATCGGTCGCTTTGCGGATGCGGTTGGTCCATATCGAACGCCGCGCCGATCCCGAGGCGCCGCGTGAACGCTAGTCGCGATCTGGAAGGATTGGTTGCGGCGCTAGGGCCGCGCGTCCGGCGGAACGAGGCGTTGGCCAATTATACCGCGATGCGAATCGGGGGCCCGGCCGACCTGTTGCTCGTCTGCGAGAGCGCGGACGAGGTGGTCCGGGCGGTCAAGTTGGCCCGTCAATACGGCGTGGACTTTCGCTTGCTGGGCGGGGGTTGTAACGTGTTGGTTTCAGATAGCGGCGTGCGGGGGTTGGTGATTGTCAATGCCTCTATGAGAGCCTCACGGAGGGTCTCCGCGCGCATCGTGTTTGAGGCGGACGCGCGGCCGGCCTGTAGGCAAGCTTGTCTGCCAAGGCACAGGCAGGCCGGTCAAGCGGTGGAAGGGATGGACTATGTGCAGGCGGAGGCTGGCGCGCCGTTGACCCTATTAGCCCGCGAGACGGTCGAGCGTGGGTTGGCGGGGCTGGAGTGGGCGGCTGGTTTGCCCGGCGCCGTGGGCGGCGCGGTAGTCGGCAATGCGGGCGCTTTCGGCGGAGACGTCGCGGGAGTGTTAAGCAGCGCGACCGTTCTCGACCCGTATGGAGAGATCGTCGAGCGACCGAATGCGTGGTTTGAATTTACCTACCGGGGCAGCCGCTTGAAACAGCCCGATAACCGGACGATTGTCCTGGCGGCGACATTCACTTTGACGCCGGGCGATCGGGAGGAATTGGCTGCACGGGCTGAGGAGTACGTGACGTGGCGCAAGACGCGCCACCCGCTGGGCGCGACGATGGGCTCCACCTTCAAGAACCCATCGGGTTATCACGCCGGGCGTTTGATCGAGCACGCCGGGTTGTTGGGGTATCGAGTCGGCGGGGCGCAGGTTTCGGAGAAGCACGGCAATTTCTTGATCAACACCGGAGACGCCACGGCGGCCGACGTGTTAAGGTTGATTGAGCGGATCCGGGAGGTCGTGCAACGTCGCTTCGGCGTGACGTTGGAACTGGAGATCCAGTTGTTGGGGCGCTAGGAGGGCGGATGACGCAGAAAATTCGCGTGGGCGTGGTCTTCGGCGGGCGCTCGGGCGAGCACGAGGTCAGCTTGGCCTCGGCCCGCTCGGTGATGGATGCGATGGACCGGGAGAAGTATGACGTTGTGCCCATCGGCATCACCGAAGAGGGGCGTTGGATCGCCTCCGGGGATCCAATGAAGGCGCTAATGGCGGGCGACGCCGAAGCCAGCCGCCCGGCGGCGCTGCTGGGCGATCCCTCCCGTCGTAGCCTGATGCAGCTTGATGAGGATGAGCATGCAGATCGAGCGATTGAGGCGACGCGCCTGGCGGAATTGGACGTGGTCTTCCCGGTTTTGCACGGCCCTTACGGCGAGGATGGCACGGTCCAGGGACTGTTGCAACTGGCCGGCATTCCCTACGTGGGCGCCGACGTCGTAGGCTCGGCGGTGGGGATGGATAAGGCGATCTTCAAGGACGTGATGCGCGCCCACGGATTGCCCATTGTGGAGAGCGTCGTCGTCAAGCGGCGGGCGTGGGAGGCGGACGCCGAGGGAGTGATCGCGCGCGTCGAGGCGGCGCTGGCCTACCCGGTCTTCACCAAGCCAGCTAACCTGGGGTCGAGCGTGGGCGTGAGTAAATGTCGTCACTGGGATGCGTTGCGGGCGGGGCTGATTGAGGCGGCCCGCTTCGACCGCAAGCTGATCGTCGAGGAGGCAGCGGCGGCGGCGCGCGAGATCGAGGTCAGCGTACTGGGCAACGACGATCCCATCGCCTCGATACCGGGGGAGATCATCCCCAGCCGCGAGTTTTACAGTTACGAGGCGAAGTATGTGGATGTAGGCAATGATGCGTCGGAACTCTTGATCCCGGCCCGGCTTTCTCCAGAGCGCCTGGATGAGGTGCGGGCGTTGGCGATACAGGTCTACCGGGCGATAGATTGCGCCGGTATGGCGCGGGTCGATTTCTTGCTATCCGGCGAGACCGGCGAGTTGTACGTCAACGAGGTCAACACGATTCCGGGTTTCACCAACATCAGTATGTACCCCAAATTGTGGGAAGCTACGGGGGTTTCTTATCCGGCGCTCATTGATCGCCTGATTGAATTGGCGATAGCGCGCCATCAAGATCGGGAGCGTTCGGAGACTTCTTATCAACCATCTCCAACATCCGGACAGTAGAATCTTTTGAAGGCGGGAGGAAGCCGGCGCAATGTCTAAGAATCGGCGAGAGCGGCAATGGTTTGAATCAGCGGGGGCGCTCATTTTGGGGCGCACCCGGGCGAGGCAACGATCCGGGGGGATTTTCAACCGGTTGTTCACGCGCCGGGGGGTGATCGTGTGGTTTCTGCTCCTGGCGACGGCCGGCGCGTTGTGGTTCGTGTTGGGCGACGGGTTTTACGTGCAGCAGATCGACGTGACCGGGATCGTCCGCTTGTCTCCGGCCGAAGTGATCCAGGCGACCGACTTGCCGGGCTTGCACATCTTGTGGGTCCGTTCCACCGCCGTCGAGAAACAGTTGCTGGCGGCGTTGCCCAGCTTACAGCGCGCCAGGGTGACCTGTAAATGGCAACCGGCGGCCTGTCAGATCGCCGTCGTCGAGCGCAAGCCCAGAGTGTTGTGGGAGGAGGAAGGCGGCGGGCTGTGGTGGATAGACGCGGAGGGCGTGATCTTCTCAGCCGCCGACGCGGCGTCCGGCGAGGAGGGGGCGCTGGCGATCGGCGGGTACGAGACCCCGTGGGTCGTGCAAGGGCCGTTGCCCAGGAACGACGAGGGGCAGTTGGATCGGCGGGTGCGGGTCGCGTTGTCCGAGTTGTGGGACAGTGGGGGGGACGTAGCCACCTTTTTCTATTACGTGCCCGGACGCGGGTTGACCTTCATCAATGAACACGGTTGGCAGGTCTTTGTGGGGCAGGGGTCGGGGATGGAGAAGCGCTTGCAGGTGTTGGATTTATTGACGGACAGTTTGTTAGAACGGGGGGTGACGCCTCGTTTCGTGGATGTGCGTTTCGCTGACGCGCCTTATTATTCGTTGACGAGCGATTGGTGATTTTCGAGAGCTAAAAAAGGGGTTGCAGTGAGCCGCACAATTGTAGGCATCGACGTAGGCAGCAGCAAGGTGTGCACCCTGGTGGGGGAAGTCGGCGACACCGGGGACATCCGGGTGATTGGCGTGGGGTTGCAACCATCTCGGGGTATTCGCCGGGGGGTGGTGATCAACGTCGCCGAGGCCACGGCGTCCATCGCCGCCTCTCTTGATCAAGCGGAACAGACCTCGGGCTATCAGATCGAGCGGGCCTACGTGGGCTTGAGCGGCACGCACATCTCGTCGCTCAACAGCCGGGGGGTGGTGGGCATCTCGCGCCGCGAGTATGGGATCACGATGGACGATGTGGATCGGGCCCTGGACGCCGCTCACGCGATTGCGGTGCCCCACAACCAGGAGGTGGTGCACGTCATCCCCAGGGGTTACATCGTCGATGGGCAAAGCGGCGTGCGCGACCCGGTGGGGATGCACGGGTTTCGATTGGAAGTCGAGGCGCACATCGTCATCGGCGCCAGCACGGCGATTCAGAACCTGATCAAGTGCGTGGAGGGGAATGGGGTGCTGGTCGACGAGTTGGTGTTGGCGGGAATTGCGGCCGGAGACGCTGTCCTGACTGATACCGAGCGCAAGATGGGCGTCGTTTTGGCCGACATTGGCGAGGGGACAGTCGATGTCGCGATCTTCATCGACGGGACCGTGTGGCACACGGTGGCGCTGGGTGTGGGCGGGGAGTATGTCACCGGCGATGTGGCTATCGGCCTGCGTTTGCCGCCGGACATGGCCGAACGGGTCAAGGTGGAAAACGGGCACGCGGTCGCCGCCCAGGTCGCCCCCGAAGAGCGCTTCACCGTGCCGACCTTCAATGGGGGGTCGCGCCAGGCGATTTTGCGCTGGAAATTGGCGGAGGTCATTGAGGCGCGGGTGGAAGAGATTCTTTCGATGATTCGCCAGGAAATCAAGCGCTCTGGTTACGATGGGCTATTGCCGGCCGGCGTCGTGTTATGCGGCGGTATGGCCCAGCTATCGGGCTTACAGGAGTTGGCGCAGGACGTGTTTGATCTGCCGGTGCGCATTGGCGCGCCCCAGGACATTCACGGATTGGTCGATCGGATCATGAACCCGGCCCACGCGGTGGGCGCAGGGTTAATTGGGTGGGGGTTGACAGTGGACACACGGCCTCAGATAACGAAGGCCGGTCCGGGCATTGGAGACCGGTTGCTCGATTGGTTGCGGGCTTTTTTGCCTGGATAACGTATCATTTTGGTTTATCCGAGGAGGATTAGACATGCATCATTCATCATCTCCAACAGAGAGTTTCGCGCAGATCAGAGTCGTCGGCGTCGGCGGGGGAGGCAGCAACGCGGTTAATCGGATGATCGTCGAGGGCCTGAGCGGCGTCGATTTCATCGCTGTCAACACCGATGCCCAGGCGCTCATGCTCTCCGATGCGCCCACACGGGTGCGGGTCGGAGATAAGTTGACGCGCGGCCTGGGTGTGGGCGGCAGCGCGGAGTTGGGCCAAAAGGCGGCCGAGGAATCGGTCGAAGAGCTGGAGAAGGTATTGGAAGGCTCGGACATGGTGTTCGTGACCGCCGGTATGGGGGGCGGCACGGGGACCGGCGCGGCGCCCGTCATCGCCCGCGTCGCCAAAGATATTGGCTCGCTGACCATCGGCGTCGTCACCCGGCCCTTCGATTGGGAAGGCGCGGTGCGGATCAACACGGCTTTGGCCGGGATCGAACAGCTCAAGGAAGCGGTGGACACGTTGATCGTGATTCCCAACGATCGTTTGCTGGAGATCACCGACAAGCGGGTCAGTCTGCAAGATGCGTTCTCGCTGGCCGATGACGTGCTGCGCCAGGGCGTCCAGGGCATCTCCGAGTTGATCACGGTGCCGGGGCTGATTAACCTGGATTTTGCCGACGTGCGGGCGATCATGTCGGAAGGCGGCGCGGCGCTGATGGCGGTCGGCCGGGCCAGCGGCGAAAACCGGGCGGTCGAGGCGGTCCAACAGGCGATATCCAGCCGGTTGCTCGATATCACCATCGACGGCGCGCGCGGCATCCTGTTCAACGTCACCGGCGGGCCGGATTTGAGCCTGTTCGAGGTCAACGAGGCGGCCTCCATCGTCAAGCAGACGGCCCATCCCGACGTGAATCTCATCTTCGGGGCCGTCATCGACGAGGATATGGGGGACGAGGTGCGCATCATCGTCATCGCGACCGGTTTCGATCACACCGATCCGCGTCCCCAGGCCCGTCCCACGCGCACTGTGACCGAGGAACCGGTCGAGTTCCCGGCGCCGACCTATGACAAAGATGATCTGGATATCCCCACGTTCCTGCGCCGGCGGCGGTAGACGTCTGTCACATCAATGCGCTCAACCAGGACGATAGGGTAGCGAGCGCAAGACATACATCCGCATTTGTGCAGGATGCGGCGATTTTCGGCCAATTCCGACAGCAAACTTGCGGAAGGTTGATAAACTGTCGAGTAAGAGGTTTCTCGGCGGCCTCTGTGTGTTTTGCGATTCGAAAGTAGTCGTTCCTGACAACAGACGTAGTCATACGCTGCGGTATAGTCATTACATGCTAAAAATAGGACTGGGGAGCTTCAACTTCAGCTCCCCAGTCCTATTCTTACATCAGTGGGCCGGGTAGGACTCGAACCTACGAAGGCTGTGCCAGCGGATTTACAGTCCGCCCCCTTTTTTACCAAGATCTCCATTTTATACCTCCCTGTATTCCATCATAATTACGTCGACTTACCATCATCCCCGTCATCCCCGAACATTTGTGCAACCGGGCTGTGTTGCGCGTGTTTAGCCTGAAGTTCCCTCACTGTGAAAATACCGTAATAATCCTTTGTCACTACAACGGTGCTGTGTCCCATCAGGTCCGACAGTATCCCCAGGTCTCCGCCGTCTAGTAGGAATTCGCGAGCGAAAGCGTGCCTGAAGCTGT
>DAOTUC010000273.1:0-18342 GCA_034437315.1 Anaerolineae bacterium
CCCATCATAGACCCTAAAGGTTTCTGCGCTGGTTTTGATGGAAAAAGGTCATTGTTTAAGGCAAAAACGTTGTTTGCGCGGCCTTGAGCAAAACCTTTAGGGTCTCGCCATGCGAAATCCCAGAGAACCGTTTAAATAAGCGTTCGTAGTAGGCGACTTATCGCCTGAAAACGCGCTAACGCCGTTGCCTAGCGCGCGCACTGGGCCTCAACTAAACCGTATTGCCCTTTGGCCGGGCCTCCCGGTAAGCTCCACTATAACTCAATCTGGGCAAAAGTAAAAGGCTGTGACCTGGCGTGAAGAGGATGGGATTGTAGCGGGTCTATCCTCACCGGTCCACCCCGTCGTCTTGGAATTGGAAGATGCTGCGCACCTTGGGCCAACTCAACACTCGCCAGACAACGGACATTAAGAGCAGTGAAAGCGCCAAATCCAGCGCCCAGGCCTGGCGCGCATAATCGCTGGCGTCGAAGAGCAGACGGTTGAGCCAGACGTGCGCCTGGTAAAGCGTCGTCGTTGCCAACGTCCACCGCCGCCCCCAGGGACGGAAGCGAAGCAAGCCCGCCGCGCCCGCGACGAAGGCCCCGCCCCAGAAGAAGCCCATACCCATCAAATATCCCCACGAGAGCGGGAGCGTCTTCGATAAATTGGGCAAGCGTCGCTGATACTGCCAGGCCAGCGCGCCGCGCGCCAGGTTCGCCAATCCCAAGGCCAGTAGCATGAGCGCCAGAGTTGCGACCCACTTCTGGGGCGTGGTCAACCGTCGTTTTTTGCGTCGCGCCATTTGCTTTGCGCTATTGCGCCTCCGTCGATCGACTCAAGATACGCTTAAGGCTGGAGCACGATCTTGCCAAACTGTTCCCCTCGTTCGAGGATCTCGAAGGCCGCCCGGCCTTCGGACAGGGGCATCACCCGATCGATGACCGGTTTCAGCTTTCCGGCCCAGACCAGGCCCATCGCGTCCCGGAAATCCTGGCGCGCGCCCATCGTGGAACCGATCAGGCTGATCTGTTTGCCGAAGATGTAGCGGATGTCGAGTTCGGTCTTTGGGCCGGAGGTGTTGCCGACGATGACGATTCGTCCACCCCGGACCGCCGCCCGCATGCTGTGCGTCAGCGTCGCTTGCCCCACGTTGTCCACCACCACGTCCACGCCCCGCCGGTCGGTCATCTTGTAGAGCGTTTTGCTCCACAGGGGATCCGCCCGGTAGTTGAGCACGAAATCGGCGCCCAATTGGTGCGCTTTTTCCATTTTCTCCTCGGTGCTGGTCAGCGCGTAGACCGTCGCCCCGCTCAACTTGGCGATCTGAATCGCCATTGAGTTGACTCCGCCGCCGGCCCCGACGACGAGCACCGATTCGCCCGCCCGGAGCTTGGCCCGCTGGATGAGCATCCGCCAGGCGGTCAGGCTCACCAACAGCGGCGCGGCGGCTTTGGCGAAGTCCCAATCCTCCGGCATAGCCATCAGGTTGCCGGTCGGCGCCGTCACGTATTCCGCCTGCCCGCCCCGTATATCTTCGCCCAGAATGACGTAACCCGGGCTGAGGGAGTGCTCGCCCCGACGGGTGAATTCGTCCTCGACCGTCGTGATACCGGGATCGATCACCACTCGTTGCCCGACCGTCCAATCATCGACGCCGTCTCCCAGGGCGGCGATCTCCCCGGCGACGTCGGCCCCGGTCCAATGGGGCATCTCCAGCTTCAACCCGGGCCATCCCTCTCGAATCCACACGTCCAGGTGATTGAGGGCGCAGGCCTGCACCCGGACCAACACCTCGCCGGGGCCTGGTTCCGGGTCGACCACGTCGGTGTATTGTAACTGTTCCAACCCGCCATGTTCGTAGAAACAAAGCGCTTTCATCCTGTGTCTCCTTTCGACGCTACTTTATTCATTCAGCAATTGTACCATTACGTGATGTCTGACTCGACAATGGCATATTGACTTCAGAAATCTGAGATCAGCTAATGCGCCTTGTCAAGCTGGTGATCGTTCATTATAGGGATTTTAACATTGAATCGACATTCCCACAAAACACGAGGCCGCCTCAATCGAGGCGGCCTCGTGTAGCAAACTGATGAAGCGCAAGCAAAACTGTTCGATGACTACGCCAGTTCGACGACTGCGCCAGCCTCTTCCAGCGTGGTCTTGGCGTCCTCGGCGGCGTCCTTGCCCACACCTTCTAACACCGGGTTGGGCGCGCCGTCGACCAATTCCTTCGCTTCTCGCAAGCCCAGTGCGGTCAGCGTGCGCACCGCCTTGATGACCTGAATCTTCTTGGGGCCGATTTCCTTGAGGACGACGTCGAATTCAGTCTTCTCTTCCTCTTCCTCGGCCGCCGCGGCTGCCGAGGGCATAGCGGCCATTGCCATCGGCGCCGCTGCGCTCACACCAAGCTTTTCCTCTAACATACTAACGAGTTCTGAAGCTTCCAACAATGAAAGCTCGCTAATCTGCTCAACGATCTTTTCTAGATCTGCCATATTATGTCCCTCCTGACAAAGTTTACTGATTTCTTTTTAAGACTCAATAGGGGCTAAGCAGCCTCGGGCGCCGCTTCTGCCGGCGCGCCGGCGCTTCCTGCTTCCTCTAACTTATCCACGTAGGCTTGCAAAACGTTGAGAACCTGTCGAATGCCGCTGGCGACGACGCCTACTACCTGGCTGGCCGGGGCGTTGATCGTGCCCAGTACATGGCCCAGGAGCGCCTCGCGCGGGGGCAAGCTTGCAATCGCGTTGATTTGCTCGGTTGAAACGACGTCCGCTTCGATCAGGCCGCCTTTGATCTTGAGGTGCTCCATTTCCTTGACCGAGTTCGTCAGCACCTTGGCGACCGGCGGCAGTTCATCGTAATAGAAACTGATGGCTGTCGGTCCGATCAACCATTCATCCGGGAGCGGTTGCTCCAGTTCTTGGAGCGCCAACAGGAACAGGCGATTTTTGATGACCTGAAACTGGCTGTTCAAAGGTCGCATCTGTTCTCTGATCGCGCTCATCTCGTTGACGCTGAGACCGCGATAATCGACCAGGATCGCGCCCTGGCTCTGCTTTAATTGCTCAATGTAAGATTCAACGAGTTCGACTTTTTGCTCTTTGGAAATCGCCAAGCTCATTCACCTCCTTCTTTTTTCAGGATGTATCCATTGTAAAGCAACGCGCCATACAAAAACCCCTGCGCCGAAGCCGACGCAGGGGATCATTTTAGTCAGACGCTCGTAAGCGTTGGTCTAAATTCCCTAGCCTCGGCGGGCAGAATTAAGCGCTTTTACCGCGCGCCTGCTGTCTACGGCGACAGGTTCTTTCAACTTGGAGAGAAAGTTCGGACTAGTGGTCTCTCCCATAAATTCTTGGGGTAAAGACTTCCGAAGTCTTCTGACTCATTCTGAAGAAGGCTTGCCTCTCTATCAGGCCAGAACATCGTTTATCGATCCTAAGCACCTTCAAGACTTCGGAAGTCTAAATGAGCAATACCCTAAAAACTTATGAAACGTACCACTAGATCGATACCTCCATTGATTGAGCGAGGGTCGGATCTACTTTGACCCCAGGCCCCATCGTGGATGTCACGACGATCTTACGAATGTATGTGCCTTTGGTGGCGGCCGGTCGGGCCTGGCGCACCGTATCGACCATCGCGGCGAAGTTGTCGACCAGTTTTTCCAGGGGGAAGCTGACCTTCCCGATGGGGGTGTGTAAGTTCGCCCCTTTGTCGATGCGGAACTCAAGGCGCCCGGCCTTGGTCTCTTTGATAAGATCGGGCAGCGCGTCCGCCGGCGTGATCGTCCCGGCCTTGGGGTTAGGCATCAAACCACGAGGCCCTAGGATACGGCCCAGACGGCCTACCTTCCCCATCATCTCCGGAATTGCGATGGCAATGTCAAAATCGGTCCATCCATCCTGAATCTTCTGTAACCATTCATCATCCGAGGCGACATAGTCGGCCCCGGCCTCTTCGGCCATTTTTGCGGCCTCTCCCTCGGCAAAGACGAGGACCTTCACGTCCTTGCCCAATCCGTGCGGCAATAGGATGACCCCACGCACTTGCTGATTGGCGTGGCGCGGGTCGACCCCTAGCCGGAAATGGGTCTCGACCGTCTCATCGAAAGAGGCGTAGCTGGTTTCTTTGACCAGTTCCAACGCCTCCTTTGGGGGATAGAGCCGATGCCGATCTATGTTCTCAAACGCTTCCAGGTATTTTCGTCCACCTCTTACCATAATTCCTCCTTCGTGGTGCCAACGGGCCGGTCGCCCTCCCACGATATGCACAAGAATGAAATAATGTATCTTCTCAATAATTCGGGGAATAGTTTGTAGTAACCGCTTCAGCGGTCATTTTGACGGCTAAAGCCGTTACTACGAACATTTCTCCCCTACTTTTTGAGAAGACACGAAATAATGATGGACCGATCCAGGTTGGAATCAGTCCGTGATCGTAATGCCCATACTTCGGGCCGTGCCCTCAATCTGGCGCATAGCCCCTTCGATGTTGATCGCGTTCAGGTCTTTCATCTTCGTCTCGGCGATTTCTTTCAGTTGATCGCGTGTGATACTCCCGACTTTATCGCGGTTAGGTTCGCCGGAGCCCTTCTCGGCGCCCGCGGCCTTGCGCAGAAGATCCGGCGTCGGCGGCGTCTTGAGCAAAAAATTGAACGACCCATCGTGATAGATGGTGATCTCTGCCGGGATGATGTTCCCTATCTGGCTGGAAGTGCGGGCGTTGTATTCCTTACAAAATTGCATCAGGTTGATGCCGTGCTGCGCCAACGCGGGCCCCACCGGCGGCGCAGGGTTCGCTTTCCCGGCCGGGATCTGTAATTTGACGATTGCCTTAACTTTCTTCATCTTTCTCCATCCCCAATCAATTCGATATGTATATGTATCTTCTCGGAAAGTCGGGGTAAAGTAGCGCGGAATGTGTGCAACCTTCGATTATCACCTTCCATCCATTACCCAGATTATGGAGCAGATACTGCGATATGGACTACGTCTTTTCCACTTGCAAGAAATCGAGTTCGACTGGCGTCTCGCGGCCAAAGAACGAGACCATAACCCGTACTTTGGCCCGGTCCATGTCGATCTCGTCCACGACGCCAATAAATTCGTTGAACGGCCCATCGACAATGCGCACCTTTTGACCTGGTTTGAACGTGACCTTGATCTTGGGCGCTTCGGATTCCATCCGGTGCATGATGGATTGCACTTCTTCGGCGCGCAACGGTGTTGGATCGTTCCCCATTCCCACAAACCCGGTGACGCCCGGTGTATTGCGCACGACGAACCAGGAGTCATCTGTCAATCTCATCTGTACCAGGATGTAACCTGGGAAGACTCTCCGCTCAATGACCCGCCGTTTGCCGTCCCGTACTTCCATCTCGTCTTCCGTGGGAATGACCACCTGGAAAATCAGGTCCTCCATCTGCATTGAGTCAATGCGTTGTTCGAGGTTGTGTTTGACCTTTTTCTCGTAACCGGAGTAGCAGTGGATGACGTACCATTCCCGGTCATCATCTAGCGCGGGTCGTTCTTCTTCGGTTTCGAGCGTGGATTCCTGAGCGTTTTCTGTCTCACCAATTTCGCCGGCCTCATCAGCAATCTCAACAGAGGCCTCATCAGCAATCTCAACAGAGGCCTCGTCGTTGGCTTGCAAGTCCTCACCTTCCGGTTCTGGCGACGCACCGGCGTCCGCAGCGACGGGTGTGGTAGTTTCAGTCGCCGTTCCGTCTTCTGAGGTCTCGGTGATTGTCATCTGTTCTGTGGTCTCAGCTTCAACCTCAGGTTCAATCTCAGATTCAATCTCAGTTTTCAACTCATCGGAGGACATCATTTTACACCATTCGTGTCGTCTGCTGGCTGAGAATCACGCCAGCGACCACGGCGACAACAAGAGCAACGACTAAAACGCCGATAGCGATTGCGTTGCCGGTGATAATCCCTTCTAATTCTTTAGAGAACAATAAATCCAGGACGCTCAGCAGGAGAGCCATCGCGACGGTCACGAGCATCACGATTTTCGTCAGATGCCATGCCTCTTCCATAGTCGGCCAGCGAACTCGACGTAACTCGGCCAACGTATCGCGCAAATAGCGTATGACGGCGTTTTCTTTTCTCGTTTTCTTCTTTTTCTTGTTCTTCGCCACGTTCTATGTCTCCCCAAGCCGCATAAAGCTGTTTCGCTTCGCGCGCTTGAATCTAAATTGCGATGCGCTCAATCAACCCGACTTCGTTCTACATTTCAAGACACCGCCTCCTCACATGGCGGTGTCTTGAAGTTCGTTATAGGCAGGCGAGGCAGGAATTGAACCCGCAACCTACGGTTTTGGAGACCGTTGCTCTGCCAAATTGAGCTACTCGCCTGTGTTTCCTAGCTTGACTTAACCCGCTTCGCTGCTCCCGGCTGTTCTGCTTCGTCTCGCTACATCTCGCTATTTCGTCTCGCGATGCAACGTGTGTTCCTTGCAGCGAGGGCAGAATTTTTGGATTTCGAGACGGCTAGGGTCGTTACGTCGATTCTTTTCCGACGTGTAGTTGTGTTCTCTACATTCTGTACAAGCAAGGGTGATGACGTGTCGCACTGCTTTCTTTGCCATAGTATAAGACTACCTCAGCTAAATGATGATGATGGTGATGATGATGAAGGCGATTGATTGATTCAAATGACTCAAAGCCCACGATGGGAATTGAACCCATGGCCACACCCTTACCAAGGGTGTGCTCTACCGACTGAGCTACGTGGGCCAACTCGGCCCTAATTCTACAACATTTTGCCAAGGTGTCAAATCGCAAGCGGCGCCTGGGCCTGGCCTAGTAGCCGGGCGGCGTGGGGCGTCCGGGGGTCGATGGAGAGCACCACGGTCAAGAGATCGGCCGCCTCTTGATAATTCCCGGCCTCTATTCCCTCTTTGGCCTGCGCGACAAATTGTTCCAAAGACCAATTCAGCCATTCGATCAGGCTGTCGGCGGTTTCAGCGATCCACGTATCAGCCGTCCATTCGCTCAGAGTAGGGCTGTAGAGGGGGTATGATTTTTCGCCCGCTATGATGAAGGCTTCGGGGGGGCGATCTGGGAAGCCGGCCTCACAGGCCAGGTATAGGATTAATTTCCCGTAATCTCCCCGGGGGTCTAATCGAAAGACCATCCGTCCCTCAGCTTGAATGGTCACGTCAACCTCGTAACCTTTCGATAACCGGGCGTATTCTTGTTTCAGGCGCTCGACGATCTCGGGGGTCTTGTACCAATCGACTGCGAGCGAAGGGGCGGCCGAGCGGGCCGAATCGGTCCGCCCCTCTACGTGCTCTACCTCGCTCGCCAATTGTAACGTCGTCGGTTCCGGCATTTGACTGCGGGCCGAGTGATATTTGTCAAAGTAGAACGCATAGGTGTTCAACTCGCCAAAGTAGAGACAGATGACTAAGACGACCAGATCGTCGAAACGGTAATCGGGGTCCTCCATGATGGCCTGTGTCTGAACCCATTCGTCATCGCTGGGTTCCTTATTGGGTGTGCGATGCAGGTACCAGACGCCGGCATAATGGGCTTCCGGCGCAATCTCGCGCGCCTGGGCCAACTGCTGGGACGTGCGGGATTGGTCCAACGAGAACTCTCGGTTTCCGAAGCCCACTTCTGGACGTGGGCGGATTGAGCTGACGATCAGGCGGTATTGATCCGCCAGTGGATGGCCAAAAAGCAGTCCGCCCGCCAATTCGCCGCCAAGTCCGGCCCGTTCCGCCTCGGCTTCCAATGTCTTCTTTGCTTCCGGCGTGATTAAAACGGTCGGTCTTTCCTGCGCCATACGTCCCACCTCCACAATCTGCTACAGATCCTTCAACTTTTGGACTAACGCTTCTGGAGACGCGGCTCGCACCGCCTGGTATTCGATGTGTGGATAAAAGCGCTCGTAGAAAGCGGAGAGGCTCATGTCGCCGGGCCAGTCCTGGGGATTTACGGCGATGACCCGTCGTGCGTCCAGATCGCCGATGCCCGCGTCGTCGGCGCTGCTGCCGATGGTGTAGCGTTGGTCATCCCACGTACTCTCGACGACGGCCCGCGCCCACGCGGCGTCGGCGTTGGGCGGTAGCAGGACGTAGGTGCGCGTATACTGGGCGCGCGGCTGTCCGCGGGGCTTTTTCTCGTCCTCAATGGTTGTCCCCGTGAACTTACGGGCCGGGTTTTTCCAGGTGTAATCGATCAGCTTACGGGCCACTTCTGTCCCGGCGATGTCGAAACTGGACCACGGTTCGCCAAAACTCCCCCAGGTGAATATGGTCGCGCCGATGACATAATCGTCTTTCTGCAACTGTTCGTCGTACCATAACAATTGGCGGAAATAGTAATCGGCCTTGTCCGGCTCTCCGTCGTGGGTCTTCCAGAATTCGCCCAATCCTTTCCACGTGCCGCTCGTCGTGTTCGGCGGTTTGGGGTTTACCAAGGGGTCGACGCCGCATTCGGTGATCGCCAGCGGCACGTCTCCTACGTCGTTGGGGATCAGATATTGTCGATAGACCTTGCGGTAACGCAACGTGGTCCATCCCTCGTCGCCCTGGTCATCCTTTGGATCTAACTGATGTTTGCCGGTCATCCACCACATCCATGGGCAACTGTATTCATGCAATCCCAGGATCGCGCCGTGTTGCTTAGCCGCCTTCATCGCGGGAATGAACGCGGGCCAGAGTTCCAGGGCGGGCGATCCCGCGGCGAAATTTCCAATCACGCACTTCAATCCCTCTTTGGCCATCAACTGGATGCGTTCCGCTTCGAACGCGGCGTACCATTCCATTTCCTTTGATGTGTTCCAAACCGGCTCGTTGTGCCCCTCCCAATACAGGATGTGTGGATTGGAGCGATAGGTTGGCATCTGGTCATTGATGAATTGTTGCGCTGCCTGGAAAGGGGTCTTGCCTGTATTTCGCTGGAGTTGAGCATCATATTTGCCCTCAAACTTGCGTCCAATGACCAATATGTCGCTGGGAATGTCTTTCGCTAATCCCCAATCGCCCACCAGCTTGACGACCGCCGGGCCAGATTCAATGTATTCCCCCAATTGACCTGCAGTTCTCAGGACGTGAGGTCCTAATTTTGTAGACATCGCGCTTCTCCTTTCTGGTTTAACCGCTTGGCTGATATAAGAAAGACTCTAACAAATTCAAAATGGTGACCGTTCAGCTTGCTCAAGGCGGGGCCAATGGCGTTTAACCTGGCGCCTACTTGGCGCCTCAACGCCATCTATCCGGCTATAGAACAGTTTACTACGAAATGGCTTCGATGACAACTTGACTTGACAACATACCGCTTTTACGCTAACATATAAACGTTTTTTTATAGAATTTACCGCCTCCCGCAGGTTCGCTTTTGGAACCTGGAAAGCCGCGTGGCGTATGTGTGCAGAAAGGCGATATGTCGACCCGAGAACTTCAAGTAGATGAAGAGGGGTTGCGAGACCTGGCGCGCTATTTCTACGCGCTGAAGGACGCCTTACGGCTGCGTATTCTCATTACCCTGGCCAGCAATGAAGAGATGACGGTTACCGCGTTGGCCCGCGCCCTGCGCGTGAGCCAACCGTTGGTCTCCTTTCACCTCCGTCCCCTGCGTATGCATGGCCTGGTGAAAGTTCGACGCGCCGGTCGAGAGGTCTATTGCTCCATCGACATGGACGTAATCAAACAACACCAAGATGAATTTATGGCTTTGCTACTTCAAGCAACAATGTGATACAGACTACAAAACCCACGGAGGTTAAAGCAATGAGCAGTCAAGATAAGGTCCGCGTCGCAATTGTAGGCGTTGGCAATTGCGCATCCGCCCTGGTCCAGGGCGTTCAGTTTTATAAGGATGCCCCGGACGATGCATTTGTGCCGGGGCTGATGCACGTGAATCTGGGCGGTTATCACGTGAGAGATATCCAGTTTACCGCCGCTTTTGACATAGACGCCAACAAGGTTGGACGCGACCTATCGGAAGCGATAGGGCAAGCGCCCAATAACACGATCAAATTTGCAGACGTTCCCCACCTAAATGTCCCCGTCTATCGAGGTATGACCCACGATGGGCTGGGCAAATACCTCTCTCAAGTCATCAACAAGGCGCCCGGCCCCACCGCCGACATCGCGCACATCCTTAAGGAGACGGAAACGGACGTAGTCGTCAACTTTTTGCCGGTGGGCAGCGAGATGGCGACCAAGTGGTACGTCGAGCAGGTGCTGGACGCCGGATGTGCTTTCGTCAACTGCATCCCGGTCTTCATCGCACGCGAAAGCTATTGGCAAAACCGGTTCAAGGAACGCGGGCTGCCCGTCATTGGCGACGATATCAAAAGCCAGGTCGGCGCGACCATCGTCCATCGCGTGTTGACGCGCCTCTTCAGCGATCGGGGGGTCAGGCTTGATCACACGTACCAACTGAATTTCGGCGGCAATATGGATTTCTACAATATGTTGGAGCGCGAACGGTTGGAATCGAAGAAGATATCCAAGACGAACGCGGTCACCAGTCAATTGGAATATCCGCTCTCGGCCGAAGATGTCCACGTCGGCCCTTCCGATTACGTCCCTTGGCTGACCGACCGGAAGTGGTGTCACATTCGTATGGAAGGCACGACCTTTGGCGACATTCCGCTCAACGTTGAGTTGAAGCTGGAAGTCTGGGATAGCCCCAATTCGGCCGGCGTCGTCATCGACGCCGTGCGCTGTTGCAAACTCGCGCTCAACCGTGGGCTGAACGGCGCTATCATTGAGCCGTCCGCCTATTTTATGAAGTCTCCGCCCACCCAGTTCACCGACGAAGACGCCCGCCAGCGACTTGAGGCGTTTATTGATGGGAGCGATGACGACAAATGAGCCTACAACGGGTAGAAAGCAAGCGACACGCTAAGGCTAAACGAGTCAGCAAGCGCTGGGATAGTCTAACCGACTGGGCCCGCGACCGGGCCAGTATTATCACGACGCCCATCGCCCAGGTGTTGGGCCGGATGGGCGTCCATCCCAACACGCTCACGATCATCGGGATGACGTTGCAAACCGGCATAGCCGTTCTCTTCAGCTTCGGCTACATTCAATTAGCGGGCGTGCTTCTGTTGATATGCTCACCCATTGACGCGCTGGATGGCGCGCTGGCGCGGGTGATGAATAAACAAAGTCGCTTCGGCGCTTTCCTCGACTCAACCCTCGACCGCGTCGCTGACATGATGCTGATTGTCGGATTGATCATTTATCACGTGCGTATCAATTTATTCCTGCCGGCCGCTCTTTTCCTCGTCTCGTTGGCGGCGGCGATGATGGTCAGCTACGTGCGCGCCCGCGCCGAGGCGTTGAAATTCACGTGCAAAGTAGGCCTCCTGACCCGTATGGAGCGGGTCGTCATGATCGCTATTCTGTCGGCCTTCGGCTTGACCGTCCCCCTCGCTTTTTTATTGTCTTTTCTATCCATTGTCACGATGTTTCAACGCATCTTTCACATCTATGCCATTTCCCGGGAAGAGGGATAGGTCCAGTAAACTGGCTGCCTGACACGTTCATCTACAAATCTCCTGCAGGTTCCGAATCCGCGAGTGCGTAGGGGAAAATCTATGGGCGCAACGACCGGTCTGGTGCTGGCTGGCGGTTCCAGCCAAAGAATGGGGCGCAACAAGGCGTTCCTGCCGTTTGGCGAGCGCGCCTTGATCGAGGTGGTGATCGAGCGTGTGGCGCTGGTGTGCGCCGAGGTGTTGATCGTGGCGAGCGACATCGCGACCTATACCGGGCTGGGGTTGCCGGTCGTGGTGGATCGCTTCCGGGGCGTCGGCGTCCTAGGCGGCTTGCACGCCGGCCTCAGGGCGGCCTCTCACGACCTCGCGCTGGCGGTGGGATGTGACATGCCGTTTCTCCGGCCCGATCTTTTACGGGCGTTCGCCGGATGGGCGGTGGGGTTCGACGCGGTGGTGTTGCGGCGCAGCGCGCCCGAATCACAGGCGGGTGGAAAGGCGGGGCGAACGTTCGTCGAGCCGCTCCACGCCGCTTATCGGCGCGCGTGCCTCCCGGCGCTGGAGGCGGCGATTCGAGCTGGTGAGCGGCGCATCGTCTCCTTTTTTCCTGACGTTCGTGTGCGTTACGTGACGCTGGACGATATCGCGCCTTTCGATCCGCATCTGCGCTCCTTTCGCAACATAAACACGCCGGAGGAATGGCGCGCGGCGCAAGCCGAAAGGTGGGGGTGACGCTGCTTTCAAAACAGTCCCATCTCCCTTTGGAACGCCCTCAACGACGACAATGCAGCGCCGGACCGCCGTCATCCTGACACCATACGCCAGCGGGACGCTGGCGCTCCAGGCGGTTTTTATTTCCCGAACAACAGGCGGGGCAATTGGCGCAGCTCGTCGCTGCCCAGCAGGAGCGCTGAGAAGACGTAGACGCCGCCGCCGACGAGCAACCGCTCCAATCCGTGCGGGTCGGGCCTCAGCGTATGCAAGCCAACCATCGCGATTCCCATCAGGCCGGCCGCGGCCAGCGTGCGCATCAGGGAGCGCGTCGCCGACGCTTCATCGACGTCGCCCAACCTTCTTCGTGCGATCAGCAGGAGCGCCGCGACCTGGAACCCCACGCCTACCGAGTTGCCCAGAGCGATGGCGCCTTGGGCCAGCCGAGAAAGCAGCGTCCAACTCAGCGTCGCGTTGATGAGCAATCCCCCCAGCGCGGCCCATAGCGGCGTCCACATATCCCTCCTGGCGTAGAACAACCGGGCAACGACTTCCAGCGCGCTGTGAGTGACCAGTCCCAGGGCGAAGAATTGTAAGGCCAGATAGACGTGGTCGGTGGCGGCAGCGTCAAACGCGCCGCCCTGGTAGAGCAGGGCGGTCAGCGGTCGCCCTATGAGCAGCATCACTACCGCCGCCGGGACGCTCAACGCCAGAATCAGGCGCAGCGCCCAGGAGAAGGTGCGGCGCAGTTCCGCGCCTCCCCCTTTGTCTTCCGTGTTATAGGCCTCGTCGGCGAGACGGGATAAGGTGGGGAAGACGACGACGCCCATCGCGGTCCCCAGCAAGGTTTCCGGCAATTGCATCAATTTCCAGGCGTACTCGTAGGCCGAGATAGCCCCATCGGGCAGGAATGAGCCAAAAGTCGTCGGCAATACGAAATTGACGTAGGTCACACCCATACCCAGCATGCGGGGCGCCATTAACTTCAGCAGGGCGCCCAGTTCTGGATGGGACAATGAGGGGCTCCAGTGGGCTTGATGGCGTATCAGCCAGGGAACTTTGACCAGCAGGTGAGCGACCGCGCCCAGCAAGCCCCCCCAGGCCAACCCGAAGATACCCATCTCCGGCGCAAGCACGGCGACGCCGAAGATGCGGCCCAGCGTGTAGAAGAGGGGGGACAGGGCGGGGAGCAGGAAATGCTCGTGGGCTTGCAGGACGCTGGTGACGACGGTGCTGGCGCTGAAGATCAAGGTCTGGATCAACACCAGGCGCATCAGTTGGGTTGATAATGCGACCTGGGCCGCATCGCCAGCGAAACCGGGCGCGATGAAGACCATGATAGGACGGGCGAAAATAGCCGCGACAATGCTTGCGCCGCCGACGCTGATCAATATCCAATTGACCACGGTGGAGACGAGACGCCACAAGTCGATGCGGCTTTGCCTGGACAGCGCGCGCGTGAGAATCGGAATCATCGCCGTCGTCAGGGCGGCGCCGGTGACGACGGTGTTGAGCCCTTCGGGAATCTCGAAGGCGGCGAAATAGGCGTCGAGCACCGCCGACGTCCCGAAGGCGCGACTCACGAGCATCTCGCGCACAATGCCCAGTACTTTGTCGATCGCCAAGAGGGATGCGACCAGCGCTGTGGAGCGGGCGACGCGAGCGACGTTGACATTGACGTGGGCGTCAATAGGCGGCGTCGCACGAGTTTCTCGATGCTTCATCGGGGTTGCGAGACGTTTGGCGGGAATGCACCGGCGTCGCCCGCCAGGGGTAAGATCACGTGGAAGGCGCTCCCCGGACAGGCTATTTTATCGTAACCCGCGCTGGCGACTCGTATCGGGCCGCCGTGCGCCTGGATAATGCCGTGCGTGATGGGGAGACCCAATCCCGGCCCGCCGCCCATAAAGATGGTCGCCAGGATGACGCTCACGCCTAACACGGGGAGCGCTGCGGCTTGGCGGTCGGGTGAGATCGCCTGGGAGATGACGCGGATGATCCAGAAGCTGAGAAGCAGCAACAGCGCCAGCGATGCGCTCATAATCGAAAACTGCAAGCTCAACTTCAGGCCGGGCCCTATTAGAGCGGCCCAGGCGGCGGTACGGACCATCCGACGCGGCATACTCAGTGTTGCTCCCCGGGCGAGTCGTGAGGCGTTTGTTCGCGACTCGGCGGGCTTTCGATGGCCGATTTGGGCAGGGGTAGGGAGAAAGTGAAGGTCGCGCCCTTTCCCGAGGTCTCCTCCACCCAGATGCGCTCGCCGTGCGCTTCGAGCGCCATTTTGCAGAAGGCCAGGCCGAGGCCGCTGCCGCGTCCCTGCTGTTCGCCCGTGGTGAATTTATCGAAGAGCTTATCTCTGATGGTGGATGGGATGCCTCTCCCGCTGTCGATGACCGAGACCAGCACCTTGGATTTTGTTTCTTCGTCCAGCCGGGCTGTGACGCGAATCACGCCATTCTCTGGTGTAAATTTGATCGCGTTTCCGATCAAATTCTTAAGAACTCGTTCGATCAGCGCGGCGTCGGCCCAGACCGGCGGGAGCGTGTCTGCTACGTCGCTCGTCAGTTGGAGGCTCTTGTTGGCGGCCAGTGGGATTTGTAAGGCAAGGACGTCGGATATGAGTTTGGCAAGTGGGATGACGGTAGGGTCAAGCGGCATCTGCCGGCTTTCCAGTCGATTGATCTCCAGGATCGCGTTGACCAGTTTGAGCATGCTTTGCGTGTTTTCCTGGGCGATATCCCACAGTTGTTGTTGGGTGGAGGAGAGACCGACGTCGAGCGTGTCGCTCAAGAAGGATAGCGCGCCGTGGATGGCGGTCAATGGGTTGCGCAGGTCGTGCACCATGGCGTGCGTGAGATCCTCGCGCATACGGGCGAGTAACCGCTCCTCGGTCACATCTCGCAAGACCAACAATCGCCCCAAGTGGGTGGAATCGGTCGTCACCGGCAGGTTAATCATGTGGATGGTGCGCGGCGGGACGGTGCATTCACCTTCCCCGGCCGACGTATCGCCGCTCTGGGCGCGTTCCAGCTCGTTCTCAATGAACTGGGCGACTTTGGGCGCGCTTTGTTTGATCGCTTCAAAAATGGCTTGTGCGGAACGATTGATCCAATCCTCAGGAGTGCTCTCGATTTGCAAGAGGGTGAGCGCTGGCGCATTGATGACCAATACTCGTTGTCGTTCCAATTCAGCGCTGACCAGGATAATGCCATCCCGGCTGGCCTCGATCGTCGCGCGCAAACGGCTGCGTTCATCAGCGATAGCCTGGAAGAGTCGAGCGTTGGTCACAGCTGTGGCTATCTGCTGGCCCAGGGCTGTTAGTAAGGCTTCTTCCTCGGACGATAGGGGGCGTGTCTGGTATGAGAATATGCTCAATACCCCAATGGAGCGATCCTGGTGCAGCAGAGGGATGCAGGAGAAGGCGCGTATGCCCTGGGAGAGCACAGAATCTAGCAAGGGGACATCATCTATGAGACCTTCGATGGCGTCCATTTCTAAGTCGACGTCGCCTATCGAAAGGACTTGCTCTTGCTGGTGGACGTGTTGACACAGGGTGTCTTCTAACCTGTTGCGCTTCATTTGCGCCAATAACGCGGGCGGTACGTCCTGCTCTATCGCAATTTGTAGGTACGCATCCCCATCATTATCCCTATGCTCGTCATCCCGGGAGACGAGGCTGATTAGGCCAGCGTCGAAATTGAGCGAGTTGAGCGCCGTATTCAGTGTATCGGACAGAACGTCTTCCAGCATCAGGGATTGACTGGTCGAACGGGCGATGGTGTATAGGGTGTTCAAGCCGGCTGCGTATTGGCTGATCTCGCCGTATAACCGGGCGTTATCCAGCGCGAGGGCGATGGCTTCAGCGAGATAGGTAGCCAGGAGGATTTCGTCAGCGTCGAACGCCCCGGCCTCCTCGCTGGCGATGTCGAGGACGCCTAACACGCGCTTGCCCCGGCGTAGGGGGACGGTCAGCTTGCTTCGATGGATGTTGTGGCTGCTCACGTCCTCCTCGCCGCTGGCGGCGGCGTCGGGGATATACTGTCGTTCGCCGCTCTGAAAGGCGCGTCCGGCGGCTCCTTGGTTGATGGGCAGGGGATCGGACGCGCTTTGCGCCGTTGCGCCCGCCTGGCCCGCGACGACGAGGATGGTCTCCGCCGGATCGGGCAAACGGATGGCGACTTCGGACCAACCGGTCAGCCGGGCGATGCTCTCGACGGCGGTCTGGGTGATCGTCTCGGCGTTGAGGTGTTCCCCGGCGGCGCGGAGGGTCTCGTAGAGCGTCGTCTGACGAATCGCCAGGCGGCGTTGCTCGTCATACATCTGAGCATTGCGGATAGCCATTGCCATTTGATCGGTCGACGATTGGAGGAGATAGGCGTGATTGGCGTGAAAATGACCTGTTTCCGGATGGGTCAGAGTGAGAATGCCCAGGATAGCTGACCCGCTGGCGATGGGGATGCATAGCACAGATCTGGCCGTGTACGGCGTATTATCTAGCGGGTGCCAGCGTTTGTCTTTGCTCGTGTCTCGAATCAGGGCCGGTTGACGGTGGTGAAACACCCAGCCGGCCAATCCTCTTTCCATCACCAGGTTCACGATCGAC
Source organism: Anaerolineae bacterium (assembly GCA_034437315.1). Taxonomy (GTDB): domain Bacteria; phylum Chloroflexota; class Anaerolineae; order B4-G1; family B4-G1; genus DSAR01. The sequence goes on from DAOTUC010000273.1 coordinate 16,763, forward strand.
GCTTTTTTCTCCGGAGGTAGGTCCCCTCGGGCCAGTACGCTATGGGTGATTTCACCGGCGCCGTCCAGTAGGAACAAGCTTCCCTCCTCGGCCTGTGTCAACTTGACGGCCATATTCAGCGCGCTCTGGAGCGTTTCTGTTAGAGATGTCCGCTTGATCGTCGCCCGCGCGATGGCGATGAGGTTTTCCAGCAGGTCCTGCTGGGCCAACATATCCGTCTCGGCCCGTTTTTGCTCCGTGATGTCATCCAGAATAATGAGCTGTCCCTCGCCTCGGCGTCGGTGCTCGTATAGATCAGACGTCTGTAGCCTGTAGAAACGCTCATCTATTTCGACGTCAACCTGGGTCGGCGCGGTCTCTAAATAACGCTGGAGAGGGGCCATCTTGTCGGGCAAGGCCTGCGCCATAGATTGCCCGACGACTTTTCTCGACGGGCGGTCAATGAGTTTCTCTGCGGCCGGATTCAGATCGACGATGCGGCGTTGGTTGTCTACCACGAAGACGGCGTTGCTCAGGTTATCCACGACGACGTTGCGTGCGATCGGGATAATGTCGAATAGGCGAAAGAAATAGATGCTGGCGATGGCGAGCAGACCGCTGAGCATAAAAGCGAAAGGGGTTGGTTCCAGGGGGAATGATGGGAGGACGTAATTATATAACGCGTCGCTGATTATCGGTATCAGGGAGCTGAACAGCAGGGTGACGATCTGTCCCCGATAGAGCGGGGATGAGCGATGGATGGCCTGGACGAGCAGGTACAAGCCGATCAGGAGCAGTCCATAGGTATACACCGCGTGAACCTGATGCCACACCCCGTAAGTCGCTTGCCACACGACCAGCGCCCCCCGGCGTTCGACCGCCACGCTGGTCCAATTCCATTGGTGAAGTTCATTGGTCCACGTGATGATCAGGGTGATCAGCGGCTCAATCGCCAGCGCGACCATCACTCGAGGATTTAGCCATTTTTCGTGTCCGGTATATCGAAGGAGAAAGATGAACCAGGCGGTCGGGGCGGCGAGGATGCCGATGTATCGCGCCTTGGCCCAAAATAACTTGGCATCCACGTTTACGCTGACCAGCCTCAGCGTGTACGTCAAGGTCCACACGGCGACCGCGAGCATAAGCGCCGTGAAGGAAAGGGCGCCCGCAATCGGACGGCGTCTCCACGTGTAATAGGCAATGCCTAATGACATGCCCGTCGCGATAAGCAATGGATATATGAGAGGCGTATGCTGTATATTCATTGGATTCTAGACGCCTTTGAATCTAATCAAAAGCCTCCACTGAAAATCCGGTTTTTTTGGCTTTTTTCAGGGCAGTCTTTGTCAGATGTTTGGTCGGGAAATGGTCGGGAAAACATTGTTCAGGTTTGAAATCTGCATACCACCGGCACGATTTGTGCGTTCCGAGGCTGTTTTCGGCCAATGCCGACAGTGAACTTGTATGAGCTTGACTAGTGGGTCACTTGTCACGGATATAGCCATTTCGATTGTGCCCATTGTTTCCAGGCCCGTGCTCAAAATGACGATTTTGGCGACAAATAGGCCTTCTGGGAGCAGTTTTCAAGGAAAATCGCTGTT
>DAOTUC010000274.1:0-6617 GCA_034437315.1 Anaerolineae bacterium
AGTCGCTGCATGGCAGAAAAACCCATAACTTGGCTTCGCAATTCTTCTGGTCGGTGTCCGCTCAAGCGCAAGCATATCTCTCCGGTCTGTTTGGATAAGAACAGAACGCTCAGCGCCGTCTGCCCGTTATTCTTTTTGCAGCAGGAAATCCTTCATCCGCAGGCTGTAGCTGTGAATCTGGCCTTTGGGCTGTCCTAGATGAAAAGCATGTCCGTGCTAAGGCCAGTCCCAATGGGTTGAGGTTCACTCTTCTCAGAAGGTGTGGAAAGCAGAGAATGAGTGGGGGAGTGTTCAACGACTTGAACACATACCACCCTGTAGACAATGACCCAGGATACGGGATCACCCGCGTCCTGGGTCCCTTTTCATGTCCATACTCCTCCCCCAAGCACTGATACCCTGCAAGCGACCGGGTAGATTGCTGTTTGCCGCCTGCCTGTGCGTCGCACGCAGACAGGAGGCACAGGCAGGCGGTGAGGTTGCAGTGTTTCTGACATTGGCGTGTCACTGATGTCTACACCGATGTTTCCATCGCTGGCCCGCCTTGCTATTCACCGCGTGGGAGCGTGCGCCGTTGGAGGAAAGCGGTCAATCGCTTCTTACACAAACACGTGGATTACAATCACGTCGTGGTGGAGTTGAAATACGCCCAGCCGCTGGACGTCGAGGCCGACCGTATATCGAGTTTCTTCCCCTTTAGTTTGACCCAATAGTGTGAAGTTATTTTCTGATCCCGGCTCACTCGTATGCTCTTGCTAATTCTCGGGCGCTTGCGTCCGGTTTTCAAGTCCGAGGAAGCCGTTTTTGGACTGCTCAGAGCCACCTAAAGGCTCCTTTTAGTCCAAGAAACAACTTGATGGACACACCAAGTCACCCACGGACAGGCAATTTGAGCCAATCAAGACGTGTCAGCTTCCGATACAAGGCCACGAAATCTATCTTTACGAAACGAAGCTGACAAAAAAGCGAATAACTTCACACCAATGAGTTTGATCAAGAATTCCAAGTACGTCACCGGTATTGAGCGTGTGTACGTATGAACGTGTTAGTGAGGAGGCAAAAATGGCAAGTGTTATTCGGCGAAGCTAAAGTTCCAGGTGGTTACGGAATTGTTGAATGGCGTCTTAAATAATCGCTCTAGCCGCCGTTCCAGGGGCGCTAATCGGCCCGAGGACGGGCCTCTGAGCGACTTTTTTAAGGGTCTCTCAAGGTGTAGGATTTGCTCACTTTTGAGCGTAGGAGTATAATCCAGGTTAGCTGCCTGACAGTTTGTTGACCTGAAAGTTTAGTCATCCAAGTGCATAGTCAGTGGGACTAACTGATTAACTTTCGTATGGCTGAGTAAGATTTAGCTAGAAGGAGGTGGTTGTTGAGTAGAACTGTTGAGCGGATCATCTGAATCAGCCCCTTTCTGCGCTAGCGGGAGGCCGGGAAGGTGTCGCGTGTTTTTGTCCCGTTGTGACGTGTAGAAAATAGAAGGGAGTAGCCGTATGAAGACGGTATTTGTAAACCCCGAACGATGTATCGGTTGCAAACAATGCCAGATCGCCTGCGCCGTGGAGCACTCCCAAAGCAAGACCCTCTACCAGGCGGTTTTCGAAACCCCCAAGCCGCGGCCTCGCATTCACGTCGCGCCAGGCATTTACCTGAGCACCTCTTTTCCCAACAAATGTCGTCATTGTGAACCGGCCCCTTGTCTACAGGTTTGCCCGACGGGGGCGATTAGCCGCGATGTGGACTTGAATATTGTCCAAATTGATGGGGACCGGTGCATCGCGTGCGCGATGTGCGCGATGGTGTGCCCGTTTGACGTGATTCGCTATTACCGATCGGCGGTGGTCAAGCGGGAGCATACAGTGGCGCTCAAGTGCGATCATTGCATCGAGCGGCAGCGCGAGGGACGAGAGCCGGCCTGTGTGGAGGCTTGCAAGGTTGGTGCTCTGGCGTTTGGCGACATTAATGAACTGGTTGAGAAGGCGAGTACCCAGTTGGCGAAAGCTGTTTCAGTCGCGACAGGTGAGATTCAATCGGAGATGGTTGGGCTTCCGGGCCACGTCGAGGCGTGGCGGGCTTTGGGAGCGCGTATCGATCATATCGGCAGAGAGGAGTGAAGAGATGAGCAAGCAAGATCGTGCGACTCAACGTTCGGTTGATCCGGCTACACAGTCGATGTTGCGCATCGCGGAAAAGCAAGGGCGCGAGACAGCTTGGGAGCGCCTTGAGGCCCAGTTGCCCCAATGTGGCTACGGCGAGCTGGGGGTCTGTTGTCGCCATTGCGCGATGGGCCCGTGCCGGATCGATCCTTTTGACGACACCGGCCCACAGAAGGGCGTCTGCGGCGCGACAGCGGATACCATCGTCGCCCGAGGGCTGCTGAGGATGATCGCCGCTGGCGCGGCCGCCCATTCCGATCACGGGCGGGATATCGCCCACACATTGCTGCTCACAGCCGAGGGGAAGGGCGGCGGTTACGAGATCAAGGACGAGGCTAAGCTGCACGCGCTGGCGGATGAGTACGGTATCGCGGTGGAAGGCCGTGCTAAGGAGGATATCGCGCTCGACCTGGCTCACGCGGTCTATGACGAGTTCGGCAAGCAGGAAGGCCCCATTCAATTCACCCGGCGCGCGCCTCAGAAGCGGGTCGAGCTATGGCAGAAATTAGGCGTCGACCCCCGAGGGGTGGACCGGGAGATCGTGGAGGTTATGCACCGCACCCACATCGGTGTGGACCACGATTACGTCCACTTGATCCTGCACGGCTTGCGCACGTCCATCGCCGACGGGTGGGGTGGATCGATGATCGCCACGGAGATCTCCGACGTGCTCTTTGGCACGCCGGAACCGGTGATGTCGACGGCTAACCTGGGGGTCTTGGATGAGGGGCAGGTCAATATCGTGGTGCACGGCCACGAGCCGACGCTTTCGGAGATGATCGTGGCGGCGGCGCAGGATCCGGAACTGGTCGAGTTAGCAAAGCAAAAGGGAGCCGGGGGCATCAACGTGGTGGGGATGTGCTGCACGGGCAACGAGATTTTGATGCGTCACGGTGTTCCCATCGCCGGCAACTTTCTGCAGCAAGAATTGGCTGTCATCACCGGCGCGGTCGAGGCGGTGGTGGTCGATGTGCAGTGTATTATGCCAGCCCTTCCGGCCCTGGCGACGTGTTATCACACGGAGATCATCTCGACTTCACCCAAGGCCAAGTTCCCCGGCGCGACCCACATCCAGTTTAACGAAGAGGAGGCCTACGACATCGCCAAGCAAATCGTGCGGAGGGCGGTGGAGAATTACGCCAACCGCAAGGCGGAGATGATCAACATCCCGGACGAGAAAACCGCGTGTATGGTCGGTTTTAGCGTGGAAGCGATTGTCAAGGCGCTGGGTGGGACGCTGGACCCCTTGCTGGACGCGATCAAGGGGGGCGCTATCCGGGGCATCGTCGGCGTCGTGGGGTGCAACAATCCCAAGGTGCGCCATGATTACGCTCACCTGAAGCTGGTCGAGTCGTTGATCGCCCATGACGTTTTAGTGGTGAACACCGGTTGCAACGCGATTGCATGCGCCAAGGCGGGCCTGTTGCTGCCGGATGCGGCGGATCGGGCGGGCGAGGGGTTGGGAGGCGTCTGTAAGGCGCTGGGCATCCCGCCGGTCCTGCATATGGGATCGTGCGTCGACATCAGCCGTATCCTGGTAGCCTGCGCGGCTATCGCCAACGCGCTGGGGGTCGACATCAGCGACCTGCCGGTCGCGGGCGCGGCTCCGGAGTGGATGAGCGAGAAAGCGGTCTCCATCGGGACTTACGTCGTCTCATCCGGCATCTACACCGTGCTGGGCGTCGTTCCCCAGGTGCTGGGCAGTCCCAACGTGACCCAACTGCTTACCGAGGGAGCGGAGGATGTGATTGGCGGGATGTTCGCCGTTGAGCCGGACCCGGAGGAGGCAGCCAAGTTGATCCGGCGGCATATCGAGAAGAAGCGGGAGGAATTGGGCTTGTCGTTTGAAACGGTCTAGCGCGGGTGACAGAGAGGAGGACGTAATGAGAGTGCTCATCATCGGCGCAGGTCCGGCTGGCGTCACCGTCGCCGAGACGCTGCGTCGATATGATAAACAGATCGAGATCGTGATGCTTTCCGACGAGCCGTATCCTCCATACTCTCCCCCGGCGATGGTCACGTACTTCTCGTCGGGGCGGGATGTGCACCTGTGGCGCGGGCGGGATTTCCCGGAACGGATGGGGGTCGATTACCGCTCGGGCGACAGGGCGACGGCGGTGGATCCGGAAGCCCATGCAGTCCGGTTGGCCAATGGCGGGACGGTGGCCTACGACCGGCTGGTCATCGCCACGGGAGGCCGGCTCTACGCGGCGGGGCTGGAGGAGCACAAGCCCGGCGTCTACAATTTCAAGTCGCTCTCCACCGCCGAGGTGTTGATCGGGCGAGTCCGGGATGGGAGCGCCCACACGGCGTTGATCGTTGGCGCTGGATTCATTGGCGTGGAGATCGCGCTGTTGTTGAATGAATTGGGCGTGGAGGTGACGCAATTGGTCCGCTCCCGCGTGATGCGCAGCATGCTCGATTCCGAAACGTCGGAGATCGTGCTCAATATGCTGCTGGAGCGAGGCGTCAAGGTGCGGCGCGGCGATGACGCCGATGCACTCGCCTTCTTGGGTGAGCCGAGCGCCGAGGCGGTCAAGGTCCGATCTGGCGCAGAGGTGAAAGCCGATTTGCTGATCGCAGCCACCGGCCTGCGGCCCAACATCGAGTTCCTGGAAGGCGCCGGCATCGAGACAGCCTGGGGTGTGCTGGTGGACGATCACCTACGCGCGAGCAACCCTGACGTCTATGCCGCTGGAGATGTGGCAGAGACCTTCGACCGGCTTACCGGAGAGCGTTACGTCCACGCGATCTTCCCCAACGCTGTAGCGCAGGGCCAGGTCGTGGCCCACAATCTGCTCGGTTGGGACACGGCCTACGAAGGCGCGGACGATATGAACAGCCTGAAACACCTTGGCCTCCCGGTGATGGTTGTCGGGCAGGCGGAGGGTGAGGTGTTGCGATATGAGCGGGACGGTGTCTTGCGCAAGATTTTCTTGCAGGATGGTCGGATCGTTGGTTTCCAGCTGGTAGGCGACGTCAGTGGGGCCGGTATCTATCGCTCGCTGATGAACCGGCGGGTCGACGTGAGCGATTTCCGCGCGTGTCTTCTTTCACCCAACTTTGGCATGGGATACGTGGAGGGGAGCGCGCGCCTGTCCATTCCCTGAGGATGAGGGTGTCCCGTAAATTTTTGCGCGCGATCCGTTGGTATGAAGTTGTTCGCTTTTTCGTCAGCTTCGCTTCGTAAAGATAGATTTCTTGACCCTGTATCGGAAGTTGATACGTCAGGCCTTGGTCATCGTTTCGGCCACCCCCTGCTCTAAGTCCCCATCTCGGGGACGGCATAGACGCAAACAGCCCGTTTAAGCCGCCCCGGGGACGGGGATCAGAGCTTCGTGTAAAGCGAATGGCCGAAACGATGACCGTAGCCCAATAGGCGTATCAGACGGGCTACCTAGGTATCACTGCAGACTACGCCTTATTTCTTGAAGGCGTGATAGACCCGCGGGTGGGAACATCAAAGGTCACGGAAAACCCAACACCCACAATACGACTGGCTCCATCGCGGACACAAGCAATGGCTAAATTAAGAGATGGCGTCATAATGATGCTGGCTCTTTGGGATTTCGCATGGTGCTCGGAGCGGATATGTTACCCGCGTCGCGCATTAATGGCTCGAAACCGTTTACCCTAAATACGGGGGTGACACATCCCCTTTGAGCTTATCTGAAACTATTCGCCATGCGAAATCCCAGAGTCTTATGAGGCTTACTGTTGTTGGTCTACTTCTCGCTCCATTTTAAGGTCACTTTGTAGTTGGCCTCGGCGCCAATCTTGCCTACGGCAAAGATCCCCGCCTCACCAACAGCCTTGATACCAAAGGTCACCTCTACTTCATCAGCTGCCAGATTCTCTAGTTGCTGACGCAAAGTCCTTGCCCAGGGCTTGATACCCTGTAGAGCTTCCTCAAATGTCCTCTTGGCCTGAACTTTGGCAACTCCTTCGGCGCTGCGACCGGCCGGTGCTAGTCCACCGACTGGTTCTTCAGCCTCAATTAGCACTGTGGTACCATCCTCCAGTTTGTATTCAATATAGCTTGCCATCTTTCCTCCTCTATCGTTAGTTACGCTCTTATCCATTTTCGTGGGACAAGTGAGCGACTGGAAATAAGCTGGCATCAGGTGTATAGTATGTCCATACAGAGTGAAAGGAGAGCATATTATGATGCGCAGCGTGGTTCACGCCGTATATACAGGGAGTCCGTCAGCAAATTCAGAGTGTTAATTATCTGAACGTGCCACACTATATATAGGCAAATTTCGCCCGTACTGCCTAGATATGGGGGTGACAAAATAAGAAATGTATTTTATGAGGGGGTATGTCGGACTCCCTGATATATCGTCGTGTTGGTGATCGCTATCAGCCATGTCTTGATGAGTACAATGCCATTGGGTGACCACTTGGCTTGGCATGGGGCAGTAGAAACACGTTTGAGCCAAGCTTTGTTGGTTGCAGTAGCAG
>DAOTUC010000275.1:0-8631 GCA_034437315.1 Anaerolineae bacterium
CGTTGTGGGCAAGTTAACTTGCGCGCCGAGATCTCTGAAAAGCGAGAGATACCTGGAAGCTTCCGAGTTCTGCCTGGTGGAAGTTACGGCCTCGAAGGAGTAGAGAATCGTCAGTCACCGTTCAAAGGACACCGGTCACGCACTATCGTCTGTGTCCTCCTCCTCCTTCGCTTCCTCGCCCACCAGCTAATCCAAGTCTGGCAAGTCGAGGCCCGTCCATCCCATGACCACCCCATTTCTAATTGTCATCGATGTCCATTTCTAATTGTCGTTTGACACAGGAGGCTGTCCCAAGCACGTAACGCTCCCGTAGAAACATTTTGTCGCTTCCCGCAACCGTAGTATAATAGAGGGCGTGACCAAAATGATTGATTGGCGCGTTTTCTAATACGATCATGGCGGATTAGGCTTCCGAAGTCTGGGATTAGTTAATATGCCATTGTCAAGCGCCTCCGCAAGGTTAACCGACTTTTAAACGTTAGAGACTATTAAAAAATTCACTCAGAGGCCCGTCCGCGAGCCGATTAGCACAATTATTTAAGACGCTCGTTACGGAAGTAGACTGTTAGGAGCAATTCGATATGGCGCAAAATCCGCAAAAAAGCAGCGACCGACCGATGTACATCCCGCCGATTCCCAAATCGGTCAAGGATACGGGACTTAGCCTGGCCCTGTTAACCGACCTGGCGATCAAAATTATGTATTTCGAAGGCAACATCTCCGGTTACGAATTGGCCAACCGGATGCGATTGCCCTACCCCGGCGTCGTCGAACAGGTGCTGGAATTCATCAAACGGGAAAAGTTCTGCGAGGTCACCGGGACCGGCGGTTACGGGGAGGCCGCCTACCAGTACACCATCGCCGAAAAGGGGCGCGCCGTAGCCCGCGAAGTCCTGGATCGCAGCCAATACGCCGGCCCGGCGCCCGTCACGTTGCGCGCCTATACCTATGCGATACACAAGCAGACGCTGGGCAACGTCGTCGTCCACCAACGCAAGATGCGCCAGGCCCTCTCCCACCTGGTCATCAACGAAGAGACCTTCGCCCAATTGGGGCCAGCCGTCAACTCCGGGCGCTCCATCTTCCTCTATGGACACCCCGGCAACGGCAAGACTGCCATCGCGGAAAGCATCGGCCGGATGATCCTTGGCGATACGATGTTCATCCCCTACGCCATCGAAGTGGGCGGCCAAATCATCCGCGTCTTCGATAACGTCAACCACGTTGTCGTCGATCAAGAAGGCGCGGATAATCAACGCAAGAAAAAATACGATCCCCGCTGGGAGCACATCCAGCGCCCCGTCATCATCACCGGCGGCGAGTTGACGCTCGAATCGCTCGACCTGGTCTACGACGAGAATAACAAGTATTACGAATCCCCATTCCAGGTCAAGGCCAACGGCGGCATGCTGCTCATCGACGACTTTGGACGCCAGCAGGCCCGCCCCCGCGACCTACTCAACCGCTGGATAGTCCCCCTGGAAAAACGGGTCGACTTTCTAACGCTCCACACCGGCCGCAAAATCGAGGTGCCCTTCGACGTCCTCATCGTCTTTTCGACCAACCTGGCCCCCCGCGACCTGGTCGACGAGGCCTTCTTGCGACGCATCCGCCACAAGATAGAGATCTCCAACCCCTCGTGGGACGAATACCGCGAGATCTTCCGCCGCGTGTGCGCCAGCAAAAAGGTCCCTTACGATGACCGTGGGCTGGCCTACCTGATCCAGGAGCACTACCTCAAACACAAGCGCTCCAAGCGCGCGTGCCATCCCCGCGACATCGTCGACCAACTCATCGACACCGCTCGCTATACGAATACCCGCCCCGCCCTGACCAAGGAACTGATCGACCAGGCGGCCGAGGCTTACTTCGTCGAAATATAGACTGGCAAACTGGTGAATTGGAAAAGCGATCACGGAAGGACGCTCAATATCGCCCATCGGGGCGCCAGCAGCGTAGCGCCGGCCAACACGCTGTCCGCCTTTGAAAAAGCCGCCGCGCTGGGCGCCGACGGCATCGAATTTGACGTCCACCTCTCGGCCGACGGCGTCCCGGTCGTCATCCACGACGCCACGGTCGACGCGAGCACGGACGGCAGCGGGCCGGTCGCATCGCTCACGCTCGCCCAACTCAAACGCCTCGACGCTGGCGCTTACTTCAGCCCACAATTCGCCGGCGAGACCCTCCCCACCCTGGAAGAGGTCCTCGCCGCTTTCGGTTCCCGCTTGCTGTTAAACGTCGAACTCAAAAGCGTCAGTCTGCGCGACAATGGATTGGAACAAGTCGTGCTCGCCCAGATCGCGCAGCACGACTTGAGCGAGCAGGTTCTGATCTCCTCCTTCAACCCCTTCGCCCTGCGCCGCGTCAAGCGATTAGCCCCCCACATCCTGACCGGCCTGCTCTACGCCCCCGATCTGCCGCTTCCGCTGCGCCGCGCCTGGCTGGCCTGCATCGCGCCCCACGAGGCCCGCCACCCCGCCTACACGATGGTCAACGCGCAATACGTCGCCTGGGCCAGGAGGCGCGGTTACCGCGTGCATCCCTGGACGGTCGACGACGCCGACGAAATGGCCCGCCTTATCGACCTCGGCGTCGACGCCATCATCACCAATCGCCCTGATCTGCTCCGCGATGCGCTGGCGGACTCGGCGGGAGGCGCGTAGTGCGCCAGCCCCCCCATCTAGACAGGGCGACGCCAGCGCAACCCACGCGCCACTCGCCAGATTACCGCCCCAACCTCATCCACCTGGCCCTCGTGTTCGCCGACGCCCTCAGTCGCATCCCTCCGGCCGCCTTAATGCCAACCTGGCTAGCGCTAGCCGCCATCGCCTGTTGGCCGTGGGGCGATTTGCGCTTGCCGGTCGCCCTGCTCACGCTGACCTTCATCCTGGGCGACGGCGTCAGCCTGACGCTCTTGCCCCGCCGGGAGCGCTCCTTTGGCCCCGTCACACCCCCGCTTTTGGGGCTGGCCCTCGTTCGCGCCGCCCTCATCTTCGGACTGGGGATTGTTTGGAACGCGCCCGCCGGCCTTCTGACCGCCGCAGCGCTCAATCTGGCGATCTTCGCCACGGCGCTCTACGCCACGTGGATCGAGCCATTCCAGATCGGCGTCACCGAAATCACGTTGCGCTCCCCCAAGCTCGACGGGGTCGAGCCCTTGCGACTGCTGCATCTCAGCGACTTGCACGTCGAGCGCCTGGCCTTGCGGGAGCGGCGGTTATTCCACATCGTCGAAACTCTCTCACCCGACGCCATCGCACTGACCGGCGATTACCTGATTCTCGCCGCCGAGCAAGACGAGGCCGTCCACGCCGCAGCGCGCCAGACGTTGAAGGCGCTCTGCCGGATCGCCGGCCCGCAATGCCCCATCTACGCCATCCCCGGCAGTCCGCCAGTTGACCATCCCCACATCGTCCCGCATATCTTCGCCGATCTGCCGATCAATTGGCTGTTGGACGAGGTGAGAGACGTACGCCTGAAAAATCACGCCATACGAATCGCCGGGTTGCGCTGCACCGCCGAGCGGAAGCGAGACGCGCCTCGCCTCCGGCGACTGTTGAACGGCGGCGCGCCGGCCGAGCGCTTCACCCTGTTGCTTTACCATTCGCCCGACCTGATGCCCGAGGCGACGGAGATAGGCGTAGACCTGTATCTCTGCGGGCACACCCACGGCGGGCAAATTCGTTTGCCGCTCTACGGGGCCGTCTTCACCAGCTCCGAATTCGGCAAACGATACGAGATGGGCCGCTACCAGGCTGGCGACACCACGCTCTACGTCAACCGGGGGTTGGGCGTGGAAGGCCTCGGTGCTCCCCGCGCGCGCTTTCTCGCTCCGCCAGAGATCGTCCTGTGGACGCTCTCCAATTGAACCGCTTCCCTGCTTGCTCCTCACCCTCTCTGTGCTATAATCCTGATGTTTCCCCGACACTAGCGACAGGTTGTCAACCTCCCGCAGGTTGCTAAAGTTAAGGAATTAACACACTCAATGGCCGAACACGGCGAACCACTTTCCGAGCGAGAAACCGAAATCCTAGAGATGGTGGCGACCGGCATCACCAACCGCGAAGTCGCCCAGGCGCTATTCATCAGCGTCAACACCGTCAAGGTGCATCTCCGCAACATCTACACGAAGTTAGGCGCCGAATCCCGCACCGAGGCGACGATGATGGCAGTCCGCGACGGGCTGATCGTCGTGGAAGGCATCACCGACGAGATGCAGGGCGCCGATGAAGCGGAAAGCCCAGAGACGGCGGAAACCACCCCGGAGCCCCGGCCGCCGCTCCCGCTGTTCAAACGGGTCGCCCTCGTCGGCGCGCTGTTTCTCGTGATCGCCAGCGTCGCTCTGACCTGGCCCCGCGCCGCGCCGGGCGCCGCCAATGAAAACCCAGGCGATGGCCCCCATCTCCCCCTCGACAGGCCGCCGGAACAGGAGACCCTCGTAAGCGCCGCGACGAACGAATCCAAATGGGAAGAACAAGCCCAGATGCCCACTCGCCGGGCCTACCTGGCGACAGTCGCCGTCGATGGTCGCCTATTCGCCATCGCCGGGCAAAACGCCGAGGGGACGAGCGGGGTGCTAGAAATCTACAACCCTGAGGAAAATATCTGGACCCGGGGACGGGATAAACCGACACCGGTCACCTACGTCTCCGCGGCCGCCGTCGACAACCAGGTCTACGCGCCCGGCGGATGTGACGCCGCCGGCAGGCCGACCGACCAAGTGGAGGTATACGACATCGAAAGCGACAGTTGGCGCGCCGTCCAACCGCTACCCGAACCTCGCTGCGCCTACGCTCTGACCGCGCTGGAGGAGACCCTCTACCTCTTCGGCGGATGGCAGGGCGAGCAATACGTCGATTCGACCTACATCTACGACGTAAAGGCCGACACGTGGCGCGAAGCCCCGCCGATGAACGTCAAACGGGGCTTTGCAGGCGCGGTCAGTTTGGGAAACGCGATCTACGTCGTGGGCGGTTACGAAGGCGAGCAGGAGCTCAGGACGTGCGCCGTCTACATCCCAGAGACAGAACAATGGGATACGTGCCCCCCGCTCTCTATCGGACGCGGCGGGCTGGGACTGGTCAACCTGGGCGGGCAACTCTACGCCATCGGCGGCGGCGGATGGACCAGCTACCTGGGGTTCAACGAACGGTATACACCTAACCAGAGAAGATGGACGCCCATCGAAACCCCGCTGGTGGGAGAATGGCGCAGCCCCGGCGTCGTCGAATTGGACACGACCCTCTACGCCGTCGGTGGGTGGAGCGGCAACTACCTGAGCGTCAACCAGATGTATACCGGCCTCCCTTACAGAATCTTCATCCCCGTCAGCAACAACTAATTTACCGCTCCAAGTCGCGAGTTGCAGACTTGCAGACTTGCAACTCACCAGGAGGTAATCACTTTGACCCCTAAACTGATCAATCTGACCCGAGGCGTCCCGCCCGTCGACGTATTTCCCACCGAAGACCTGATCGACTGCTTCGACGCATCCCTCAGGCGAGACGCCGACGTATTGCTCCAATACGGTCGCGCCGGATATCCGCCCTTGCGCCAATGGTTGGGAGCCCGCTATGGCGTCAACGCCGAGCGGGTGCTGACGAGCAACAGCTCGCTGGAACTCTTCACGTTCATCACCCAGGCCCTCTTGACGCCGGGAGAGCGGGCCTTCGTCGAATCCCCGACCTACGATCGGGCTATCACGCTATTGCGACGCACCGGCGCCGAGGTCGTGGGCATCCTCCTGGAAAAGGACGGCGTCGACCTGGAGGCGCTGGAAACGGCCCTCCAGCGCGGCGCGCCGGTCCTGATGTACATCATCGCCGATTTCCAGAACCCGATGGGCGTCACGACCAGCCTGGAAAAGCGAAAGCGCCTGGTCGAACTGGCCGAGCAATACGACTTCTGGATCGTTGAGGACGCGCCTTATCGCCAGCTCCGTTACTGGGGCGAGGATATCCCCTCCCTGCACGCAATAGCGCCCGACCGCGTGCTGCACGTGTCCTCGTTCTCCAAGATCCTCTCGCCTGGCCTGCGGCTGGGCTACGTCATCGGCCCAGAAGAGGCCATCGCCAGATTCTCCCAATGGGCGTTGGATTCCTACATTGGCCCGGTCTTGCCGACCCAGGGCATGGTCTACGAGTACTGCCGGCGAGGCTTATTGGACAAAAACATTGAGCATTTGAAAACGCTCTACCGCCCGCGTCTGGAGACGGTCCGTGCCGCGCTGCACGAGCACATACCCCAGGCGACCTGGACGGAACCGGAGGGCGGCTTCTTCATCAGCGGCGACCTGCCCGAGCATTGCGACATCGCAAACCTGATCCAGCAGGGCCACAAGGTCGGACTGAAGCTCTCCAACGGACGGGGCTTCTTCCCCAACCCTGAAAATGGCGAGCGCTTCCTGCGCATCCCGTTTTGCAGCCTGACGCCGGAGGAGATCGAAGAAGGCGTAAAACGGCTGGCGAGCATCGTGTAATCAGGATTAAATGAAAACTGTGAAACCGCACCCCCGCACCCAAAACGTGTTCGTGCAAGACGGCAAGCCACTGGTCGCCCAGGTCCCCCACCTGAATGGGGATTATCTGCCGACGTCGATTGAGACAGCGCTCTGCCTGTTAGGTGGACTGGAGAAAGCGATCCAACCCGGCGACCGCGTCATGCTCAAGCCGAATTTCAACTGCTCGTACACCTTGCCCCTCTCGACCGACCTGGGGTTCTTGCGCGCTGCCATCGAGGTGTTGCAGGACGCCGGTGCCCGCGTCACCGTCGGTGAGATGTCCGGCAAGGCCGACGGTCCCACCGATAAGGTGGTCGACAATCTGTGTGTGTCGCCGATGCTAGAGCGATATGGCGTCCCTTTCGTCAATTTCGAGGCGGATGAGTGGATCAGGCTGACAGTCGACGGGGAATATTGGCGCTCGTTCCGCGCGCCCCGCAGCCTCTACGAGGCGGACAAGCGGGTCTACTTGGCCAATATGCGCTGCCACTCCTCGGCCCGCTTCTCGGCCGGGATCAAACTGGGCGTCGGCTGGATCGACCTGGAGGACCGCAAGTACTTGCACGAGGACCGCTCGCTGGTCGAGGCCAAAATCGCCGAACTGCACCTGGGCTGGCAGCCCAACCTGATCCTGATCGACGGGCGGCGCAGCACCGTGAGCGCCTACGGCCGGGGCGAGTACGTCTATCCCAACGTGATCATGGCCTCCGGAGACATGGTCGCGCTCGACACCGAGGTGGTGAAAATCCTCCGGCGATTTCCCGAGGGAAACCGGCTCAATGCGCCCATTGAGGAAATGGGCCAACTCAAGATCGCTCAGGCCCACAGCTTGGGGTCGATGGACTACACCCTCATCCAGGCGCCCGCGCGCACCCAAACCGAAGAAGACGCTCGATACTGAATTCGTACTTATTTAGCGTCTGCCGAGGTGACCCCCATATATGGTGGTTTTTCTGTCCTGACCCCCATATGTAGGGGTACGGCCTCTGCGTCTCACACTTGGCACCCCATATATGGGGGGCAAATCGAATATTACCCCCACATATAGGGGTGCGGCGATACACGCTAAATAAGTACCCAAAACAAAAAAGAGCACGGGCGATCACCCGTGCTCTTTCACTTTCTCACACACACTCACAACCGCGCCCGCAGACCCGAGCGCCTCAGTGGTGCATCGTCGTTGTTGACCGCGATGTGCACTGCCTGTCGCGTGCCGACTAGCACCGCTAAGCGCTCGGCACGGGTGACCGCAGTATAGAACAAATTCCTCCGCAGCATCATATAGTGCTGGGTCGTCATCGGCATTACAACAGCTGGATACTCGCTGCCCTGGGCCTTGTGAATGGAAGCGGCGAAGGCGTGCTTGAGATCGGACGCCTCTGACCACCGGTAGGGGACGTTGCAATCGCCGTCCATTTTCACCCACAGACCCTGTGCCTCGATACCGGTTACCCGTCCCACGTCGCCGTTGAATACCTCGTCGGATGTTTTTCATCCGCGGCGTAATCGTTGCGCGTCTGCATGACTTTGTCGCCCACGCGGAAGACGCGCTTCCCGACCTTTTTCTCCGCTTTTTGTGGAGAGGGCGGATTGGTACGCAACCCGCGCATCGCGCAATGTCAAATCGCCGAATAGGCTCAGTTGCTTCCGTTGCTATAAACGTCGCGCTCCCCTGTGATCTTTTCGATGATTGGCCCCCGCTCTTCCCGATGAACCCGCCGGATCGGGGGCCTGGTCAGCGCTTCTTCGTTGACAACAGTTGGGTGACGATTCCGTCTGCTTGCTGTGCCTCAATCTCTAATGCCAACTTGCCGTCTCCGGTGTTGTGAGCGCTGTCCAGAAAATCCGTCAGGCTCTGAGTATACTGGCGGCTCTCCAACCAACCGTGCACCTGCACCCGCTGGCCCGACTCGAAACGGACGGGCAACCCCGCCATCAGCGAGGCCGGGAGCTTGACGGTGACGTAATCCGGCCGGTCTCGGTTCTCTTCTTCATTCTCTTTACGCGGACGGTCCGGGTCGCGATAGGCGGCCAGGCGAAAGAACTGGTCGTTCGAGTACGTCCACTGTTTTTTGGTGACGTAGCCCTCGATGTGTACTTCGTTTAGCATACTGTGATCCTCCTCTTTTGGT
>DAOTUC010000276.1:0-5922 GCA_034437315.1 Anaerolineae bacterium
CCGGGCTGCTTCCGCTCGCGTATCGCCGAGACGGTGCGCTGCCTGCGCCTCCTGCGCCAGCGATTATGGTGGCAAAATGAGCTCTCCGACGCCCCGCTCTTGATCGAAGATATTCGCGTCGAGTTCCGCGAGCGGCGGCGCCCGATACGTGTGGGCGAGAAAGCCGTCCCTATCACGGAGACGACCTCCTTCTTGCCGCCCGAGATCGCGCAGGCTTTCCAAGAAGACATCGGCTTCACCCACCTCAGCGGTTTCCAGGACCGGGCTCTCAAACAGATATTCGCCTGCGCGCAACGTGGCAACTACGCTAACGACGCTTTCATCGTCGCCGGCGACACCGGCGCCGGTAAGACGGAGGCCTTCCTCTTCCCCATCCTGCTGGACATCGCCAGCGAGCCACCGGAGATCCGTGGGCAACCCGGCGTCCGCGCAGTGTTGGTCTACCCTCGCATTCGCCTGGCCCGCAACCAACTGGGCCGGCTGCTGCGCTACACAGGGCACTTCCAAGCCGCAGGTGGGCCGCGAATCACCGTGGGTATCCAGAATGGCGACGTGCCGCGTGACAGAAACGCCCTGGTCGAGAACTGGCCCTCCGAGAAGAAAGATGGTCGAACGTGGTACCGGGTCGAACTGCTGGAAACGTGTGTGGTGTGTGAGGAGGGTCATTACTGGGTAGCAGGTGACGATCTCGCTCTAGAAACTGGATGCCCACACCTGGTTTGTGATCAGTGCGGACACGCGGTAGACACGCTTCACATCACCAAGAAGGCGTTAGAGCGTAACGCGCCTGACGTCTTGATCATCACCGACGTCTCCCTCAGCCAGTGGTTAGCACGAGAGAAGTACACCCACCTGTGGGGCCTTTGGCAGGGCGACTTCGTCACCCGACCGCCTCGATTCCTGGTATTGGACGAGGTCCACCTCTACGAGCGGCTCAAAGGCGCCCACATTGCCCGCTTGATCAAGCGCTTCCAGGCCCGGGTGCGTCTCGTCTACGCGGAGATGGGTGAGCCGGACCGTCACGCCGTCGTCATCGGCGCGTCCGCCACGCTCCATGACGAGCAGCGCTTCCTGGCTAAGCTGATGGACATCGATCCTCAAGATCGAGCGCGCTACGAGCACTTGCGAGTGATCAAGCCTCTCGATGAGGAACTAGAGCCGACGGCAGGCCGTGAGCGGTACATCTTCATCTACCCGCGTCGTCTATCGCCTACGCCGCGCAGCCCTCAATATCGCGTCAACGATCAGGCAGCCGCGATCCAGATCGTGATGTGCGCGATGCACAATCTCAAGACCGATGTCGAGTGGCGAGGGTTGGCTTTCTTCGATTCGATCAACGACCTGCGCCAGTTCCGCCACAACTACGACGCCGATCCCAAACTGAAATGGTACGTCGGTCGCGATCCGCGCGGAAAGGAGATCCCACCGGCAAACCAGGATGAGCTCTGGCGCATCCGCACAGATAGACAAAAGCCGGGTTGGAGTACCTTCGGACATTGTGGCAGCACGTGCGAACAACGAGCACGCAACGCTACACTGGCGGAGTGCCCACTTTTTCGGGCTGGTGATTGTTGGATCTTCTCTAAGCTAAACGGCTGGAATTTCCCTCTCAGAGTCGCCGGGTCGGTCTACGCGGGATCCGAGCCCCAGGCCTCGACTATTGACGACCAGGATCTGATTCCGACCTCCCCCTCATTGGAGGTGGGCTACGACGATGACGCCATTCACCTGATCTACCAGCACAAAGCACCACCCAGTGCTGCCAGTTTCATCCAGCGGCGGGGCCGGGCAGGGCGCGACCCCGATGACTCGCCGGTCATCATCACGCTGCTGTGGCCCTACCGCCGCGACGACGCTTTCTACTTCTTCCATCCAGAGGCCCTCTACGACCCGGCCTTCGACGATGCACCGCTCAACGCCGGCAATTTCAACGTCCAGCGCACTCACACGTTGTTGGCTTTCTTCGACTTGCTGGCTTGCCTGCGAAGGCAGAACGTCGATGGCATCCGCGACAATCCCAGCATCCCCGACTTTACCCAGGCGGGCTGGGAGGATTTTGCCCCCAGAGTAATCCAACAATTCACGTGGCTTGCCGATCCCAAGCGCCCCGGTCAGAAACGTGTGGTAATCAAGCACTCTCAGATGAAGAACAACATCTGGTTCAGCGGCAAACCGATCGCCAAAGGATGGGTGCGGGAGGAAAATGGGTCGCTGCGGGTTAAGGGCTTTCTGGCGATGGACGAGGACCTCACGGATCAAATCCTCAAGGCAGCTTACGAGCGGTTGAGAGATTACTTTCCCGTTTACCTGGATCTCTCAGAGATCGCCAGCCAGCCTTTCCGCAGGCACCAGACCTATCCCTTCCTCGTGCCTCTCAAGGGATCGCTCCCTACCCGGTTACTCAACCGCTTCGGGCAGAAGAAGTGGCATTCGAGCCATGATCAAATCGAGTGGTATAACTGGCTCAAGACCTACCGCCACATCGACTGGATGCTCCAGGGTAGCGAAGAGGCCACTACCCTGACCGTTCACTATCCCAACTCTGAGTATGATCCAGATGCATCTGGTCCGGATCCTGAGCTCGAAGAACTTACAGTAGATGTGACCTTCGGCTTGACCGAGCTGCTACCCGGCAACGTCTCGTACCGCATTCGCGAGTCCAAGACGATCCATTGGACGCCGATCCCAGCGGATGGGGAATCCACGTTTCTTTATCCGGAAGAGGACGTAAAGGATGACGAAGGGACCGTCATTGGTCGACAACACGTTCCCGAGTTCTTGCCTGACCAAGGGGACATAACCAGCAAGCCCGACAGCATCTTTGGGGTCCCGCGCTATCTGGACGACCGATTTCCGGGCTTGCCATTTATGAGCCTGGAACGTCTGCGAGTACAACCATTCGGCCCGCCTAATCGTCAGTATAGCCCAACCTGGTATTACGATCCGGAATCCCAACAGGCGGTGGAGAAGAATCCCGATCAGGATTGCCCCGCCGATCTGCTCCCTGTATCCCGGCGCTCCTCCGCCCGCGCTAGCTCAGTTATCATTCCTTACCTTGCCTCTGATAGGGGCATCGTCCAGCGACAGATGCTTCCCCCGCTCACCAACTTGTTCGCCACCATCGACGGCTTTCTCGAAGAAGGGCGTGCGATGCTGGGATACACGCGAGCCTTCTATGAGATGCAGATCGACGTCAAGACCGATCATCGCCAACGGGACCGTCTGGGAATCCCACAGGAAGATCTCACGCTGCGTCGCATTTTTCGCGATCCCGAAGGTAGCCCGACTCTGGTTGGTTATGAGATCGAGACGCAGGGCATCCGGTTTCAGGTTAATCCCGACCTGCTGGATCAGACAGTAGAGGCGGTGCTGGCGGATGAAGACCCCCGTCTGCATCTCCGCCGCAACTTCGCGATCTACCAGATGGCGCCCTACGCGACAGAAGCGAACGTCTTTATCAAGGCACTGCTCGATGTCGTCACTGTAGCAGTCGATTACTGGGTACACAAGGTCGTACCGGCTTGCGAGGATGAGATCCGTCTGTTGAATCCTGCACATGATCGTGAATCGCTGTCCGAGTATTACCGCAACTACCGGATCACACGCGAGGCCGAGGTCGAGGAGTTCGAGCAATATCTCACCGATCGATTCTTCGAGCGGATCAACGAGGTTCTGGAAACAGCGTACAAGGATACCCCCGATTTTCGTGACTTCCTCCAAAGCGTAGTTTTGCACAGCTTGAGTGCCTTGCTCAAGAATCTGATCGCCCGGCTGGGTGGCGTGGGCAGCGACGACTTAGTCGCTTACGCGGACCTTCCGGTACTGGATCAGGTCGATCGCTCCATTGACCCACGTATTCTGATTATGGACACCGTCGCCGGCGGGTCCGGCGGCATCGCCCAGGCCTTTGAGCGATTGGACCTGACCGACAACGAGGGCTCGCTTTGGTGGACGCTCCAGACCGAGCTAGGCGATTGTCCGATTGGCAATGGAGAAGCGCTGGTCGAAACCGTCCTGTCTGGGGTACAACCGGACCAGATTGAAATGGTTCAAAAAGAGGGAACCCTCGAGGCCCTTGAAGACTTGTTGGACCAACTAGAGCTGACCGATCCAGTTCCCGAGGCTCTGGCTCAACTCGGACGCACGCTGTTCGGCAGTGAGCTTGAGGTCGGTGGGCAGACGATCAACACGGCTCTCATCCTATGGGAGCTTTTCAACTTCCAGAAGGGTTTCGAGGGGCAGGTACCGGGCACGATCCCTCGCGAGGCCGTGGTCTGCCGGGCGGTGTCCGCGCTTGATTCGGAGAAGCATCCTCACATCGTCGCTTTGCGAGAGGCTCTGGGAACCAGCGGTGTAGCTGCGGATGAACTAGACCACGAATTGGCTCTCCAGCTGTTGGTGCTTTATAACAACGCTTGCGACGACGGGTGCCCCGTCTGCTTGAGTGCCGGCAGCGACGTGGAGCACTACTATCTTGCTCCGCTGCTCAACTCCCGCCGCACGCTGAAGAGGCTGCGCCAGATTATGCTCGACAGTATGCCAACGGGCGACTGCCTGGCTGCCCTGTCGGATAAATTGCTGGAACGAGATTCGGCCCGGGTCCAGGCGAATCCCGGTAACCTGGGGGATCGACTGGATGCTAACCTGGGACTCGGCATCGTCACAGAGGTAGATGATAGGGGGCAGGTAAAGGGCGCCTCGGCTGTGGTCGTGGAGCACGAGCGCGCCCGCGATTTCGTCATCGACGGGAAATGGGAGGCGCGTTGGGGCGGTGATGAGCATAAGCCCTACGAGACGCCGGGTGGTGTGCGCGTCCGGTCGAAGGCCGAGTACGTCATCGCTACCAAGCTGGAGGCGGCGGGGATTCCGTTTGAATATGAGCCCCGTTTGCCGTATACTGATAGTGAAGGCAATACGCGTTTCATCCACCCCGATTTCTTCCTCTTCGAGCACGGTCTCTACGTCGAGTATTGGGGACGGGATGATCCGGAGTACATTGAGTCGCGGCGGTTTAAGGAGGGGATTTACGAAAAGCTCGCGGTGAGGCGGGGAATTCAGGTGTTACATCTGGAAGCAGGGGACGAGCAAAACGACGTGTTTATGGAGAAGATCGAAGTAGCGATCGGCGAGGATGCGGCTGCGGAGTAAGATATGAGCGATTTCCATGACCGATACCTGAGAGGTGTAGGCGACCTTCTGCAAGCGATAGAGCCGGCGGACGAAGCGTATTTGGCCGTGCTCACGCTTCAGGGCCGGCTGGCCGAGGCCATCGCCGAGACAAGGCAATACGGTCCCACCGACAACGCTCGCGCCGAGATTGCACGGGTAACAGGTGAGCTTGATCGACTCTGCTTGGCCCGTTTTAGGCAATCTTTCCGCAGCTTCTGCGGAATTGATGTATTGCCACAGGTTGATTCACCTTCTATCTATCATAACCTTCCCCAACCGGATTATGAGGAGTTCGTAGGACGCGAGAAAGAGTTAGCGGAGATTCACCGGCTGCTTTCACCGTCGAGCCGGCATTTTCTCATCACCATAGACGGCATCGGAGGAATTGGTAAGAGCACCCTTGCTCTGGAAGTTGCTCACCGCTACCTGGAGAAAGCAAACGATTTTCCCATTACCGAACGTTTTGAAGCTATTATCTGGACCTCGGCCAAGCAGAGTATACTTGCCACTGAAGGCATTGTTCAACGCGCCCAGTCACTCGTACCCTTGAGGATATTTACACGGCTATCAGCATCGCTCTTGAGCGTGAGGACATCACACGTGCCCGTCCAGAGGAGCAAACTGAATTGGGTGCAGATACTCTCAGTTACCAGCCCTATGAAAGTTGCAAAAAGCGCTATAACATCCAACTTAAAGCTGCAAAAATGGGTCAAGGTCTCAAATGACTGCGTTTATGAGCGTTTTTGGCGGCTA
>DAOTUC010000277.1:0-7395 GCA_034437315.1 Anaerolineae bacterium
GGATGAAACAAGGTAAAATGACCCCCGGGACTTTGGAGGTGAGCAACTGACCAGGAGAGAGAGTGTTGCATAATTACTGCGAGTGCTAAAAACGCGGCTAGTTTTGGGTAAAATGCCCACAAAAAGGCCTTTTTGTAGCTATTTTTGGCAATAAAGGTCAGGAAAATTGCCTCCAATAGGCTGTCCTTTGAATTATGCAACACTCTCAGGAGACAAACAATGGCTATTCATAAACCACACCGAATTGAGATCACGCTTACCGAAACACTGCACAATTTACTATCCCGAGAGGCTGAGCGCCGTGGGCAAGATGTCTCCACAGTGATTAAGGCAGCGCTAGAACGATACGCGGAACAATTCGACATCACTCACACCCATACTTGGGATCTATGCGGCGCATTCAGTGTCACTGATGGAGATGCTTCAGAATTGCCGATGACAAACTACGCTGAACACGTAGATGAGGTGCTGTACACGGGAACGTGAGCAGTTACAGGGAGCTTGATCATGGAAATGCTCGTCGATACATCGGCATTGATCGCATTTTTCGTTCGTTCTGAAAAGTATCATTTAGCGGCTCAACGATACGTCGCCCAACATCCAAACACACGTTGGGTAATTCTGGAGACCGTGTTCGACGAATTTGTCACGTGGATGCGCATCAAAATCTCTATCTCGAGTTCTATTCAGGTGGGACACGCCCTGCGTCAAGATCACATATACGTCAATACCACAAGCACCGACGATGCGGCAACTTGGGAAGCCTTCTGTCAATATGATGACAAATTGTGGAGCTACACAGACTGCTCCATCCTAGTCATGGCACAACGGAGAGGCATCGCGCGGGTATTCTCCTTTGATGACCACATCCGGCAAATGACTGGATTAGGTATCCACTGTGTTCCATAGATTCACTATTCCCTGGAAAAAGGCGCTGCCTGTCTTCCCGAGCAAGGTAGAAGCGGGCTACATCTGGGTCGATTTGGAGCCGCAGGGTGCCTGAGGGAAAAACGGCCCTGTGGTGGATTCGTCGCGACCTGCGCCTGACCGATAACCAGGCCCTCGACGCCGCCCTCGCCCAGGCTGAGCAAGTCATCCCCGTCTTCGTCCTGGACCCCACCCTGCTGCGCTGCTACCACGCCGCCAAAAAGCGCGTCGCCTTCCTGATGGAGGGATTGCGCCAATTGGACGCCGACCTGCGCGACCGTGGCAGTCGCGGACGCACGGATAACGTCCGCCTGATCGTCCGCCGCGGCGACCCGCCGGCGGTCCTGGCCCAACTGGTGGAGGAGACCGGCGCCCACGCCATCTTCGCCGAGGAGGATTTCAGCCCCTACGCCAGGGCGCGGGACGCACAGATCGGCAAGGAACTCCCGCTCCACCTGCTCGGCGGCGTCGTCGTTCACCCGCCGGGAAGCGTTCGCAAGGCGGACGGCGACCCCTACGTCGTCTACACGCCCTTCAAGCGCAAGTGGAAGGCGTTGAGCCCGCCCGGCGCTCGCGACATCATTTCCACGCCCCGGCGCATCGTCACCCCGGCCGACGTCGCCAGCCAGCCTATCCCGGCCGAACCCACGCTGCCCGACTCGACGCCATTTCCGGCCGGTGAGACCGAAGCCCAGCGCCGTCTGCGGGCCTTCACCGGCGGCGAGGCCCCGCCCATCTACCGTTACGCCGAGACGCGCGACCGCATGGATCTGGACGCCACCTCGCATCTCTCCCCCTATCTGCGCTTTGGGATGATCTCCGCTCGCCAGGCGCTCGTAGCTGCGCTGGCGGCTCGCGAGATCGCGCAGAATCCCCAAGCCCGCGAGGGGGCCGAGACGTGGCTGGACGAGCTGATATGGCGCGAGTTCTACGTCCACATCCTCCACTACTTTCCCCACGTCCTGGAACGCAGCCTCCGCGCCAACTGGCAAAACATCCCATGGAAAAACGACGAACAAGATTTCGAGGCCTGGTGCAAGGGACGCACCGGCTATCCGGTGGTCGACGCCGCGATGCGCCAACTGACCCACAGCGGGTGGATGCACAACCGGGCCCGTATGGTCGCGGCCTCATTCCTGGTCAAAGACCTGCTGATCGACTGGCGACGGGGCGAGGATTTCTTTATGACTCACCTGGTGGATGGGGATCCGGCCGCCAACAACGGCGGCTGGCAATGGACCGCCGGCACCGGCGCCAGCGCCGCCCCCTACTTTCGCATCTTCAACCCCATCTCGCAGGGGCGGAAACACGACCCCGATGGCGACTACGTGCGTCGCTGGATACCGGTGCTGAAGGACACGCCCGAACGCTTCATCCATCACCCGTGGGATATGCCGCCGGAGGCCCAACGTGAGGCTGGCTGCGTCATCGGTCGGGACTACCCGGCGCCCATCGTCAAGCATGCACAGGCCCGGGAGCGGGCGCTCGTCGCCTATGCCCAGGCCAAAGATCAAGCCAAGAACTAGCTGCCCAGGCCAAAACAAGCGCGTAAAAACGAGCCGCGAACAGAAAGGAGCGCGTTAAGTGATCCTCCCCCACACAGCCGACGTCGTCATCATCGGCGCCGGCGTCATCGGATGCAGCACCGCTTACCACCTGGCGAAACTCGGCCTGACCGACGTCGTCGTCATCGAGAAGGAGCAGGTCGGCAGCGGCGCGTCGAGCAAATCCGCCTCAATGTTGAGCCTCCAGTTCAGCAGCGACGCGCTGATGGCCCAGATGGGCCGGTATTCATACGAGCGGTATATGGCCTTCGGGGAGGAGATCGGCGTCCCCAGCGATTTCACGAAGACCGGCTGGATCTCGCTGGCTGCCCAGGAGAGCGCTGAACATTTGCGACAGGGCGCAGAGATGTTGCAATCGCTCGGCATACGAACCGAGACCCTGACGCCGCAGGAGATCAAGCGCCGCTATCCGGAGATCAATACCGACGGCATCGCGCTGGGAACCTGGGGGCCGGACGACGGCCCCCTCGATCCACACATGGTCATGTCAGGCTACATCGGGAGAGCGCGCGAGATGGGCGTCAAGCTACGCGAGGGCGTGACGGCGACCGGCATCCAGGTAGAAAAAGGCCGCGTGCGCAGCGTCGTCACCGATCAGGGGGACGTATCGACCGGCGTCGTGATCAACGCCGCCGGGCCGTGGGCGATTGAGGTCGGCCGGTGGGTCGGCGTGGAGATCCCCATCCTCAACCTGGCCCGCAGCATCCTCGTCACCGGCCCTTTCCCCGACATCCCCTCCGACCGCCCCTTCATCGAAGACGTGACAGTCGAATGGTACTACCGCCCGGAAGGCCCCGGCATCCTGATGGGTATGGGGCTCTGGCCTGCTCATCGTCTGGACGTCCACTTCACGCCCGAGATCGCCGAGGAGATCATCGAGACCGCCATCCATCGCGTCCCCATCCTGGAAAAAGCGAGCCTGATGACCGGCTGGACCGGCGTCCGCCCTTTGACAGCCGACGAGCGGCCGATTCTGGGGCCGACGGCTGACGGCCCGGAGGGTTTCGTCCTCAACTGCGGCTGGGGCGGCGTGGGCATCATCCAGGCGCCAATCGCCGGGCGACTGATCGCCGAATTCATTCACGACGGCGCGCAATCTACCCTACAATTGTCCAGGTCAACGATCGACCTCGCCCCGTTTCGCCTCGAGCGTTTCGCCGAATTGTAACCCACGTGCGCGCTCCGCCGCCGCGTATAGACTGAGGTCGCCCTCCCGTCCCCCCGCGCGGAACGTCTCGCGCAGGCGCAGGCCGGCGGCGGCGATCAAGCGCCCCATCTCCTCCGCGTCGATCATGTGACAATAACGCAGACCTCGCCCCCCGCGTTTCCAATCGAGCAGGTAATCGCCCGCTTCCAGCGCGCCTTCGGGGACGCCCGCCTCGGCCCAATCGACGATCTTACGCCGCATGCGGGCGTTGGTCAGGAATTGCCAGGCGGAGACGATCAAACATCCGCCGGGGGCTAACAGGCCGGCGGCGTCCCGCACGATGCTGGCCCGGAGGTCGAAACTGGGGATGTGATGGAGCAGCGCCAGGATGACGGCGACCGTAAACGGCGCGTGATCGAAAGCGGCGCGCCGAATCTGTGCGCGCCAACCCGGCCGGGTGACGTCGACGACGTGAAAGTCCGCGAGGATGGCGAGACGCTCCGCCTGTTCCCGCGCCCGCTCGATCAGGGCCGGTTCCGCATCCAAGCCGACGTAGGATACGCGGGGGCGCTCTTGATCCAACAACCGCGCCAGGCGTCCATTGCCGCATCCCACGTCGAGCACGCTTGCGCGCCTGGGGATGTAAGGTAAAATGCAGGTCATCGTCGGGTCGGCGACCGGGCGGCTGTCGGCGAAGGCGTCAGCGAAAGCGGCGTAGAAGTCCCGGTTTAACGTGAGCAATTGATCAATGATATGTGATTCCATAAAAATCCATTATAGTCGAACGGAACGGAAGGGGCAATCGCTAATATGAGCCAACGTGCGCCTTTTGATTTAGACCAGCACGGCGATATACTGCAAGCGATTTTGGACGAGACGTCGGCGGTGGAGCGATGGTCGCCCAGGCGACTGACTTACATCCTGCGCCGGCATTCGTTGCCCGACGGCAAGACATTGTCCAAGAGCCAGATTCTCGACGGCTACGCGCAATTGTGCGAGCGGCGGGGGGAGGCGCAGGATCCTCGGCTGATTCGTCGGCTACGGGTCAAGCCGACGCGCACCATCTCCGGCGTCGCGCCAGTGGCGGTGTTGACGAAACCGCATCCCTGCCCCGGTGCGTGCATCTTCTGCCCGGACGCCGCCGGAATGCCGAAGAGCTATCTGCCCGACGAGCCGGGCGCAATGCGGGCCGCCGCTCACGATTTCGACCCTTATGAGCAGACGGCGGGTCGCATCGCGGTCATGTCCGACATCGGCCACAATGTGGATAAGATCGAGCTTCTGATCCTGGGCGGCACCTGGTCGAGCTATCCGGAATCGTACCAAGAATGGTTCGTGCGCCGCTGCCTGGACGGGATGAACGGCGTCGAGGCGAAGACGCTGGAGGAAGCGCAACGGATCAACGAAACGGGCGAGCGCAATGTCCACCACAACGTCGGGCTGGTGGTGGAAACCCGCCCTGATTGCATCACGGTCGAAGAGGTGCGCCGCCTGCGCAAGTTGGGCGTGACCAAGGTGCAATTGGGTGTGCAGAGCCTGGACGACGGGATTCTGGCCCGCAATCGGCGCGGTCACACCCTCGCCGACACCCGGCGGGCGATGCGTCTGCTCCGCCTGTCCGGGTTCAAGATCGTCGTCCACTGGATGCCTAACTTGCTGGGCGCCACGCCGGAGAGCGAC
This sequence comes from Anaerolineae bacterium, assembly GCA_034437315.1. Taxonomy (GTDB): domain Bacteria; phylum Chloroflexota; class Anaerolineae; order B4-G1; family B4-G1; genus DSAR01. The sequence continues at coordinate 5,320 of DAOTUC010000277.1, forward strand.
CTGGACGATTTCCGGCGTTTATGGACGCTGAAGGAGATGCGGCCCGACGAGATGAAGATCTACCCGACAGCGCTCCTGGAGGGGACCGAGCTTTACGCACACTGGCAGCGCGGGCGGACGCAAGATCAACGTCCGCGGACGCAAGATCAACGTCCGCCGATGGAAAATCAACCGGAGGAATATCCCCCGTACCAACCCTACGACGAGGAGACGATGACGGCGTTGCTGGCGCGCTGCAAGACGTTGATCCCCCCGTACTGTCGCGTGAATCGCCTGATGCGCGACATCCCCGCGCCGAACATCGTGGCGGGGGTGAAAAAATCGAATCTGCGGCAGATCGTACAACAGCGGATGGCGCGCGAGGGTCTGTCCTGCCGGTGCATCCGTTGCCGCGAGGTGCGCGGTCGCGCGGTCGACGCCGACGCGCTCACATTGGAGCGAATCGACTACAAAACCGACGTCACCGACGAACGCTTCCTGCAATACGTCACGCCCGCGGGCCGGTTGGCGGGGTTTCTACGCCTCTCACTGCCCCACCCAGGCATTCAGCGCCCGGTCGACGGCCTGGAGGGCTGCGCGATGATCCGGGAGGTGCACGTCTACGGCCCGGCGTTGGCGTTAGGTGGACGGAACGAGCACGCCGCCCAGCACGCCGGATTGGGGACTGCATTGATTGAAGAGGCCCGGAAAATCGCCCGCCGGGGGGGCTTTGGACGATTAGCCGTCATCGCCGCCGTCGGCACGCGGGCGTACTATCGCGAACGCGGATTTGAGTTAGCGCATACCTATATGATCGGCGACAGCGGTCGGGCGCATCGTGGGCGACTTGTATCGTAGAGGCTAATCCTGGGGCGTGATGACGTCCTCAATCAGCACTTTGCCGGCTGCGACCTCGTCGATGGAGTGAATGGCTCCGCCATTATCCTCAATGATCTGAGCTATCGCATCGTAACTCAATTTATGTCCCTCAATCGTGATCTTCGCATTTTCCACCCGGCGGTCGATCTCGTAAATTGAGATATTGGCGCCATCCACGCCATCCAGGTCAGCCAACAACTGCACCAGTTCGACGATACTGGGGTTCATCGGTTTCAATATGTCCATCACCAATCGTCTCAAGTTTCCCATAGCTCTATCGCTTACTCCTCTTTTGAAACAAGCGCCCGCGCAAATATCAAGTACCCTGTATGAGCCACCATCCGGTCCTTAGGCCGTAAGCGGGCTGGCACGGCCTTATACTGCCGGAGCAACAATTCCTCTACCTCGATCAATCCAAAGTCGCGTTCCTCAAGCGCGCCGATCAAGCGACTGACTTGATTCGTCGTCGGGAGGAGCGCGCCAAAGAATCCCCCGCCGCTCAGCGCCGTCTGAACCTGCGTCAGATAATCCCACGGATTGGGTACGTCCAGAAAAAGCGCGTCCACGTCCCGTTCATCAAACCCCTCCACGATATCTCGCAACTTGAAGGTCACAACGTCCGCCAAACCGAGCTGCCCCAAATTCTCCTGGGCCAATTGTCGCATCTCCGGCCGTCTCTCGTAAGAATAAACGCGCCCGGTCGGGGCGACAGCCTGGGCCAAGACCAACGTCAAGGCGCCGCTGCCGGCGCCGGCTTCAATCACGCGGCAACCGGACTTGACGCCCATCTTCATCAAGATATAGCCCGATTCTTTGGGATAGATGATCTGGGTGTTGCGCTTGAGATGACCAAGCACAATGTCATCGGTCGAGGGCTTGAGAAGGAGAAGCGTGTGCCCTAGATGAGTAGAAAGCTGGCATCCCCAGGGGGAGCCGATCAAGTCATCGTGCGCCACTATGCCACGGTGGGTGTGGAATTGTAAACCGGCCTTCAATCGAACGAGGAAGGACTTGCGGTCCTGCCCGACCAATAACGCCAGGTCGCCAGGTTGCGCACGTTTCGCGGGTTTGTCGATATCTTCAGTCAACGCATCTCCACAAGACGGGGGATTCCAATCGTGTAACGGTGCAAACTTAGCCGCCGCCCAATGTCTAAGGGTGATCGAGTAGGACCTCATTATAACGCACTCCCGGCATAGCGCAAATTCTCGCCTTATC
>DAOTUC010000278.1:0-6997 GCA_034437315.1 Anaerolineae bacterium
CTTTTAGGGGCGCTGAAGCGCCTACTACGAACAAGCCCTCGGTTTATTGAGAGGTACGTTCCAAACGCCTATCTGTCTGGTATGACAACCGCATGCAGATATGGTACAATAATGGCGATAGCCAACCTGTGCCAGCCGAGTCGCGACCGGCGAAATTTGACCAGATCGCTTGCATTATACCGAGTTCCATATCGTTTGCAAGCCGAGTTTTGAGAGAAGGGGATAAGTTCAATGGATGACGTTAGAAATCGTATCGACCAATTGCGCCGGCAGATCCGTTATCACAACTACCGCTATTACGTGTTGAACGATCCCGCGATCAGCGACGCCGAGTACGACGCGCTGATGGACGAATTGCGGGCGCTGGAAGCGGAGCATCCGGAGTTGGTCACACCGGATTCGCCCACCCAGCGGGTTGGGCCGGAACCGGCCGAGGGATTCGTCAAAGTCGAGCACCCGGCGCCCATTCTCAGCCTGGATAAAGCGAGCGACGGGCCGGAGATCCGCGCCTGGTGGGAACGGGTGAGCAAGTTTATGCCGGAGGACGCCCCGCCGCCGACCTGGGTCGTCGAGCCGAAGCTGGACGGCCTGACGGTGGTGTTGCATTACGAAGACGGGGTCTTCACCCTGGGCGCCACGCGGGGCGACGGGACAGTGGGCGAGGATGTGACGAGCAACCTGCGCACCGTCCGCGCGCTGCCGCTGCGCATCCCCGCGCGGCCTGACGGGCCGTTTCCGCCGCCGCGCTTGGTCGTGCGCGGCGAGGCCATCATGCGGATTGAGGATTTCAACGCGCTCAACGAGCGCCAGGTCGAGGCGGAGGAAAAGCCCTTCGCCAATCCCCGCAACGCGGCAGCGGGCAGCCTGCGCCAACTCGACCCCAGCGTCACCGCCGCGCGGCCCCTCACACTGCTGTGCTACGCCATCGTCGACGCCGACGGCCCGACGCCGGAGACCCAGTGGAAGACGCTGGACTATCTGCGCCAGTTGGGCTTCCCCGTCTCCGACTACAACGCGCGCTTCGAGTTGTTGGATGAAGTCATCGCTTACTGCGAAAGTTGGATCGATAAGCGCGAGGAAGCGCCCTATGAGATTGACGGGCTGGTCATCAAAGTGAAGCACCTGCCGACCCAGAAGGCGATGGGCGTGGTGGGGCGCGCCCCCCGGGGCGGCGTGGCGTTCAAATTTCCCGGGCGCGAGGCCACGACCGAGCTGTTGGGCATCGGCGTCAACGTGGGGCGCACCGGCGCGCTGACGCCTTACGCGATGCTGGAACCGGTCCAGTTGGGCGGCGTGACGATCCAGAAGGCCACCCTGCACAATTTTGAGGATTTGCAGCGCAAGGACATCCGTGTCGGGGATACGGTAATCGTCCGCCGGGCGGGCGACGTGATCCCATACGTCGTCGGGCCGGTGGTGGAGAAGCGCACGGGCGACGAGCAGATCTACCAGTTGCCCACCGTCTGCCCCTCCTGCGGCGAGCCGGTCGATTCGGCAGGGGAAGAGGTCGCCGTCTATTGCACCAACGTCGCTTGCCCGGAACAACGCGTGCGCCGGGTCAACCATTTCGCCTCCGTGATGGACATTGAGGGGTTGGGCGAGCGCACAGCGCAACGTCTGGTGGATCAAAGCCTGGTGCAGGACGCGGCCGATCTCTACTACGTGGAACGGGATAACCTGTTGGGACTGGAAGGCTTCGCCGAGAAGAGCGCCGACAACCTGTTGAACGCCATCGAGGCGAGCAAGACGCGCCCGCTGGCCCAGCTGTTGGCTGCGTTGGGCATCCGCGGCGTGGGCTCGACCGTGGCCCAGATGCTGGCCCAACAGTATCACTCGCTGGACGCGCTGGCGGCGGCCGAGCAAGACGCGCTGGCGGCTATTGAGGGAATAGGTCCGCACACCGCCGAGGCGGTCGCGGCCTGGTTCTCCCACCCGCGCAATCAGGCTTTCGTCGATAAGCTCCGACAGGCGGGCGTAAAGCTGGAAGAGACGCCTAGCGAGACGTCGCCCGACGCATCTGACGAAGGGCCGCTCAGCGGATTGACCTTTGTGATCACCGGCGCGCTCTCCCGCCCCCGGAAGGAGATCGCGGCCGAGATTGAGCGACACGGCGGCCGGGTGACCGGCAGTGTGAGCGGCAACACCGATTACCTGGTGGCGGGCGAGTCGCCCGGCGGCTCCAAACTTCGCCAGGCCCAGCAACTGGAGACCCCCATCATCGACGAGGCCCAGTTGCAGGCGTTGATCGGATCGCAAACATAAGGTTATCCTTCATAGCTCACGGATGAACACAGTTAAGAGACCCTTAAAAAATTCGCTCAGAGGCCCGTCCTCGGGCCGATTAGCGCCCCCGGGACGGTGGCTAGAGCAATTATTTGAGTCTCCCTTAATTTATCGCCCCTTACTTTAACAGCGACCAGGGGATGATCGGATTGACCAGATCCTGAAACATAATCAGACCCATCAGGCCGACCAGGATCATCAGGCCGATGAGGTGGAGTATCGCCTCACGCTCCGGCGAGACCCGGCGCCCTCGTATGGCCTCAATCAAAACGAAGAGAATGCGCCCGCCGTCCAGGGCCGGGATCGGCAGGAGATTGGTCAAGCCCAGGGCCAGGCTGACGAGCGAAGTGGTGTGCAGGATCGGGAAAGCCAGCTTCCATTCGATGCTTTGCTTAAGTGTTATAGCCATCACCTCGCTGATGCCGACCATGCTGGCCGGGCGGGCTTCCTGGGGAGAGACCTCTCCCTGGGCCAATTGGAAGGGAAGTCGCACCGTGGCCGCCATAGCGTTTCCCAGATCGGCGAAGGCGGCTTTGAACGCTTCGACCGGCCGGTAGCGGCGAACGCCTTCCTGGTCGGGCCAGAGTCCCATGACAATGCCGAGCAGGCCATACCCCTCTTCGGAGATCTGGGGTGTGGCGCTCACGCTCATCCTTTCACCGTCTCGCAAGATGAGCAGTTCGACGCGCTCTCCTGGCGCTGCGCGAATGATGCGCTGGAGTTGGGCCATCCCCTCCTCAATGCGCTCGCCGTCGACGGAGAGGACGATATCACCGGGCTGCAATCCGGCGGCTTCGGCTGCGCTATTCTCCTGGACGTTGGCGATTTCTACCGCCCATTTCTCCGGGTGACCGGCGGTGTAAGCGCCGAAAAGCAGTAGGACAGCAGCGAGGATGTTGAACACTGAACCGGCCGCCAGGACAGCGACGCGCCAGCGTTTAGGTTGGGCGGCCAGGCTGCGGGGGTCCGAGGGGTCCTCTTCGCCCGTCATTTTGGTGAAACCGCCCATCGGCAACCAGTTGAGGCTGTAGAGGGTGCCTGGTTCCAGGGCGGTCACTTTGCCCCGTAGGTACAATTGATCGTCTGATGGTTGTGCGCTGATCGACGGATGCGCTGTCTCCAACGCCGAAACTTCCAGGCGTTGGAGTTGGGGATGCTCTTCGTCCTCTTGCTTGATGGCGACGGCGTCGGCATATATCCCCATGGCGAGATCCTCCGGCAGATTAAAACCCGACGGGATGGTGATCTTTGCGTCGCCGATTTTGATGTAACCCCGATCGCGCCAGAGTTTGAACATTCGGGGGGGGTAACCCAACCCGAATTCCTCTACGCGCACGTTGGCCAACTTGGCAAGGGCGAAGTGTCCCAATTCGTGTATGAGGATGATAGGCGCGACGGCGACGATAAGCGTGCCGATCAACCACATAGCGATGATAATCCATTCCATAATTCTATCCTAACCTGGATTGAACCAGAGCTAAAAACGAGCCGTTGACCGCCAGATTCTTGCTCGCTGTGCAAGGATTCTATTGGTTAGGCCCTAACCTGGATGGAACCAGAGCTAAAAACGAGCCATTGACCGCCAGATTCCTGCTCGCTGTGCAAGGATTCTATTGGTTAGGCCCTAACCTGGACGGAACCAGAACTTAAGAAAAAACGTGATATCGGTGATGCAATTGCTCAGCCTACTATTCGTTCAGCGTGGACTTTGGTCCGGCGGGAGTAGCTGAGTAGTCGCTCGATAGTGTGACTAAGAAGCGGGCGTGCAAACGCCCGCTTCTTAGTGATCGGTTTCTAAAAATTTTTCTACGAAAATCTCCAGGGTCAATCGATTTCCCCAGTGTGGCGTTATTATACCCTCAGCGGCTTAATCTCGCAACATTTCGATGAAAGACATCGTTTCTTCGACGATTTCCTCCGGCGTCAGATGGTCGGTTTGGATGTATAGGTCCGCGTGGGCCTGAGCGTGACGCAAACGCTGGTTCAGCCGGCGCCACGAATTGGCTTTGATGGGCGTCGAGCGGCGCTGGCGGGCGACCTCCCACGACACATCTAAATAGACGAGCAGGTCAGGCCGGGTGAAGCGCTGCCACATATCGGGGACGTAGGAATGCTCCTGGGCCGCTTCGCGGACGTGATAGCCGTGCGCCTTCAGCGCCCGCGCCAGCGTCGACTTCCCAGATGCGCAAGGTCCCACGACGGCGATGAGGGGCCGAGGTCGCTTCACGCGCTTTTATTCCTCGGGGAACAGCGCGCCCACAGGTGCGCCCACAGGCGACCTAACCACGAGCGAGGGGTAAGCTGGCGCTCTTTTTCCAGCTTGCCGAGTCGCTCGCCGCTCATCAGGTGCAGTTGCGCCAGAGATTCCAGGGAGGCGAAGACGATGATGTGGTCATTGGCGTGGAGGACGACGTCGGGCGTGGGGTGGAGGTCCAGCGTATTGGGCCCCTGGCAGAGGATGATTGAAATATTGAGCATCTCTTCGATCTGGCCTATCGTACGTCCCACTATCGCCGAGTTGGGTTGGATCGTCGTCCGCGCGACGTTCATCAGCATGTCGTCCACGTAGAAGGAGTGATCGATTTGAGCGCGTGTGGCGGCGGCGGCGAAAACGGGCGCGGACAACGCCGAGGTGCTGAAGGCGGTGTGAATGCCGAATCCACTTTGCACCTTGTCCGCCAGTTGGGCGTCGAACATCCGCATGACGACCTTGATCTCAGGGTTAAGCATCCGGGCGTCCAGCGCGATGGCCAGGTTCGTCAGGTCGTCCTCTGTGCAGATAACGATGGCGGACGCCCGTTGAATCTGGGCTTGTTCCAATATATCCTCCTGGCGCGCGTCTCCTAACAACACCGGCACATTCATTTGTTGTATCTCATCCAGTAAGGGACTGTTGACGTTGCACTCAATACCAATCACGTCTTCTTCCAGGCGGAGCAGGGCCTTGACGACCCGGTACCCAATGCGGCCCAATCCACAAATGATAATGTGATCCTGATAGGTCGATGCAATGGCCATTTGCCAAGCCTCCTTTCGCTCTCGGATATTGAAAAGGGCTATCCCAAAGCGTAAGACGCCCTCAGCGACGACAGCCAATCCGACGGGGGGTAGAACGAAGAAGATGATTTGCAACCAGATCATCTCCGGGAAAGGGAGGTTGATCTCGGCGAAGATGAGCATAAAGCTGGTGTGGAGCGCCTGCGCCCATCCGATGGGCTGACCGGTATCGGGATGGATGTAGTAGAGGCGCAGGGATAGCGTCCCGATGCTGAGGAGTGTCACGAAGGCCAGCAGGGAGATGCGGAATTGGCGGACCAGCAAGCGAGCGTCACGCCATACCGCTTTTAAATTCCGGCGCAAATCATAGAACGGCATAGGGCGGCGTCCAAATCATCTCATAAGGGTACGCGGAGCGCCAGGCGGCGAACGTTATCGCCGCTGAGATCGGTGATGCGCAAAACTAATACGCTGATGTCGTCGCGCGGGCGGTTTTCGTCCAGCGCCAACGCCTGTTCAATCAAGCGATCGGCCAATTGTTGGGCGGTGGGCTCTTGTGTAATGAGCGCTTTCACCACCCCCGGCGCGTCAAAGACGCGGGTAGAGCGCTGTCCGGCCGCCTCCAGGCCATCCGTGTAGATCACGGCGATGGTTCCGGGCAGCAATGGAAGCTCCGTAATCTCCGGCTTGGTGTCTTGATAGACGCCAATGGGGCTTGATGGCATATCGAGCAGGTGAAAATTCCCATCGGGCGTGTAGATGATGATCGGGCAATGGCTGTTTCGCGAAAGGACCAATGTTTCGGAGACCAGATCGACCGAGATGATATTCAACGTCGCCGAGACCTTGCCCCCTTTGTACGTATAGAGATAATCGTGCGCCGCGCGGGCCGCTGCCCCATCCCGTACCCCCTCCGCCAGTTCCGAGACCGCCTTGCGGGCCACCAGATTGCTGATGGCTTTGGCCGCCCGGCCCGAACGTTGGCCATCAACCAGCACGAAAGAGAAACCGCCGCGCGGGCGCTCAATCATTTCCAGGGTGTCTCCGCTTTCGCTGGCGGCCCATTTGCCGACCTTGGCCACGGCGACGTCGATTTCTATGTGATGTTTCGCTTTTTTCACGTTGTCGTTTCGCTTTCGCTAGGCCGTTTCGGTGGTGATTAAATGGCTGATGCCGTCAATGGTGATCTGAATATCCACGCCAGGGGAAATTTCGACGCGGGCGCGATTTTCCTCCACATCCAGGGCGGTCAACGTGCCGATCAGCCCGCCAATCGTCATAATCTTATCCCCCACGCGCAAATTCGACAGTTGTTCCCGCCTTTTCCGCCTGGCTCTCCATTGGGGGATAAACGTGAACGCGCCGAGCGCCAGCAGCGTAATGATCAGAACGAAAATTTGTTGACTCTCCATTGACACTCCTTTCAATGTATGGAGTTGAGATGATATACACCGATGTATTATAATCCCTTTGTGAGCATCGGGCAATCTTAACCCAATTGCGACTTTTCATCACCGCTTACCTATCCCGGACGAGCCGGAACCAATGAGGAGTACCTCTTACGCAAAATTCTTGCACAAAAAACAAGAATTGGTTCTCTGGGATTTCGCATGGCGAGACCCTAAAGGTTTTGCTCAAGGCCGCGCAAACAACGTTTTTGCCTTAAACAATGACCTTTTTCCATCAAAACCAGCGCAAAAACCTTTAGGGTCTATGA
>DAOTUC010000279.1:0-3683 GCA_034437315.1 Anaerolineae bacterium
GGCGGTGGGCGCGCTCGCCCAGGCGTCGTCGCGTCCAGGGGGAGAGCGTGCGTTGTATTTGGCGGACCCGTCGGGTCACGGACCGGGCGATGGTGTACGGGGGCACGTTACTCGCTTTCTGTTTCTCCGTCCAACATGATGCCGCGATGGGCCAGTTGCAGCGTCTCGACCACGGCGTTCTTGCTGTTGGTCTTGAGCGTGGGGCCTTTCCAGGCCAGGGGGTAGGCGTCGATCAGATTCCACCGTTGCGCCTCTTCGCCGGCGACGTCGAATAGGATGATGGAGACGTTTCGCCGGTCGACCTGTCCATCCAGCATGCCCTGTTGGCACCAGGCCCAGATCATGCCCGATAGATCGACCCCCCGCTTCAGTGTGACGTTGGCGTAACTCATCCGTTCGGGCAACTGGTGTACGTAGTTGTTGACGCCGCCCTCTTTGTATTTGTAGACCTTCCACTTCATACCCAGGCCCTTACACTCCAGGAACGCGCCCTCAATGATGCCCTCAATCTCCACGTGAAATCTAAAGGCTGGGAGCGGATCGATATGCGCCATAACAATCTCCTCACCGATTTACCAATCTAGTATCTTCTCAGAAAGTAGGGGCAGGAGTAAGTCGGATTGGCAATCCGACCTACGTTTCCCCCAAGATATTAAGATGATACCCAACTTACCAGTATACCAGCCTACCGACTCACCAACCCGCCAGACGCTCTTGTTCCAGCGTTAACTCCTGCTTGAGCAGTTCGATCACCCTGCGGGCCAGCGCGTCCAGCTCTTGATCGTTCAAACTGATTTCCGCCTCCTTCGATGCATCCTCAACGCGCTCTTCGAAGGGGGGGAATATCTCGTTGTCCTGGATCAGGATCGGCATATTTACCGGCATCCCTCTACCGCTCTACCAGCCGGCGGTTGATGTGGGCGATCTCGTCCACCCAGCGCTGCCGCTCGTGGTGTTCGAGGTTCAGCACCTCTTCTCGCGGCCAATGGAAATGGTAGGAAATGTAGGCTACCTCCTCGTAGAGCCGGTCGAGGGGGTAGCCGCTTATTCCCCCCCCAGGTTGGCCAAATCCACCTCAATCTCGTGCTGGCATTCGGGGCACGTCACCGGGATCGTCGTCACGCCCTCCTCGTTGATGCGGCGGTAGAAGGCCTGGAGGTAGGCCAGGTCAGCGGCGAATAGATTCTCGATCACGCGGGTGGTGACGCGGGGCAGTGTCCCCAGTTGGACGATCACGCGCGAAAGCAGGACGATGACCAGGTAGGCGTCGTTGGCCCGCACCCGCAGATCGCGCAGCGGGGCGATCTCATCCATCGCCGTCGCCAGGCGCATGACGCCCTTCTGGTGGACGGCGCCCTCCTTGTCCACGTACCCGCGCGGTAGCGTAAACTCAAATTCAGTCTGCAAGCTCATCTCCTTATTCGTCATTTGTCATTAACCGGGGGAGTCCCGGGACGCGGCGCGACGAACCGCCACGTCTATACGGGACTCCGCTCTCCGGTTACGACGTGCGTTCCATGCCCTCGTGCACGATCGTCATTTCCTCCACACCGTACTCGTTGCTGTCCGACTTGGGCGTCGGGCCAGAGACTTTGGAGGGCCAGGCGTTGACCAGGTCCCAACGGGCCACATCTTGCCCGTTGGTGTCCATCATAACGACGGAACAATTGGCGCGGGCCTGGTCCATCTGCCCTTCTTCGACATTTTGTCGCCAATCCCAGATGCCCAGGTTGTCGGTGATGCCCCGTTTCAGGGTGACGTCCTCCCACTTCAGGCGTCCCGGGATTTTCTGGATGACGGCTCTGCCCTGATCGTCAACGACCTTGTGTTCGACGACCTCGTGCTCCGAGCCGATGCCGCTGCATTCGACGAAATAGCCGGTGACGTCCACCGGACCGTCGATCTCGATTCTAAATTGATAACCGACAAGAGGATCTGAATCTCTTCCTGCTGGTGTAGCCATAATCGTTTACCTCCTAGAATGTTTATGTACAAGCTCCCCGATGGGGCCTATTCCTCTCCGCCCTCGCCGCCGCCAGCCTCTGTTCCGCCGCCGGCCCATTGGGTGATGCGGAAGATGACGAACTCGGCCGGTTTGACCGGCGACAGACCGATCTCGATGACCAGCCGGCCCAGGTCGCGGGATTCGGGCGGGTTCAGTTCCTCGTCACATTTGACGTAGAAGGCCTGGTCGGGGGACGAGCCGAACAGCGCGCCGGAGCGCCAGACGGTGGTCAGAAAAGCGGTCACGTCCCGGCGGACGCGGGCCCACAGGCGGGGCGTGTTCGGTTCGAAGACGACCCACATCGTGCCCCGCTCAATGGACTTCTCCACGAAGTTGAACAGCCGGCGGACGTTGACGTACCGCCAGGCGGCGTTCTGCGACAGCGTTCGCGCGCCCCAGGCCCGGATCCCCATGCCGGGGAAGGCCCGGATGCAGTTGACGCTGTTGGGGTTCAGGATGTCCTGTTCCCGCTGGGTGACGTTGTAGGCCAGGCCGGTAGCGCCGCGCACGACCTCGTTGGCCGGGGCCTTGTGGACGCCGCGCTCTCCGTCGGTGCGCGCCCATAGGCCGGCCATGTGGCCCGATGGCGGAATCTGCACCACGCGATTCTTCACCGGATCTTGCACCTGGATCCACGGGTAGTACAGAGCGGCGTAACTCGAATCGTAGGCGGCGACGTCGACCCGCCACTTGCGGATCTCCTGGGGCGACATATTGGGGGGCGCGTCCAGGATCGCGACCCGATCGCCCAAGCGCTCGCAGTGGGCGACGACCATGGTTTGAACCGCTTTGACCATATCCAGGTCGAGCGGTTTATCCGGCGTGGGCGTCATCAGGTCGGGCACGCTGACGATGGTGACGTCGTCCAGGGCTTCTAACCCTTCCACGCCCGTTCGTTCGCTGACATCGCCCTGAAAATCGCTTGCGGATGGTGGAGCGAGTTGCTTGGCTTCGATCTGGAGCGTCTGCTCCTGGGTGCGGGGCCACAACTCCGCCAGCGGTGCGTCGGTCTCTGGGACGACGAGCTCGATCCACTGGGGCAGTTTGTTCTCCTGGTAGGCGACGCGCACTTGCTGGACGTCGTCCTCTTCCACCTGGGTCAGGGTGACGTCGCGCAGTACCTCTGCGACGGCCCAGTTCCCGCCGGCCCGCTCTCGCTCGATGGTGATGGTGAAGGGTGCCGGGGGTTCGGCGCCTTTCTTGGGTTTGCTCGCCTCCTCGCCCAGGTCCGGCGAGTCGATCTTGACCCGCAAACGCAGGCCCGCGAGGCCGGCTTCTCTGGCTCGGACGATCAATTGGGGTTTGCCCTCGGCGTTGAGCAACACCGCCTGGGCCTTGGGCATGGTCTTGACGCTGAGCACGTAGCAGCGCCGGCCGCCGTTCTGGAAGAATCCGTACACGGCGTGGGGTAGATAGGCGCCGTCGGTCAAGCCGCCGAAGCGCTCGACGAACTGGGTCCAGTTGGTCACCAACGTCGGTGTGTTGAGCACGTCGCGCGTTACCCAACCACCATCGACCCGCTCCCGGATCTGGGCTTTTTCGGTGAAACCCACGAAGGCGGGCATCGCTGTGCCGACCCCTTCGATGGGCTTGGCGCCGGTATCTACCTCTTCGACATAGACGCCTGGGGATAGATATTCTGGCATGGCAAATTACCTCCTCATTCTGAAAATTTCTT
>DAOTUC010000280.1:0-4417 GCA_034437315.1 Anaerolineae bacterium
TCATAGACCCTAAAGGTTTTTGCGCTGGTTTTGATGGAAAAAGGTCATTGTTTAAGGCAAAAACGTTGTTTGCGCGGCCTTGAGCAAAACCTTTAGGGTCTCGCCATGCGAAATCCCAGAGAACCTACACTCAAACTTTCGCTTGCTCCCATATCTCAGCGTGGTATAATCCACCTGCTATGAGCAAACGAGAAGAGTGCGCTAACAGCCGCTATTTATGGCCCACCGGCAAAGTGAGGCGTTGACGTGAGCGCGGCCGGTTTTACCGCCAGGCAACGGGCGACGATCATCCTGATGGCTATCTTGATCGTCGTCGCTTTCGCCATGTTCGCCGGTTTCATCATCACGTCGCTTCAAAGTCAGTCAACGCCTCCCCCTGTCATTCAGTCGACAGCCAAGCCCACACTGACAGCCTCTCCCACGCCGATCCCCGCTTCTCCAACGTCCCCGCCTGACGCGCCGGAGCCTGCCGAGGGCCTCGGGTCCCAGGTGCAAGCCGCGCGCCTCTTCGATCAAATCGCCCACCAGGTAGAGGTCCAGCGCGATCTCACGCCACGGGCCGAAATGCCGCTCAGCTTTCTCGACGAACAGGATATGACCCACATCCTGCGCCAATTGCACGCCGGCCAGGATCACGCCGCGCGCCTATCCCCCTACATCGAGTTGGGCGTCCTGCCCGATGCGTCCTTGTTCACCCGCCCACAGCAGACGCCCGGACTTTACGCGCCCCAGCAGCGCCAGATCTACATCCTCACCGGGCGACACGAAAGCAGCGTCGACGAACAGGCGCTCCTGGCCCACGCTTACATCCACGCTCTGCAGGACCAGCGCTTCGATCTGGGCGCGATGGACGCGCGCGCCCAGAGCACCGACGCCGCACTGGCCATCCAGGCCCTGGTTGAAGGGGACGCTATGTTGACGACCGCCCTTTATCGTTACGGAGACCTGGCGGCGACCGATTGGCCGCGCCTGACGGCGTTGATCATCCAGGCCGAGCAACCCCAATACAGCGACAAACTCGAAGAGGCCGCGCATTGGGAGCGTATACAGCGCTTCCCCTACTGGGAGGGTCGCCAGTTTGGGGATGCCCTGTTGCAGGCTGGCGGGTGGGAGGCGTTAAACCACGCCTACGCCAATCCCCCCCGGTCGACCGAGTACATCCTCCATCCAGAACGGTACCTGGCGGGTTCAGATCAAGCGACTCGCGTCACCGTGCCCGATCTCAGCGACGCGCTGGGCCCCGATTGGACCCTGTCGATTCAAGACACCTTCGGCGAATTCGTGATTTCCCTGTATTTGGAGGCCCTATCGCCCACTGAAGAGGCGCGGGAGATCGCCGACGGGTGGAATGGGGATACGTTCGTCAAATGGCGGGACGGGGCCGCGCGCCAGGCAGTGGTCTGGCGCACCTTCTGGGATAGCGCCGCCGACGCTGTGGCATTCGAGACCGCGCTCCGGCAGATGATCGGCCAGAAATATCTGCCGGCGTGGCCTGTCGCGCCTCCCGGCGGTTTGATAGGGACGTGGTGGAAGATTGAGGGGGGCGCCGTCTACGTCGCCCGCGTTGCGCACTACGTCACGCTGGCCCAAGCGCCCGATCTGGACACGCTGACTGACATCGCGCACGCCTTACCCTAGAAACGAGCTTTCCGTGAAACGACACGTGAAACGACTCATCGCCGCGCTGATCGCCCTCGCGATCGTGACCGTCGTGTTACTGAGCGGACTCCGCCTGTGGGTCGAGCGCAAATTCCGCGCCGACGTCTATCATCAGGTGGAGGATACGCCGTCCCGTCCCGTGGCCCTGGTGCTGGGCGCCGGCCTGTGGGCCGATGGTTCTCTCACGCCGGTGTTGGCCGATCGGGTCGCCACGGCGGCCGACCTGTATCACGCCGACCGGATCGACAAGCTGCTCCTGAGCGGCGACAACCGGTTCGTCGACTACAACGAGCCGCAGGCGATGCGGGAGTACGCCCTGCGCCTGGGCGTGCCCGACGAGGACATCGTGCTCGATTACGCCGGCCGGCGGACGTATGATAGCTGCTATCGGGCCCGCGCCATCTTTGGCGTGGATCGGGTCGTGCTCGTCACCCAGCGTTTTCACGTCGCCCGTTCGCTCTACCTCTGCGACGCGCTGGGGTTGGACGCGGTCGCGATTTTGGCCGACAGGCGGCAGTACACCCTGCGCCGCTACCGCTGGGAGGTCCGCGAATACCTGGCCCTGGCTTTGGCCTGGTGGGACGTCAACGTGCGCCATCCGACGCCCATCCTGGGAGAGCGGCTGCCCATCCAGATCCAATCGGATGCAGAGGGTCTTTGATTAGTTAGATTGAACGGCTCATCTACTGCGCCTGAGCCCTAAAATTGCGCCCAAATCTGCAAGCGGATGAGCAGCTACGCGAAAATAAGAGGGGAAATCGCCTGATGAATACAGATACAACCGCCGCGCCCAGACAGACCGTCCTCATCGCCGATGACGAGAAAGCGCTCGCCAAGGCCATCGCCGCCACGCTCGACCTGGAGGGTTGGGAGACGATCGTCACTTACGACGGTGAAAAGGCTCTGGCCCTGGCCCGGGCGATGCAACCGGATCTGATCCTGCTCGATATTATGATGCCGGGCCGATCGGGGATCGAGGTATGCGCCACCCTCAAGACCGACCCGGCGACCTCCGACATCCCGGTCGTCTTCATCACCGCTAAAGGAGAGGAGATGGACCGCAAGGTCGGCATTGCGGCCGGCGCTGTCGAGTATCTGACGAAACCCTTCAGCCCCACCGAACTCATCGCTCTAGTTAATGAGGTACTCGCCGGGCAGCTCATCGAGCCGCGCTTCAGCGCCGAGGATATCTCCGCCATACCGGTCGATCAACTGGAGGTCTTCGCCCTGGAGTGGCGGGACCTGTACGAGCGGGAGCGGGAGGAACGGCGCGCGTTGGAGGTGGCCCAGAGACGGTTGAGCGAGTTGGATCGGCTCAAGGCCGGTTTCCTCAGCGCAGTGACCCACGAACTCCTGACCCCTTTTGGCTCAATCGGTATCGCCTTGCAAGTCTTGCAGCGCCACGGGGAGAATCTGCCGGCCGATGTGCAAACCGTCGTTGACGACCTGTCTAGCGAGATCGAACAACTGCGTCGCCTGGTCAATGGCGTCGTCAAATTCGCCGAACTGGTGAACAAGCGGCGGGAGCCTCAACCGAGCTACGTCTCTCTGGTCGACATCGTCCCCGGCGCGGCCGAACCGGCGTTAGCGATGGCCCAGGCGCGCCAGATCGACTTCCAGACCGTCGTCCCGGAACAGACGTCCAAGGTGTACGCCGATCCGGAGCTCCTGGGTGAGGCGGTCTTCCAGATGGCCCATAACGCCGTGAAGTTCAACCACCCACGGGGGAAAGCCCGAATTCGCGTCATAGAATCCGGGGGCTGGATGAGCATTGAGGTGTCGGACACCGGCGTAGGTTTGACCCGCGAGCGCCTGGAACTTCTGGGGCAGCCTTTCGAACAGGACGCCGACACACTGCGGCGTGGGCGCGAGGGATTGGGCGTCGGTTGGGCCTTCGTGCGCTACGTGGCGGAGGTGCACGGAGGGCGCACCCAGGTCCAGAGCCCCGGCCCCGATCTGGGCAGCGTCTTCCGCCTCGAACTCCCCATCATCGCTGGCTGGCACGAGATCAACGTCGGCGAGGGGGATGATGATGGATGAGAGAAACAAGCCGGGGGGGAGCGCTCCATCCAATGACCGAGTGGGTCACTCACCGTTGTACAAATGTTTTCTCACATTGGTTGGCGTTCTCTCCGTCGGATTGGCTATCCTGGGCGTCTTTCTACCCCTGTTGCCCACCACGCCGTTTCTGCTGCTGGCTGTCGCTTGCTTCCTGCGTAGTTCGGATCGATTGTACCGCTGGTTGATCAACCAGCGCTACCTGGGCCCCTACATCAGAAATTACCGGGAGCATCGGGCGATTACCTTGCCGACCAAGATCGTGACCCTGTTACTTCTTTGGGGCGCCATCATCTACGCCGCCTTCGGGGTGATCGAAATGCTGCTCATACGCGCGCTTCTGCTGCTGATCGCCGTGAGCGTCACCGCGCACGTGTTGAGCTTGAAGACGCTGACCGACGAGATGCTCTCCCGCTCTGCCGTTGCGGAAGAGGCGAAAGAAGTGAAGGATGGGGAACAGGATATCGTTGATCGCTGATCCCGCGCCCGAAAATTGAGGGTTTGCCAACTCCGGAAATTGTGGTAGAATGTCTATTGAATACTGGGGGCTCGTCTAATGGCAGGACAGCGGACTCTGACTCCGTATGTGGGGGTTCAAATCCTCCGCCCCCAGCCTGGAAAATTCAATACTCCCCTAATATGTGCTTAAGGTAACGCCCAAGCCCGACGGTTTGCCCCCCTTTTACTGGCGTTTCATTGC
>DAOTUC010000281.1:0-4247 GCA_034437315.1 Anaerolineae bacterium
ATCATAGACCCTAAAGGTTTTTGCGCTGGTTTTGATGGAAAAAGGTCATTGTTTAAGGCAAAAACGTTGTTTGCGCGGCCTTGAGCAAAACCTTTAGGGTCTCGCCATGCGAAATCCCAGAGAACCTCAGTCAAAAAGAGGAGGTTTATGATGGAGACGAAAAGGTTGATTGCACCCTGGGGATGGGGATTGGCCATGGCGATGTTGGGCTTGTTGTTGATCGGCCTCGCCTGGACCACCCCCACCAGCGCCGATTCGGCCGACCCGCCAGATACGACGATTGGGATCAGGTAAAGGAGGGCAACTCGGCCCAGGTGCTGGCGGGGCGGGACGTGTTGCCGGAGGTCGCCCGGCAGGAAAAGTTATTATAGCTGATCTGAGGAAACTAAATGTTCAGAAAACGACGTCGTTCTCGACGCGCCGCCACGTGTCCTTCGCCGAAGGAAAGACGGCGCATCATCGCACGCCGTGAAAAACTGACGAAGGAACTCATTAAGGTTACCATCACGACGCCCACCGATTATTTAGGATTCAATAGACTGGTAGCCAAATACGGCCCCGAAGAAGTGCAAATCGTCCTCGACTCCCTGATCAAGCCGCGAGATACGTTTATCAATGAAAAGGCTCAACTATATCGCGAATACCGCCAGACCTTCGCCAGGTTTGGCGGAGATCGCCGTTTCCTCGAAAGAGAGAAATGCGAGGCATTGATATTTGAGCTTGCCAAACTGTATAGTGAGCGGGCCCGCTCGCTATTCTCTTTTCTTCGGCGGCGCAGTGCGCGTGAGAAGACGTTGAGAGACCTCCTGCTCACCGACGAGCGCTCCTGGCCCGACCTTTTCCCTCCCAACGTTCCTCCTCGTCCGCCTGATTACGACGCGCCGGCGCCGCGGGATTATACCTATCCCGTACGGAACTTGCTTCAATGGGGTTGGGCCATTGATGAACAACGCGTCTTAAACAATGCCAGAAACGTGAGCAAATGGCGACCGGCCGTTCCCGAGTTGATCTATATGGTCCTGGACGAGGGGCTGCTAAACGGCTGGCCCGGCGAGGATGCCAGTTGGGGCCCTATCCACGCTTTGCTGATGTTGGGAGAACTACGCGCCGACGAGGCGGCTCCCCAATTCTTGTCTTTGATGGAGCAGAAGAACGATTGGCTCTCTGATCAACTCCCTTGGGTGTGGGGCAAGATGGGACAGCCGGCGGAAAGGCGCCTGTGGGCGTATCAGGGGGACCGCCAACACGATCCCGAACATCGAGGCGCTGCCCTGCTGGGGTTGAGCGCGATAGCCCAGGAGCATCCTGACCGGCGATCCGCCGTTATCAAGGGCCTGGCCGATCGACTCGACGATGCATCGCCCGACGATGCTGAAGTCAATGCCTACATCGTGGATATCCTGGAACAAATGAGGGCCATCGAGGCGACTGGTGCGATTGTAAGGGCATTTGAAGCCGGGAAAGTCGACACGCGCATCATAACGCCATATGACTTGATTATGCCTTACGACTGAGCACGACCGAAATTCCTAGTTCCACGCGGACCACGGTCCGCGCATTACCGGCACGAACTTGAGGCGATGCCAGATCACTGAAGGAGCATTGTGAGATGAACTACCCACAAACGCAAGACCCTGCTGTCGCAAAAACACCACGCCCAGGCGGTGCAGACCGCCGCCAGCACGTTGGAGCACCTGCTGGTCGAGCTCTACAACCAGCTCCTGGGACAGGTCCTGCCCGCGCGCCAGAAGGAACTGATTGAGGCGCAGGAGAAGGTCGACGGGGGGCAGCCGCTGAACCGCCTGACCCTGGGCAAGCTGGTCGGCGTCTACCGCGCCAGCCGCGCCTACCGCGATCTCTAGGATGTCCTCCGATTAGCGCTGACTTTCCTCAACGTCAGCGCCCTCGGCCCCCTGCGTCTATCTTGATATCTCTCGCCCCATAGGGATAGCTGCGGTGGGCGATGGCGCGGTCGCGGCGGGCGGTGGGAGTGTGACTGTTGGGGGAGATGTGGGCGACAAACGTCATCCGCGAGTTGCTCTCTGCCGCTTTCAACGACGAGGAATTGACGACCCTTTGTTTCGACTATTTCCGCCCGGTCTACGAGGATTTTAGCGCCGGGATGAGCAAGGGGCGAAAGGTTCAGCGCTTGCTGGATTACTGCGTGCGCCACGATCAGGTGATCGCTTTGCTGGATCGTGTTCGAGAGCGCAATCCGGCCAAGTACGCGCGTTTCGAGGATGAGTTGGGGTAACGCACACACGCATGATTGAACTTCCAGGCACCGGTACCCGCCTGGCCAACGAATGATCCGGCTACGATCATCGTTTCGGCCACCCCTGCTCTAAGTCCCCATCCTGGGGACGGCATAGACGCAAACAGCCCGTTTAAGCCGCCCCGGGGACGGGGATCAGAGCTTCGTGTAAAGCGAATGGCCGAAACGATGACCGTAGCCTGCGTCGGGTAAAGGGGCCGAGGGCTAAGACGGATATTTGCGCCCGATGCGTGATTGGTGTATACTATGGAGCAAGTGTGCAAGGGTGAAAAAGCATCGCTGTTTTGCCGTTTGGCGAGGAGATGTATGACGAATAGCAACAAACGCGGCCTGGGTGAGTGAATGCTTAGCTGGGGCCGCGTTTTTTTGTGCACAGCGCTTGATAGGGGAGAGGGTAGGGGGAAAGGTGCGGGCGGGGCAAAAACCTGACGCTGCGCTATCTGGCCCGAGGAGATGGATGGGCGCTTTTTTGTCCGTTTGGCGAAGAGAGAAGGGCTAACCGGAGATCATAGCCAGGGGTGGTGAAAACCCCATAGCAAGCGCGGATAAAAAACATCCGGACACGTTTTTCGTACAACACCTGACCCAAAGGGAGCACGAAGTAGGCGGGAGAGGTAACGCTAAGCGAGCGGACGGGGTCACTGTGTCTCGGCGTGGGCAGGTGATGCGGAAACCGTTGTGTAGCAGAAGAATGAGATGAAGAAATGGGAGAGGAAGAAAAATGGAAAAACGGAAACCAATAATCTATGTTTTATTGTCGTATGGGATTACGTGGGCTTGTTGGATACCAGCAATAATAATAGCCGAAAAATATGGCTATCAATTACCCGTGCCAACGAGAATTGATCAGACACTTGGGTCGGGTTTTGAAAATGCACAACATGCATTTGTCTCGATATTATTCAGTTTCGCAGTCTATGGGCCAATAATTGCGGCGGTCGTAGTAACATTCCTGGAATTAGGAAAGCAGGGAGTAGTTGATCTATTGGGTCGTATGGCAAAATGGCGAATAAGCGTCAAATGGTATTTGGTGATTATTGGTGTTGCAGTCATAATTTCATTGATTCCCAAACTGATTGGGATGGTATTTGGAATTACCGATGGGAAGTTATTTGTTATTGGATCGTTACCCATCATAATGATAATGTTTTTGCGCCAGGTATTGACGAGCGGAATCGGAGAAGAACCGGGATGGCGTGGGTATCTACAACCCTATTTGCAATCTCGCTATGATATCAATAAGTCGATCTGGATATTGGGCATAATATGGGCAGTTTGGCATTATCCGTTCACGATATATTACACGCTATCGGGAATATCAGGAGTGCCCCTGATAGGGATTGTGATCACAATCTTGATGTCATTGTTGGGGCAAACCATATCTTTGGTGGGGATAGCGTATATTTACGCATGGGTATATAACAACACGAAAAGCGTGTTTATAGCGATCCTATTTCATGCGCTGAGTAATCTTATGCCTGCAATCCTATTGGGAGAATCAAGTCAGATGCTGGGCACCTTGGCAGCAGTAATGCCATGGCTCGTAGTATTTTCACTGGAAAAGATATACGGGAAAGAGTCGTTTCCGGGAAAGTGACATAGAATTGCAAAAATGCTGCACAACCCTGTTTGCAGTGGACATGGCTGTGCCACGCGGGTAAGCGGCGCGATTTCTTCAGCTTAGTTTTTAGCAAAGCCGCGTTAGGGCTACCAACGCCACGCCAGTGAAACTCTCGTTAGGCGGTGCACCCTGAGTTGAAGTCATGAGTATCTATCACATGAACTGCGCAACAATGCGCCCTTTTGCGTTCGTCTTGAGTGACACAGCTACCCTTGTGTCCCACGCGCATCTGGTCGTGCATTGCCTGCTGGTTGAGACAAATGATGGTCTTGTCTTGATAGACAGTGGTTTTGGCGTCGGAGACAGGACCCACCCCACACGGTTTGAGCGAGCCTTCATGGTCTTGAGCGG
>DAOTUC010000282.1:0-25185 GCA_034437315.1 Anaerolineae bacterium
CCCCCCTCTCCTCAGGGCTGTTCAGTTCTACCTGAAACTGGAAAAATGGACAGGATTGACAAGATTAACAGGATAACGTGACCTTTGACCAACGCTTGTAAACCGCATAACTGGAACAGCGGATGTAGCGCGGAATGGTATTCCGCGTCCCTGGCAGATTAGCAATCCACCCTACATGCGATTCGAGTTCTAGTTGCGCGATTCAGGACCGGTGGTCAAACCTGATGATAAAAATAAGCCAAAATCTTGTTAATCCTGTCTAAAAAACACGTATTTTGAGCTGTATCTTTTTAGAACTGAACAACCCTGGTAGCTTGTCGCCCTCGAACGCTTGCCGCGCGTCAACTCTCGGTGCGCATGATCAGGGGCAGGAAGATGCGGCGGCGTTCCGAAACGATGCGCATGCTGATGGTCGCCCGTTGGGGGGCGTTCAACACGTCGGAAGGGATGGTCGTGACCGTGATCGCCCCGACGAATGTCCCGCTGCTGTAGCCTGTTGTGTCTACGGTCACGGTCAACGGCTGGCCCTGGAGCCCTGTCGTGACGGCTAACGTCGGCGTCATCTGTGCGCCTAACGTGCCCAGTGTGCCGGTCAGTTGGAAGCCGGAGGCGACGCTCGCCGTCCAGGTGAAGACGCCGTAACCGGTGTTGATCGGCGCGACGACGGCTGTGTGTACGCCCGGCTCGTTCAGCGCGGCCTGGATGTCGATGGTGGGCGGGACGATTTCCAGCTCTGCGCCCCGGACGTGTAGCGTGATCGGCGCCGTCTGGGGCGAATCGAGCGTTTCGCTGGGGAAGGCGGTCAGTGTGACGGCGGTGGTATACACGCCCACCGCATAACCGGCGCTGTCGACGCTGATTGTCAACGGGTTGCCTTGTCGCCCGGTCGTGATCGCCAGCGTCGGTGTGATAGCGGCGCTGGTTGCGGCGCTGGTTGCGGCCGCGGTTGCGGCGCTCGCTGTCCAGGTCAGGAGGCGATAACGGGCGTTCCAGGGGGTCAGCGTCGCCGTGACGACGCCTGGTTCGTAGACGTTCGCCTCCAGATTCAGAGCGGTGGGCGTGATCGCCAGTTGCGGGCCGAAATAGCCCACCCGCTTTTCCATCGACATCACCGTGTGGTAGGCCAGGGAGGGCGCGCCTGTCACCGTATCATCGCGCTTGCGGATGGAGAAATAGTGGGCGGCTTCGCAATCCCAGGTATGGTAGTTGTGCCAATCCAGATTCCAGATGAACATCGCGCCCATCCAGGGCCAGTTTTCGTCGGCGTAGCGGTAGGCTCGCGTGATGTAATTCGCCTGTTCGACCTCCGTGACCTCCATCCAGCCGAAGTGATCGGCGTACGTCTGGCGGCAGTCTTCCGGCATCGTCGCCCCGTCTGCGCGCCAATCGCGTAACCAGTTGAACTCGGTCGCCCAGATGGGCTTGTGGGCCAGGCCGTGTTGCGCGAGGATGTCGTGGATGATTTCGACGCCCCGGAAGGCGAAACCGTTTTCCACAGTCTGAGGGGCTGTCTCCGGTTCGTAGGCAAAACCGTAGGGGTGGTAACCGAAGGCGTCCAGATAATCGCCGGCGCCCGATAGCAGCATCTGGCGCGTATATTCCCGCTCATCCATCGCGCCGCAATTGTTGCCCTCCCACCCATTGCACTGCCCCTCGATTCGCCCGACCGGCGCCAATCCGCCACTGACGACGATGGCTGCTGGGTCTACCGCCTTGATGCGTTCGTAGGCCGCTTGCAGCACCTGGGTATATTCGGCCGGGTCGGGGGGGCGACCGCCCCAGAAGCGCTCGACGTTTGGTTCGTTGCCGATCTCGTAGGCTTCGACCCGCCCCCGGCCGGCCCGGGCGACCGCTTCGACGTAAGTCGCCCAGGCGTCTATGTCGGGGGGCATGCCTTCCCGCAGGTCGAAGGCGAACAGCACCTGGTAGGGCAAGCGCTCGGCCGGCGGGGCGAGTTCGTATTCTTCCCAGAGCTTGATCCATTCCATGCCTAGCGGGGCAAAGAGCGGGTCGATGTGCTCTTCCAGGCGGACGTTGAGGCCGTATCCCAGGTGTGGCCTGGGGAGCGGCGGATCGTCGCTCGTCGCCGGCGGTTCCGCGTGAGCGACCCACGGCGTGAATCCGCCCAGGCCGGTCAACAAGGCGAGCAGCGCGATGGTTGCCACACCGATAGCGGCGGCTATAGCGGCAGGTCGTCTCACGTCTTCAACCTTATGCAAGGTTTTGCTTCGGTTAGGCTTTATCGTTGGTTGTAGATGCGGATGAAATTCGCCAGAGAACGGTCGTAAGTTCGTTCCTCCTCGGGGGGGAAGAGGCAGCCTGGGAGTTGTTTCATCCGCCAATGATAGCGGATGCATTCGCAGCACTTCCCCTTCCGGGAGCAGGGGGCATAGGTGCAAGTGCAGAATTCCGTATTTTCTTCGATGTGACATTCCATTTTGTCCTCCTTAACTGGACACTGGCGTTTTTGTTCGTAGTGACGGCTTCAGCCGTCCAAAAGGCTCAAAAGCGGCTAAAGCCGCCACTACGAACCCCCATATCTGGCACTTTTATTGTCGCCCACCCCAAGATATGGGTACCGGGAAAATTTGCCAGACTCCAGCTCCTTAACAGTTAGCTGTACAGTTAGCTGTTACAAGCAAAAGGCCACCAACTTCGGTGACCTTTTGTATGGCTTACAATCGCTAACGCGCCTTAGGATTCGGCGGTCATGCGCTTCTTGATGTAATCTTCCGCCTCGCCGACCGTGCGGATGGATTGGGCGTCATCATCGGAAATTTTCGCGTCGAAGCGTTCCTCGAATTCCATAATGAGTTCCACGAGGTCGAGGGAATCCGCCTCCAGGTCTTCGCGAAAGCGGGCTTCCCGCGTGATTTGTTCCGGTTCCACGCCTAACAGGTCTACAATGATCGCTTGAATCGTTTCGAAAACGTCTGTCATTGGTTCTGCCTCCTTTTTAATGACCAGCTTACTGAAGGTCTGAAAATGAAAATGCTGTCCGATGCTGTCGCTTATTGACGGTGATATTCTATCCGCTAAGCTGAGTTTGTCAAACTGTACAGTTGACAACTCCCACTACTACCGGTATGATGTACCTGTTATGTATAAACACAGATCAAGGCCTTGAGTTACGGACAAAATCAAGAGGATTCTATGCACCAGCGACGCAAAGCCGATCACATTCGCATTAACCTGCACGAGGATGTCGATGGAAAAAACATCGACACCGGTTTCGACGCGTACCGTTTCATCCATTGTGCGCTGCCGGACTTTGACCTGGCGGACGTTGATGTCTCCCTCACATTTTTGGGCAAGCGATTGGCGGCCCCACTTTTGATCTCGTCTATGACGGGCGGGACGCCGGAAGCGTGCACGATCAATCTGCGCTTGGCGGAGGCCGCGCAGGCGGCTGGCGTCGCCCTGGGAATCGGTTCTCAACGGGCGGCTATAGAGGAACCCGCCCTTGTCGATACCTACCGGGTGCGTCACGTCGCGCCAGACATCCTCTTGATGGCGAACCTGGGGGCGGTTCAGTTGAACTATGGGTATGGTCTGGATGAATGCCGCCGGGCGGTCGAGATGATCGAGGCGGACGCTTTGATTTTGCATCTCAACCCCCTCCAGGAGGCGCTTCAGGTCGAGGGGGATACGCGCTTCGCCGGATTATTGCCTAAAATTGAGGCGATATGTAAAGGGCTAGAGACGCCGGTGGTGGTCAAGGAAGTGGGGTGGGGGCTGTCGGACGACGTCGCACGCCAGTTAATCGACGCGGGCGTCGCCGCTCTCGATGTAGCCGGCGCCGGCGGCAGTTCTTGGAGTCAAGTGGAGATGCACCGGGCGCGTACCGAGCATCAACGGCGGATCGCTGCGGCTTTCGTCGACTGGGGGATGCCGGTAGTCGATAGCTTGCAACTGGTCCATCAGTGCGCGCCCACGTTGCCGATCATTGCCAGCGGAGGCGTCCGTGACGGCATTCAAATGGCCAAAGCGGTGGCGCTTGGCGCGGGGATGTGTGGCATTGCCGCGCCGTTTTTGCGTGCAGCCAACGTCTCAACCGAGGCGGCGGCGGACCTCATCGCTGTGCTGATCGCGCAGATGCGCATTGCCATGTTCGCTGCTGGGGCGATTGATCTGCTGGCGCTTCAGCGTTTATCTCTTCTGGTTCCCTCGCGAGCCGGTCGTAACGCGGTATAGTCGAGGGGGTTTTAAATAAAAGGCGCCGCATAGGAGCGCCGCATAGGAGCGCCGTATCCTGCTGGCTCATCACTGCGTTTTCCACTTAAGAATTTGGAAGTCTTCAGCCGCGCGTCCAGAGACAAAGTTGATTGACTGGAGCGTCAAAATCGGTTGTGCAACGCGCTTTTTGAGACTTCCGAATTATCACGACAATCGAAGGAAGACGCCAGATTGTCAGCTGTCGGGACGAGGGCGCGCACCACATAAAGGAGATTAGTTGTGAGCGAGAAGAAAGCGTATGATGACTTGAGCGAGGTGCCTTTTGATCAACGGGTTTTGCTGCTTCCCCATTGCCTGCGACCCAGTCAGGATTGTCCGGGCAAGATGAGCAAGCAGGGATTGGATTGTTCCGGTTGTACGCACACCGAGTGCGCGATCTACCAGCTTCGCGCCGTAGCGATTGAGAAAGGTTACGGCGGGATATGCGTCGCGCCGGGGGGGCGGTTGGCGGTGCGCTTTCTCGCCGAACGGCAACCGAGCGGGGTGGTCGCTATCGCCTGCGATAAGGAATTGGAAGAGGGGCTTGAGGCTATCGACCAGATGACGTGGGAGATGGGTAGACCGGCCGTCGCCGTGGTGCCGCTTACGCAGGATGGTTGTGTCGATACACAGGTCGACGTCTCGTTGGCTAGCGACGTGATCATGACTGTCAATGGGCATAAGCGCGGGTCGAATTGACGGGTATGTGATTTGCACGTTGAAGAGAGGTGGACAATGACCCTTCAGACTTACTTCGATCGCTACCTTCCGCCCCTCGAAGCGGAGATGCGATCCGCCCTGTTGACCGACGACGAACGTCACGCGGACCTGTTTGGTATGTTGCGCTATCATCTGGGTTGGGTGGACGAATCCTTTGAACCGCGCCAGACCTGGACGGGAAAGCGAGTGCGCCCTGTGTTGTGCCTTTTGACCTGTGAAGCTTGTGAGGGTGATTGGGAGCAGGCCCTGCCAGCCGCCTCGGCGTTGGAGTTGATGCACAATTTCACGCTGATCCACGATGACATTGAGGATAACGACGACACGCGCCGTGGTCGCCCGACCGTCTGGCGCTTGTGGGGGCGCGCCCAGGCCATCAACGCCGGGGATACATTGTTCGCCCTATCCCAGTTGGCCTTGTTGAGGCTCATCGGCCGCGACGCGCCCGCCGAGACGCTTATATCGGCTTTGAGATCGTTCAATCGCACCTGTGTGGCGATTACAGAGGGACAATATCTGGATATCGGGTTTGAGCGCCGGGACGACGTCTCGGTCGATGAGTACCTGGCGATGATCGAGCGCAAAACGGCGGCGTTAGTCGCTTGCTCATGTGAGATGGGCGCCCTGATCGCCGAAGCGCCTATCAGCCAGCGCGAGAGCGTGCGCGCCTTTGGACGTCATCTGGGGCTCGCGTTCCAGATACGCGACGACATCCTGGGTATCTGGGGGAAATCTGAGGTGACGGGCAAGCCGGTCGGTTCCGACATCATCCGGCGCAAGAAATCGCTGCCCATTCTTCACGGCTTGGCCTGCGACGAGGGGTTGCGGCGCTTGTTTGCCCAGGAGGCGTTCTTCACGCCAGATGACGTCGCTCAAGCGACGGAGATGCTCCAGGCGAGCGGCAGCTGCGCCTATACCGAGTCGTTGGAAAAGGCGCACTACGATCGGGCGCTGAGCGCGTTGGAAAAAGCCGATGTGCATGGCGCTGCCGCGCAGGGGTTAAGCGATCTGGCCCGGAAATTGCTCAATCGAAAGATGTAAGGCGTTCCCTATTTCCCCCGTTAGAGAGTGTAAATGAGGTGTTAGCTTGACAAGCCCATAAGCTAGGGTATAATATACGTTCGATGTATATAGTACACTATTTCGATGAAGCGCTGGGCGAACCTGCATCAAGCGCTTCTTTCTTGCATGGTCAGGGTCTCGATCCATCCGTGTTTGCTAATCTGGGGGTTTCAGGGGAGGATGATGAACGATAAAACAGAAAATGAGTTGGAAGCGCGAGATTTTCGGGCGCTGCGTATCAGTTTAGCGTCGCCGGAACAAATTCGTTCGTGGTCCTATGGAGAGGTCACAAAGCCGGAGACGATCAATTACCGCCGGCTGCGGCCTGAAAAAGACGGCCTTTTCTGCGAGGCCATCTTTGGACCGAAGCGGGACTGGCAATGTTATTGCGGCAAGTATAAAAACGTCCGGTACAAGGGCATCATCTGCGAGAAATGCGGCGTCGAGGTCACCCGCTCATCCGTGCGACGTGAACGGATGGGGCATATCGAATTGGCGGCTCCGGTCGCTCATATCTGGTATACCCGGCGCATTCCCAGCTACCTGGGGACCTTGCTCGACGTCTCCAAGCGTAATATGGACCGCGCGCTCTATTTCGCCCAGTACATCGTCACGCAGGTAGACGAGGATGCACGCCAGAAGGCGCTCCAGCGATTGGAGGATGAATTTCAGGAGGAACAGGAGGCAATCGACGCATCGGTTGAGGAAAGCGTCGGCGCTCTGAAAGAGAAACTTTCGGAGGAAGAAGCGCTGATTCAATCGCAAATTGAGGACATTCAACAGCGCCTGGAAGATGAGCTTTCTGGCGCGACCGAGGACGTGATGGCGGAAGCGCAGACGCTTCAGAAAAAGATCGACAGCCGTCTGGGCGAAACGGCCCGTGCGCCCATTGTCTTTAAACCCACAGGCGAAATTATCGCCGATAAAGGGGACGAGGTGGGCAATGAGCATTTGACGTTACTCAGCCAAGCGGTCCAAGATTACCTCAGCGACCTGGAAAACCAGATGGAGATCGAAAAAGAGGAAAGAATCGCGCCCCTTCAAGCGCACGTTGAGGGGCTGCGCGAGGAAACGGAAGCGGAAATCAATCGCGTCCGGGATCAATCGCTGATTGACGTCGCGGCCCTGCGCGCCCGGTTGAAGGCGGATCGGGAAAAGCTTCTCGGTTTGGCCGAGTTGCAATTTCTCAACGAGCCGCGTCTGCGCGAACTCAAGAGCAAATGGGGGCAGGTTTTCAGGGCCGGCATGGGGGCCGAGGCGTTCTTCGAGATTCTCTCCAATTTGGATCTGGATAAGTTGGCCAAAGAACTGTGGCACGAAGTGCGTTACGGCACGTCAAAGCAACGGCGCAAGCGCGCCACCCGCCGCTTACGGATCATTGAGGCGTTGCGCAAAAGCCACAATCGCCCAGAATGGATCATTATGACCGTCCTGCCGGTGATCCCGCCGGATTTGCGCCCCATGGTGCAGCTTGATGGCGGCCGCTTTGCCACTTCCGATATGAATGATCTCTACCGTCGGGTGATCAATCGCAACAATCGGCTCAAGCGCTTGTTGGAATTGGGCGCGCCCGATGTCATCGTGCGCAACGAAAAGCGTATGCTCCAGGAGGCGGTCGACAGCCTCGTCGACAATAGCCAGCGGGGCAAGGCTCTCTCCAGGCGCGGCCGTCGCGAACTCAAGTCGTTGAGCGATATGCTCAAGGGGAAGAAAGGCCGTTTCCGACGCAACCTGTTGGGCAAGCGGGTCGATTATTCAGGTCGTTCGGTCATTGTGATCGGCCCTAAACTGAAATTGCACCAGTGCGGCCTGCCCAAGACGATGGCGCTTGAGCTTTACCGCCCCTTCGTCATCAGCAAGCTGGTCGAATACAACTATGCCAGCAACGTCAAGGCGGCTCGAAGAATCATTGAGCGGGAACGACCGGAGGTCTGGGAGGTGTTGGAGGAGGTCATCCGCGACCGGCCGGTGCTGCTCAACCGTGCGCCTACACTGCACCGCCTGGGCATTCAGGCCTTCGAACCGACCCTGGTAGAGGGCAAAGCGATTCATCTCCACCCCTTGGCCTGTGCGGCCTTCAACGCCGACTTCGACGGCGACCAGATGGCCGTCCACGTGCCCCTGTCCCAGAAAGCGGTCGAGGAAGCCCGCGCGTTAATGCTATCGACTCACAACTTACTCAAGCCCTCGTCGGGCCAACCCATCGTCGCTCCCAGCAAGGATATGTGCCTGGGCGTCTACTACCTGACGATGGACTATCCGCGAGATACTGACGAGCCGCCCCGCTTGTTCACCGATCTGGATGAGGTTGAACTGGCCTATTCGCTGGGGCGCATCGACTTACACGCGTCGGTTGTGGTCGCCCACGTATACGATGAGAAAAAAGCAGTGGCGAAACCGGTCGAAACGACCGTGGGACGCTGTGTTTTCAACCGGATATTGCCCGATGGATTGCGCTTCATCAATCGAGAATTGGATAAGGGCGCCCTTCAGGATCTGGTAGGGGAATGTTATCGCCTCCTGGGGGGTGAAGTGACGACCGAAGTCGTCGACCGCATCAAGGATATTGGTTTCAGGTATGCGACCCGTTCCGGGGCGACGATTGGCATTTTCGATATGATCATCCCGGACGCCAAGCGGGAGATCATCGACGAGACGGAACGCACCATCGCCGAGGTGGACCGCCAGTATCGCCGGGGGTTGTTGACCGAGGACGAACAGTACACGCGGACGGTCGAGCTATGGTCGCGGGCGCGCGAGCAGGTTTCCGACGCCGTTTCGAGCGCCCTGGCGCCGACCGGGTCGGTCTCCATCATGGCCCAGTCGGGCGCATCGAAAGGTGGGTTCGGTCCTATTTCCCAGCTTGCCGGGATGCGAGGCCTCATGGCGGATCCGTCGGGGCGCATCATCCCGTTGCCCATCCGCAGCAATTTGCGGGAGGGGCTGTCGGCGCTGGAATATTTCATCAGCACCCACGGCTCGCGCAAGGGTCTGGCGGATACGGCGCTCCGGACGGCCGATGCGGGGTATCTCACCCGACGGCTGGTCGACGTCGCGCAAGACATCATCGTCAACGCGGATGATTGCGGCACCCGGTCTGGGATATGGATTAAAACCGCCGAAGACGTCGGCGGGCAGGGCCTGGGTGATCGCCTGATCGGGCGCGTGGCAGCCGCGCCGGTCGCTCATCCAGAAACGGGAGAGTTGATCGTCGAGCGAAATACCGAGATCAATAAGGATCTCGTGAAACAAATCGAGGAGACTGGCGTGGAGGCGATCTATGTCCGTTCGCCGATGACGTGTGAACTGCGGCAGGGTATTTGTGCGCACTGCTATGGACGCGACCTGGCCCGGGGGAGAATGGTTTCCATCGGCGCTGCCGTGGGCATTATGGCCGCCCAATCCATTGGCGAGCCCGGCACCCAGTTGACGTTGCGCACGTTCCACACCGGCGGCGTCGCGGTCGGCGGAGATATCACGGTCGGTCTACCGCGAGTTGAGGAGCTCTTCGAAGCGCGCAAGAAGCCCAAGGGTGAGGCGCCGATCGCCGAGATCGGCGGCGTTGTCCATATTGATCGGGCCAATAACCAGCGCACCATTATTATCTCAGATAGCGAAATCGAAAAGTTTGAACACGAGGTCAAGCGGGGGTGGAAAACCCTGGTCGACGATGGACAGAAAGTTGAGCAGGGGGATCCTATCGCCTCTTGGCGGGATGAGAAATTTGTCGAGGCGGAGAAGAGTGGACGGATCGTCCTGGATGATCGAACGATCACCATCGTGCACGAAAAACGGGATGAGCGTGAGTATGATGTCCCGACGTCGGGCCGCCTGTTGGTGGAAGAGGGACAACGTATCGAGCCCGGTACGCAGTTGATGGCGGGGGTGAAAAATCCACTCCACATTCTGCGCGTCATGGGCCGCGAAGCGGCCGAGGAATATATGCTCACTGAGGTGCAGAAGGTCTACCGCTCGCAGGGCGTGAATATCAACGACAAGCACTTTGAGGTCATCTTCAGGAAGATGTTGTGCAAAGTGCGCATCCTCGAATCGGGCGACACGGATTTTCTCCCCGGTGAATTGGCGGACCGACTCGCGTTGGAAGACGCCAATACCCAGGTCATCGAAAAAGGCGGGAAGCCAGCCCGAGGTATGCCCGTTTTGTTGGGCATCACCAAGGCCGCGTTGAGCACCGACAGCTTCCTCTCGGCCGCTTCATTCCAGCACACGATTCGCGTCCTCTCGCAAGCGGCCATTGAGGGCAAGGAGGATCCACTCCTGGGCTTGAAAGAGAACGTGATTATCGGCAAGCTGGTGCCAGCCGGCACCGGTTACCGGGGAGATAATCCCTGCTCCGATGGCCCCATCGACGTTTTCGAAGGGATTCCTCTCAGACGGGCCAGCGAGGAGGCTGAGACTGCGGAATCAGGCGAGATGCCGGCGCCGCCTCAAGAAGAACCGGAAGAAGAGGCCGCCGCTGAGGTGGAAGGCGTGTCAGCCGAAACCGATCTGGATGCGGACGCGGACGCGGGCGCGGACGCGGATGGGGACGACGAGGGCGTTGATCTCTCTGAGGTGTTGGGCGTTGTGATGCAGGCGTAAACGACTCTTGGAGCGTTCTCGTCTGTATGTAGATCGTCAGATGGAATGACGCCGCTTTCCGCGTGAGATGTGTGTAGAGAGTTTAAATAATTGCTTTAGCCACCCTCCCGGGGGCGTTAATCGGCCCGAGGACGGGCCTCTGAGCGAATTTTTTAATAGTCTCTGTATCGATGTAAACGGCAGCATCAAGAGATGCTGCCGTTCTTTTTTTGAACAGGCTTTATTTGACAAAGCCAAAAGCTCGTGTTACCATAGCTCGCTGGTGTAGGGTTTGCTTTACATGACTCTTTTTCAGGGAGGCGAGATCAAAAATGCGCAGTGTTGAATGGCAAGAAGGCAAGGTGCGAATGATCGACCAGCGACGCTTGCCGGCTGAATTGGCGTTGCTTGAATTCGACCGCCATCGGGACGTGGCCCAGGCGATCCAGACGATGGTCATCCGGGGAGCGCCTGCGATTGGAGCTGCAGGCGGATTTGGAATGGCGTTGGCCGCTCGAGAGAGCAAGGCGCAGAACAGGGAAGCGCTCCTGGCCGATCTACAAGAGGCGGCGCAGGTCCTCTGCCACGCCCGCCCGACAGCCGTCAATCTCTCCTGGGCGGTCGAGCGCCTGTTGCGACGGGCGGAGACGGAAGCGCGTTTCGCCGAAATCCCGGACGCGCTGCTCGACGAGGCGCAAGCGCTGGCTGACGAGGACGTCGAGATCAACAGACGCCTGGGCGCTCACGGCGCCGCGCTCATCCAGGACGGCGCGACGATTCTCCATCACTGCAACACCGGGGCGCTGGCTACGGTCGATTACGGCACCGCCCTGGGCGTGATCCGCGCCGCCCACGAGCAGGGCAAGAAAACCCACGTCCTGGTCGACGAGACCCGCCCCCGGTTGCAGGGCGCACGGCTGACCGCGTGGGAATTGCAACAACTGGGCGTCCCCTTCACCCTCATCGCCGATAACGCCGCCGGCCACTTTATGCGCACCGGGCAGGTGGACCTGGTGTTGGTGGGAGCGGACCGCGTGGCCGCTAATGGCGACGTGGCGAATAAGATCGGCACCTACAAATTGGCCGTCGTCGCCCAGGCAAACGGCGTCCCTTTTTACGCTTGCGTCCCGACCTCCACGATCGACCTCTCGTTGACCACGGGCGACGAGATTCCCATCGAGGAGCGCGACCCCGAAGAGGTGACCGGCGTCCTTTATCAAGGCATGCCTATCGCGCCGGACGGGGTGCGGGCCGCCAATCCGGCTTTCGACGTGACCCCGCACCGTTACGTGACCGGCATCGTGACCGAGCACGGGATCGCTTATCCCCCGTTCAACGTGAGCTTGCGCCGCCTGGTAGAAACGCCTTGTGATGACTGATCGGGGATCGGCCGAGGCAATGCCCTTGCCGGTCGTGATCGTCTGCGGTGGGCAAGGTACTCGTATGCGCGGCGCGACGCCCACCAAGAAGGAATTGGTCGAGGTGGGCGATCGGCCGATCCTGTGGCACGTGATGAAAATTTACGCCGCTTTCGGTCACACGCGCTTCATCCTCGCGCTAGGCCACCAGGCGGAAGATATCAAGCGCTATTTCCTCGATTACGAACCGATGCGCTACGATTTGACGGTCAACTTGGGCCGCCCCTCCGCCGTCTCTTATCATCCCGATTATCAATCCGGCCCCGAAGAGGGGTGGGACGTCACGCTGGCCGATACTGGCTTGGAGACGAGCAAAGGCGCCCGCATCTACCGCGTCGCCCGGTACATCGACGCGGACACGTTTTTCTTCACCTACGGGGATGGAGTGGGGGACGTGGACATCACGGCGCTGCTGGCCTTTCACCGGCAGCACGGGCGACTGGCGACGATCACCGGCGTGCATCCTCATTCCCAATACGGCATTATGCGGCTTGATGGCGATCGTCAAGTGAGCGGATTCGTGCAGAAACCTCGGTTGGATCATTGGATCAACGCCGGTTTCATGGTCTTTGAGCGGGAAGTACTCGATTATCTGGGCGACGGGGATGACGTCCACCTGGAACGGGAGGCGCTCCCCCGTCTGGCGTCTGAAGGCCAGGTGATGATGTACCCGCACGAGGGATTCTGGCGCTCGATGGACACGTTTAAAGAAGCGCTGGAACTGGACAAAATTTGGCGTGCCAGCGCTCCCTGGAAGGTCTGGTGATGACAGATGAACGATGACGTGGATCTCTCGGCTCGTGTTGATTTTTGGTCCCACCACCCCGTCTTGGTGACCGGTTGCACTGGCTTTTTGGGCGCCTGGTTGACCATGGCCCTGGTCGATCTGGGCGCCGCCGTCGTTGGGCTGGTGCGGGACGAAGTCCCCTTCTCTCAACTGCGCCGCTCCGGTTACGACCGGCGAATCGCCATCGCCCGGGGCGACGTCACCGATTACGCTTGCATCGAACGGGTGCTCGCCGAGTACGAGGTCGAAACCATCTTCCACCTGGCGGCCCAGACTATTGTGTCGATCGGCAACCGGACGCCGCTTTCGACCTTCGAGAGCAATATCAAAGGAACCTGGACCGTTCTAGAGGCCGCCCGGCGCGCGCCCAAGGTTTCCCGTATTGTCGTCGCTTCTTCTGACAAGGCGTATGGCGTTCACGAGACGCTGCCTTATAAAGAAGATGCGCCATTACGAGGCTGTTACCCCTACGACGTATCGAAAACGTGCGCCGACCTCATTGCCCGGACCTACTTTATGACCTACCAGTCTCCGGTGGCGATCACCCGCTGCGCCAATCTCTACGGCGGCGGGGACCTCAATTGGAGCCGCATCTTCCCCGGCGTGATGCGGAGCGTGATCCTGGGCGAGCGTCCCATCATCCGCTCGGACGGGACGATGGTGCGCGACTACCTCTACGTGCAGGATGCGGTACGGGCTTATCTGGCGTTGGCCGAGCAGATGGATCGCCCGGGGGTTCCGGGAGAGGCGTTCAATTTTGGCATGGATGATCCCAAGTCGGTCCTGGAAATCGTGCAGACAATTATCACGGTTTCTGGGCGCACCGATTTGAAGCCGGTGGTGTTAGATAATGCGCCCAACGAGATCCCGGCTCAATACCTGGATAGCCGCAAGGCAAAACGCATGCTGGGCTGGTCGCCCGGTTATTCGTTGGACGAAGGGGTCCGAGAGACGTTGGCCTGGTATCAAGCTTACCTGTCGCCGGCGACGGCCTGACCGGGAGGATGTGTGAGCGGGCGTGCAAACGGATTTGCAAATGAGTTTGCAAAAAGGCGGGTCTTCGTCACCGGCGCTTCGGGTTTCATCGGTCGACGGTTGACGCACCGGTTGATTGAAGCAGACGCCCAGGTGTGGGCCGGCGTCCGGTCGCTCAACGATCGCCGGTGGATCGAACGCTCCGTGACATTGCCCCAGGACGTCCGGCTACTCGCTTTCGACGTGCGCGACGCCGGCGCCGTGCGAGCCGCATTAGACCAGGCGGCCCCGCAGATCGTCTTCCACCTGGCGGCCGTGGGCGTGACGGACACCGGCGTGGATCCGTTCCTGGCGTTGGCGGTCAACGTGGGTGGAGCGATCAACCTGCTGTCCGTCTTGAGGGAGCGGGACGTTGACGCTCGGCGCGTCGTGCTGGTGGGCACGTGCCACGAATACGGCGCACGGGAGACGCGCGAGGGGCTGGACCCGTTCAATACGTACGCCGCATCGAAGGTCGCCGCGTGGGCCTTTGGGCGGGCGTTTTGGCGCGCTCACGGTTTGCCTGTCGTGACCGCGCGATTGTTCCAGGTCTATGGCCCGGGCCAACCGGCCCACACGTTGATCCCGGCGGCTGTGCAAGCGGCGCTGGCGGGGCGGGATTTCCCGATGACGGCGGGCGAGCAGGCGCGGGATTTCATTTACGTGGATGACGCGGTGGATGGGTTGATCGCCGTCGCTGCGGCGGCGGGCATCGACGGCCAAAGCATCGACCTGGGCACAGGTGTGACGCACACCGTGCGACACGTCGTCGAACGCATCTGGGCGCTGACCGGCGCCTCGGGGGACATTCAGGTCGGCGCGTTGCCGTATCGCGCCGGTGGGCCGATCACATTGACCGCCGACGCCGGGCGCACAACCCGCCTGACCGGTTGGCGGGCGCAGATCGACCTGGATGATGGGTTGCGCGTGACAATCCGTGACTACTTGAATCCGTTTGAAAATGATGCGCCACAACGCTACTGAAGAGGAGAGACGACATCTATGACTCAACACGACGAATTGCGGGAGCAGATTTTGACGTTGGTCGCCGAGTATTATCGACAGGCGCATCAGCCGTCCCCCTTCACGCCCGGCGAGACGCGCGTCCAGTACGCCGGCCGCGTCTACGACGAGCGGGAATTGATCGCGGCGACCGAGGCCGTCTTGGATTTCTGGCTGACCGTCGGCCCACGGGTGGCGGCGTTTGAGGATGGGCTGGCCCGCTTCTTCGACGCGGATCACGTATTGACGACCAACTCCGGCTCGTCGGCCAATCTGGCGGCGCTGACGGCCCTCTGTTCGCGGCGGCTGGGGCGACGGCTGACGCCCGGCGACGAGGTGATCACGGCCGCGATGGGCTTCTCGACGACGGCGGCCCCCATCGTCCAGAACAATCTGGTTCCGGTGTTCGTCGATTGCGAATTGGATACGTACAACATAGACGTGACCCAGTTGGAGGCGGCGCTTTCAGACCGGACGCGGGCGCTCTTTGTGGCGCATACGCTGGGCAATCCGGTCGAGATGGCCCCGCTGATGGCCTTCGCCCGCGAACACGACCTTTACGTCATTGAGGACGCCTGCGACGCGGCGGGCAGCCTCTACGACGGCCGGCCGGTGGGTACGTTTGGCGATCTGGGCACGTTGAGTTTCTACCCCGCTCACCACATCACGACCGGCGAGGGTGGGGCGGTCATCACCAACGACCGCCGCCTGGCCCGGATTGTGCAGAGCGTGCGAGATTGGGGCCGCGATTGCCATTGCCGTCACGATAGCCCGCCCGACGGCGATTGTGGGCGGCGCTTCGAGTGGCGCATCCCCGGCCTGGACGAGCCCTACGATCATCGCTACCTGTTTGTGGAAATCGGTTACAATCTGAAGATGACCGACGTGCAAGGGGCCATCGGCCTGGCCCAGTTGGAGAAACTGCCCGCTTTCATCGCCGCCCGCAAGCGCCATTTCGCCCGCATCCTGGAGGGATTGCGACCCTACGAGGAATTTCTGATCTTGCCCTCGTGGAGCGCGCGGGCGGACCCGGCATGGTTCGCCTTCCCCATCACCGTCCGGCCCGGCGCGCCTTTCACCCGGCGGGACCTGGTCGATTTCCTGGAGAGGCGCAACGTCGAGACGCGCCTGCTCTTCGCCGGCAACATCGTCCGGCAACCGGGCTACCGGCATATCGCGCATCGCACGGTCGGCGATCTGACCAATTCCGACGTGGTTCTGCGCGCATCCTTCTTCGTTGGCGTCTACCCCGGGCTGGACGAGGCGCGGATCGCGTATCTGCTCAACGCATTCGAGGATTTTTTCAAATACGAGGTCTAAAACATCAATGAAGTTGTCGATCATCATCTGCGCTTACAACGAGCGTCGAACCATTCTGGACGCCATTCAACAGGCTCACGACGTCGACCTGGGCGATGGGTGGGAGAAAGAGATCCTCGTCGTGGATAATTTCTCCACCGACGGCACGCGGGAGATGCTCCAATCGCTGGATGTGTCTGGCGCGTACGACTATCCCGTTCGCGTCATTTTCCATCCGGAGAACCTGGGAAAGAGCGCGTCTATTCTGACCGGCGTCTCGGAGGCGAGCGGCGATTATTTCGTCATCTTTGACGCCGATCTGGAATATGAGGCGGGCGACCTGCGGCGCTTGACCGATCTCGTCACGCCCGGCGAGACGGCGGCTATTTTCGGGTCCCGCGTATTGGGGGGGCGAAGGGTTTACGAGTACGCCCAGAATTACTGGGGCGTGCGTTTTCTGACCTGGATCGCGAACGTCCTCTTCCGCGGGCGCCTCACCGACATCGCCGTAGGCGTCAAATTGGCCCGCGTGGATGTGGTGCGCTCGCTCAACTTGAGCCGCTACGATTTCGACCTCGATTTCGAGCTGCCCTGCAAGCTGCTCAAGCACGGTTACCCGATTGAGGAAGCGCCCATCGCCTATCATCCCCGAACCGCCGCCCAGGGCAAAGGCATCGTGGGCGTCAAAGCCTTTAGCACCGGCTTTCGCGTGTTGTGGATTTACCTGAGGACCTTTCTCTCGGCGGATTGAAGGCCTGCTTCGAGGGAGCGCCAGCGTCTCGCTGGCATATGCCGTCAGGATGACGACGGCCCGTTAGAGAGCGCCAATTTAAGGAGAAAATGATGAACGTCGTGGTGACCGGTTCTATCGCTTACGATTACTTGATGAAGTTCCCGGGCCGTTTCGTGGACCACATCCTGCCCGATCAGTTGCACTGCATCTCGCTGAGCTTCCTGGTGGACGAGATGCGCAAGCAGCGCGGGGGGTGCGCCGCCAACATCGCCTATACCCTGGCGCTGTTGGGCGAGCGCCCCCGCTTGATGGGCACCGTGGGGCAGGATTTCGCCGAGTACCGGGCCTGGCTGGAGGAACGGGGTGTGGATACATCTCTCACCCGTGACGAGATGGACCTGTTCACCGCCTCCTTTTTTGTCAACACCGACCAGGACGGCAACCAGGTCGCCAGTTTCTACACCGGCGCGATGGCGCGGGCTAACCGGCTCTCGGTGGGCGACCTGGACAGCGCCGCAATCGACCTGCTTACCATCTCGCCCAACGATCCCGAGGCGATGGTCAAATACGTCGTCGAATGCCAGGCGTTGGGCGTGCCCTACCTCTACGATCCCAGCCAGCAGATCGTTCGCCTCCCCGGCGAGGATCTGCGGACCGGCGTTGTGGGGTCCGCTCTGCTGGTCGTCAACGAGTATGAGTTCGGTTTGTTGCAGGACAAGACCGGCCTCAGCGCCGAGGAGATCCGCAATGCGCCGAGCCAGGCTTGTGTGATCACGCTGGCGGCGGAGGGGGCGCACATCTGGGCGGACGGCGAGTTGTACGCCATTCCGCCGGCCCCGCCCGAACGCATCGTCGATCCCACCGGCGTGGGAGACGCTTTCCGAGCCGGATTAGTCAGGGGATTGGCCTTGGGGTTTGAGTGGGACCTGGTCGGCAAAATCGGCGCGCTGGCAGCCACTTACACGTTAGAACAACCCGCGCCCCAACAGCACGATTATACGTGGGACGAATTTCTCGCCCGCTTCCGCCAATATTTTGACGACGAAGGGCGAATGGCCGAAACGATGATCGAGGCTGAGCGAAGCGAATAAGCGACAGGCAGATTCCGCTTGTGATGACCCAAAACCTTTAACCCGAAACATTAACTTACAAAGGAGAACCGATAAATGTCAATAGCATACGATGTCAAGGACCTCGACCTGGCCCCGGCGGGCCGGTTGCGTATTGAGTGGGCGGAGCGGGAGATGCCGGTGTTGCGGCTCATCCGCGAGCGTTTCGCCGACGAACGACCCCTGGCGGGCGTGCGCCTTTCGGCCTGCCTGCACGTGACCACCGAGACGGCCAACCTGGCCCGCGCGCTCCAGGCCGGCGGGGCGGAGGTCGTGTTGACTGCGTCGAACCCGCTCTCGACCCAGGATGACGTGGCGGCGGCCCTGGTCTCCCATTACGAGATTCCCGTCTTCGCCGTCAAGGGGGAGGATAACGAGACCTATTACGAGCACATCCACGCCGCGCTTGATCACAAGCCGCACGTCACGATGGACGATGGGGCGGATTTGGTGAGCACGTTGCACAAGGATCGCACCGAGCTGATGGGCAACGTCATTGGCGGCACCGAGGAGACCACTACCGGCGTCATCCGCCTGCGGGCGATGGCGAAGGATGGCGTGTTACGCTACCCCATCGTGGCGGTCAACGACGCGATGACCAAGCACCTGTTCGACAACCGGTATGGCACCGGCCAATCGACGCTGGACGGCGTCATTCGCGCCACCAACGTGCTCATCGCCGGCAAGACGGTCGTCGTCGCGGGTTATGGCTGGTGCAGCCGGGGGATCGCGATGCGGGTCAAGGGTTTGGGCGGCAACGTGATCGTCACCGAGATCGACCCGCTCAAGGCTCTGGAGGCGGTGATGGACGGGTTCCGGGTCATGCCGATGCACGAGGCCGCGCCTATCGGCGACCTGTTCGTCACCTCCACCGGCGACATCAACGTGATCGACCGGCATCATTTCGAGGCGATGAAGGACGGCGCCATCGTCGCCAACTCGGGGCACTTCAACGTGGAGATCAACATCCCCGCGTTGGTGGAGATGGCCCAGGGGCCGCCGCGGCGCGTTCGTCCGTCGGTGGATGAGTACATCCTGCCCAGCGGTCGGCGGATCTTCCTATTGGCCGAGGGGCGGCTGGTGAACCTGGCGGCGGCCGAGGGACATCCCAGCGCGGTGATGGATATGTCCTTCGCCAACCAGGCCCTATGCGCCGAGTACATGCTGCACAACGCCGACGATCTGGAGCGTATCGTCTACGCCGTGCCGGAGGATATCGACCAGGAGATCGCCCGGCTCAAGTTGGAGGCGATGGGTGTAGAGATTGACGTGCTGACGCCGGAACAGGAGGCTTACCTGGCGTCCTGGGAGGCGGGGACGTAAGGGGGAGATAGCCTCAAATACCGGGGCGCTCGCAGCGGGTTCTAGCCACCCGACAGTTTGCCAACCTCCCGCAGGTTGAAGGTCCAAACCTGCGGGAGGTTTAGATATGAGCTAGATGTTAACTTTTTATCCTGGCGAATGAATTCGCGGCTACAGCGCGTCGGAGACGCGGTGCAAAATCCGCCTTTGCGGATTTGCTATCCCCCGATAACTCGGGCGATCAACCGCCCCAGTTCATCCAGGTCGGGGGGCTTGGCGATCCAACCGTCTAGCCCCTGTTCTCGCAGCGCCCGCAGGTCGTCTTCCAGGGGATGCCCGGTCATCAGCACCATTTTGAGGCCGCCATCGCTGCCAGCGCCGCTGCTTGTAGCGCCATCCCGCTGCTTGAGCGCCTGGAAGAGCGCTTTACCTCCCATCTTGGGCATGACCACGTCGCTGAGGATCAGGGCGATGGGGGATTCTCGATCCGGTTCGTCGATGAGACTGAGGGCCTCTGAACCATTCGCCGCCTGAAGCGTCCGGTAATTCAGCATCTCCAGGGTCGCGACGACGGCCTCTCGGGTCGCCTCATTATCCTCCACGACCAGAATCGTCTGTCCCTGCCCGAGAGGGGTTTCCTCGCTCCGGGCGGGGGACGCTGCTGGCTGTTGCGCCGGGAGCGCCGGCAGATAGATGGTAAACGTCGCCCCCTGTCCCGCCTCCGACGCGACGTCGATGTAGCCCTCGTGCCGGGTCACAATGCCGTGCACCTGGGCCAACCCCAGCCCGGTGCCTTTGCCGGGCGCTTTAGTGGTGTAGAAGGGATCGAAGAGATGGGCGCGGATCTGCGGTGGAATGCCGACGCCGGTGTCCGTCACCGTCAGGCGGATCCATTCATCGACCGGCGGCGTGACCGAGGCCATCTCTGGCAGCGGCGCTCGTTTGGGGTCTTCGATCGTGATGCGCGCCAGATCGACGAACAACTCCCCACCCTCCGGCATGGCGTCGCGGGCGTTGACGACCAGATTCATCACCGCCTGTTGCAAGCGGGTGGGGTCGGCGTTGACGGTGTAGAGGTCCGAGTCCGCCTTGTCCCGCCCGAAGGAAAATTTGATCTCAATGTTTTCCGGCATGATGCGCTGTAACATCTTGACTTGTTCCTTGAGGAAAATCTTCAAGTCCATCGGCCGGCGCTCGATGACGCTGCGGCGGCTGAAATCGAGAATTTGTTGGATCAAATCGCTGGCCCGCCAGGCCTGTTCGTCGATGATCTCCAGCCGGTTGACGGCGGTGTCGGTCAGATCAGGATTGCGCAGCAGCATCTTGGCGTACAGTGAGATGACGGCCATGATGTTGTTGAAGTCGTGGGCGATGCCGGCCGCCAACTGCCCCACCGAGGCCAACCGTTCCTGTCGTTGCATTCGCCTCTGGATGTCCCGCTCCTGCGTCACGTCGTGGGTGACCAGCACCCACCCGTCAGAAGTGGGGGCGGTCTCAATCGGCCGGGCGATGATCTCGAAGATGTGGTTCTTGATTTGGATCTCGTGCCACAATCCCTCCGGCGGCGAGGTTAACAAATCGTCCAATGGGACGTCGCCCAGGTGGGTCAGCGTGTCGCCCGGATTTGCGCCCGCCATCGTCATCAAGTCCTGGCGAGCGACCGGGTTAGCCAGAACGACCCGATTTTGCTGATCTAGCAATAGCACGCCTTCCGGGACGGCGTCCATCACGTGTTGCAATTGCTGGGCTTGGGCCTGAATTTGAACCAGCAGGCGTTCCCGTTCCTCCGCCGCTTGCACCCGGTCGGTGATGTCGGTCAGGCTGACCAGCACGTGGCCCAATCTATCTGGATCGGCGGGGATGGTCATCGTCACGAACACGTGGCGCTGTTCGCCCTGGAGCGTCTGGTTGACCGTCTCTCCCTCGAAATAGGGGCGCCCCTCGGCGATGGCGATCAGTTCCTCGCGCAAGATGTCCCCCGTCTCCGGCAGGGTGATGCGATCCAGCCCGCCTATTATCTCCTCCTTGCTCGCCGCCCCGAACATCTCCAGTGTGGCGCGGTTGACGTCGATGATGCGGATCATGTGGGCGGCCCGTTGCATAAATTCAGGATGCGTCTCCAGGTAGCGGCGCAGTTCGCCTGTGTCCTGGATATTTAGCTCGTCTTGTAGCTCTTCGAGCGCGGCCTTGACGGTGGAGAAATCCTCTTCCCAGATGGAGACGGCTGTCGTCTCGAAAATGGTGCGGTATCGTTCCTCGCTTTCGCGCAGCGCCTCCTCCGCTTGTTTGCGCTCGGCGATTTCTTGGCGGGCTTGCTCAAAGAGCCGCGCGTTCTCGACGGCGATGGCGGCCGATGCGGACAGGGGTTCCAGCAACGCCATATCGCCCGCGTCAAACGCGCCGACCTGGGTATCGACGACCTGCAACACGCCGATCACGTCTGCTTTGACCTTGAGGGGCACGGTGAGCACGGCGTGGAGGGATAAACCGGCCTCTTGAGCGACCTCTTTCGCGTGTCGCTCGTCGGCCTGGGCGTCCGGTGTGATCAGGCTCTCGTCGTGTTCGACGGTCCAGCCGGCCAATCCCTGGCCCAGCGCAAGGCGCCAGCCGCGCACGGTGTCGGCCTGGGGGCCGGTCGCTTGCCGGCAGACGAGATCGCCGGTCTCCGGGTCGACCAGCCAGATGGAGCAGGCGGTCACATCCAGTAGGCGGCGGGTCTCTTCCAGAACGGTGAACAGCACGCGGTCCAGGTCCAGGGAGGCGCTAAACGCTTGCCCGGCCTGGTTCAGCAGGGCCAACTGGCGATTGTGTTGGCGCAACATCGCCGCCGCCCACTTGCGCTCGGTGATGTCACGGACGATGGCCTGGACTTGGCCTTTTGCCTGATCGACGACGCGGGCGCTGATCTCTACGTCAATGGTCACGCCGTCAACGCGCTTCAGCCGGGTCTCGAAACGGATCTCCCCCCGCTCGCGAATCGTTTGTAGCGCGCTTTGAGCGTGTTCCAGATCCGCGGCGGGATGGATGTCGGGTATGTGCATGCTGGTCAATTGTTCCCGGGTGTAATCGAGCATGTCGCACGCCCGCCGGTTGACGTTCAGGATGCGGCCTTCCAGATCGTGGATGGCGATGGCGTCGTTCGATTGCTCGAACAGGCGGCGGAAGCGGAGCTCGCTTTCCCGCAACTCCGCCTCCATCCGGTGCTGCTGGAGCGCGATCTCAATGGCGACCTCCAGGTCCCGCCCCTTGAATGGCTTGAGGATGTAGCCGAAGGGCGCGCTGACCTTGGCCCGCCGGAGCGTCTCCTGGTCGGCGTGGCCGGTGACGTAGACCACGGGGATGCCCAATTGGGCGCGGATCTGCTCGGCCGCCTCCACGCCGTCCATCTCCCCCCGGAGCCTGATGTCCATCAGCACCAGGTCGGGGCGGATGTCGGCGGCCTGGAGGATCGCTTCCTCGCCATAGGTGACTTTCTTCACTACCTGGTATCCCAGTTGGCGGAGTTGCCGCTCAATAGTCATAGCGACGATGGGCTGGTCTTCGACGACGAGAATTTGCGGCTTCGCTTCTGGCGAGCGCGTG
Source organism: Anaerolineae bacterium (assembly GCA_034437315.1). Lineage (GTDB taxonomy): Bacteria > Chloroflexota > Anaerolineae > B4-G1 > B4-G1 > DSAR01. The sequence continues at coordinate 22,822 of DAOTUC010000282.1, forward strand.
CGGACGCCTTTGGTTTCTTTCATCAGGCTATCTCCTTCTCCTTCTCCTTCGCTTTCTCTTTCGCGGTTGGTGTCGGAAATGTGACTGTGAATATCGCGCCGCCCTCGCTATGGTGCGTGGTCTCGCCGCCGAGTTGTTTGGACAGCATATCGGTGAGTTTGACGCCCAACGACGTCAGGTTCCGCCGGTCGAAATCGGGTGGAAGCCCCACGCCGTTGTCGCGAACTTTCAACGTCAATTCACCCTCACGCTCATATAGCTCGACGGAGACCTGATCCTGTCCGGGGTCGGGTCGATCGGGAGGGAAGGCATGCTGGAGCGCGTTTGAGACCAACTCGTTGACGATCAAACCGCAGGGAATGGCGACGTCCACGGGCAAGGCGACATCTTCCGCCTGGACGTCCATCTCAATCCCGTATGCGCCGTAGGATTGTCCCAGATGATCCATCAGGTTGAACAGGTAATCGACCATGTCTATCTGCGCCAGATCATCGGAACGATAGAGATGCTCGTGGATGTGGGCCATCGTGTAGATGCGGTTCTGACTTTCCAGGAAGGCCTCCCGCGCCTGTTCGTCCTCGACCGTCATCGACTGAAATTCGAGCAGCCCGGCGACGATGGCTAAATTGTTCTTGACCCGGTGGTGAATCTCTTTCAACAAGATCTCCTTTTCGTGGAGGGCGGCCTGGATCTGTCGCTCGACCCGTTTCTGTTCGGTGACGTCGCGGATGACGCTGCCGATCATGAAGCCCTGTTCAACTTCGACGGGGAAGATCACCGATTGGATGATCCGGCGCTCGCCGTCGGGCCGTTCGATCTCCGTATCGTATGGGCGATGGTCGAGCACCTGGCGGGTCTGGAACATCTGACGCAACATCGCCTCCATCTCCCGATGGAGGTCTGGCGTGCGTCTGTCGGCCGGCGCGACCTGAAACTGCACGTCCCATAGCGCTCGGCCCAACACCGCGTCGCCGGGCAAGCCGAAGATTCGTTCTGCGCCCTGATTCCACTCGATGACGCGCCCGCTATCGTCCGCCAGCACGATGCCGTCGTCCGATTGCTCGACCACGCTGCGGAATTTCTCGCGGCTTTCCTCGAGCGAATCCAGAGTACGGCTGTTGATCAGCGCGATGGCTGCCAGGTCGCCGAAGGCCTTGGCGATCTGGGCGTCGACTTCGGTGAAAGGGGCCGGCTTATTCGCCAGGCCGATCAGGCCGATGGTGCGGCCCTCGGAAACGAGGGTGGCGAACAACACGTTATCCAGGCGCACGTGTCCCGCCGGCATCAGGTCGACCCAGCGGCTGTTTGAAAAGTCGTTGTGGTAGACCGCCTCGCCGGTGCGGTAGGCGCTCTCGCGTAAGCCGCGGATGGGCATGGGGAGTTCTGGATTGACGGTGCAGGGCAGGCCGCCGGCCTCCAGAAACAGCAACTCGTTTTCGGCGCCATCCTCGCTCAGGAGCGCCACGTAACCGCTGATAGCGCCGATGAGGTTTCGGCAGATGTCAAAGATCGTCCGGGCGGTCGTCTCGAAATCGTGGTAGGCCATGACGGCGCGGGCGCCTTCCAGCAGGGCGGAGACCTCCCGTTCGCGTTGACGGGTGTCGCTCAGGGCTCTCTGGAGCGCTTCCTCCGATCGTTTGCGATCGCTGATGTCGAAGGAGACGATGACGACGCCGGTCAGGTTCCCATCGGCGTCGTGGATGGGGGCGTTGGTCACCAGGGCGGTGAAGGGGTCGCCGTCCCGTCTCTGGACGGCGATCTCGCCTGACCAGCGAACGTCACCGCTCAATCGGTCCATCAGGTGGGTCAACAGATTCTGGGCGTCCTCGCTCACTATGGTCTCCACGAGGTCGCGCCCCAGCGCTTCCGATGCTGTCCAACCGTACAATTGTTCGGCGAAGCGGTTCCAATAGATGATGGCGCCTTCCAGATCGGCGGCGATAATGGCCTGGTCGACGACGTCCAGCAATTGGGCCTGGAATTGGATGCGCGCTTCCGATTTTCGGCGCTCGGTGACGTCGCGCAAAGAGGCGATGTGGGCCGGCGCGTTCGCCCATTCCGTCTCAGCCACGCGCATCTCGACCAACCGCCGGGCGCCGTCCGGGCGCACGACGTCGATCTCAATCTCCCGCTCCAGGGCCGGTGAGATGGGAAAGCCGAAAGATTTGCCCAGTAAGTTCTCTGCCCGGTGTCCGAGGATGCGCCCGGCAGCCGGGTTGGCAAACTGAATGACGCCATCCTCATCAATAACGAGTATGCCGTCGGCGTTATTTTCGACGAGACGGTGGAGTTGTTCGATATTGGGTTTCAACTGGTAATTCTTCATCGTGATGGGCCTTTCCTGTTTTGTTGGACAGCTAACCT
>DAOTUC010000283.1:0-4400 GCA_034437315.1 Anaerolineae bacterium
CCACCGCCTCAGTCAGATCCGCCTCATTGGGCTGAGTGCCCTTTGTCCTTGAGCCAAAGGATCAAGGATAGATCGCCGTCGTGGACACGTTTGCATGTTCTCGTGGCCCATCAGCGCCGCCACCGCTACCAGGCCTGTCCTGAGCCCAGTCGAAGGGTCGACCTTTGGCCTCCCGCAGGAACCGCGTGGCAAAGGTGTGTCGTAACACGTGGGGCGTCACCGCGAAACCCTGTTTCGACACCCCGGCCGATTCCCCCAACGCCTGGATCCGCATCTGGATCCCCCCCCGCGCGCACGATGACCTTGCCCCTCCGCTCGCTCAACGCCACGTCCCGCATCTGTAACGCAGCGACCTCCGAAACCCGCGACCTGGGCACGCGGCGAGTTTGTTCCACGCCGTTGAGGGCGGCCGCCGGGTTCGACGCCGCTTCTCCTGCATCCACCGTCCAGTCGAAGAAAGTGCGCAGCCCCGCCAGCCGTCGGACTTTTTTCAGATTGGGATGGCGGGCTTGCGGCCCAGGTCGGTCAGGTGGTCGCGGTACTTCTGCACGTCGAACGGGGTAACCTCCACTGGCGGGACGTCCGCACCGATCTTCTCCTGGAGCCAGGTGAAGAAGGCGTCGACGGTGTTGTCGCTGAGGTCCTGGGCCTGCAAATAGGCGGTGAATTCGTCCAGCAGTTGCTCCATCGAGCGCCTCCGATTGGGGATTTTGCATTATGCGAAGGGATTTAGACGAGATAAATGCCCGTTTCGACCCAATTTTAGCCCTAAAATGGCCATTTGTCAGCGGATAATGCGTATTATGTGATTTTAGCTCACTCGCTCTAAACTCTCCCCCATTCGTCCTTTTGGCGGTCTCAAAGATCATGGCAACGGGTAGACCAGTGCCGTTATCTTTGAGACCCTACACCCTGACAAGTATCCTTGGCACTGCAATGACCACACGGGAGCACACGCCGTATGAACATTTGTTGCAACACTTGCCCTCGAGTAACACCTGTTCGTGACCACACAGTAGTGAAAGCTATTCTTCCCCTGACAACAAACCCTCTAACGCCTTTAACCGCTTGCGCGCGACACCGGGTGGAATCGTCAGGACGTAGCCGCCCTCCTCTTGCGCCAGAATATCCAACACCGGGTTTGAGAGCAACGCGAGGACGTGATCAATCTGCCGTCGGTCCGGCGGCGCAATACCTTCCTGTGACGCGTATCCCAATAGGTACAGGTTGATGGCCCGGCTGGAGATAGGTTCCGATATATCTTGCTGCCGCTGGAGCTCGTCGAATATCTGCAACACCTTACTCGTCAACCGGATATACTCATCGTGTTGTGTGTAGATGCGGCCCAGTTCATCTTCAATGCCTTGGGCCAATCCCTGGAACTCGAAAAGCCGCCGCAACTCAACGATACTGAAGGGGAACTGATCGTGCCTTTTGAGAATCAGGATCAAAGCCTCGGTCGTCAACATACCAACCTGATTCCGGATGGCGTGGTCGATCACCTTGCCACCGGCAAAGTCCGACGCGACGATCAACGCATAGTCGGCTATGTGCTCCTCCCGGTGATCGCTGATCGAGGGATAGTTTACCCGCGACATATTGACGACATGTCCTTCCTGACACGTCTTGGCCTCCAAAACCGCTGCGTAAGTGTCGGAACCGAGCCGACCGATGACGAGAACATCCGGTTGGCCAGGCCCTCCGAGATGTTCGACCTCAAATCCCAGACGCTCGAACGCCTCCGCCAAAAGCGTCTCATACTTATCCGGTTCCTGGGTGTTAAACTGGGCCTTCCGGAGATCTTTACATAGACGGTCCACAGCGCTGATTTCGGCCTGGACTTCCGGCGTGGCAAGGAGTTCTTCCAATACATCCAGTTGAGCCTGGGTGATGCCACAGATGGAGAGCTGCGGCTGGCGAACAAAACTGAGTTCGGAGAGCACAGGATGGGCCTTGAGCACTGACAGTGAGACGGGGTTTTCGAACCAGCGCACCGGGGAAAGACGTGTCGCCCACGTTCCATCTACAGTCTTACGCGGGGCCGCCGCAATCACCAATTCGCAACACACCTCATAGGTCGGCCCCGCTTGATAGCCAAAGACTGGATCGCCGGCCTGAGCCTGTCTGCGCAGCATCTTCTGTGCGTAGGCCCCCAATGACTGGGTCCAATCGACACCGGCCTCATCGAAGGCCTGTTGCCACTCAAAGATATCCGGATTAGCAACAAAAAGCCACGCGGCATACGTCACCTCGCTTTTCTTGGTGAGATCGCCGCCGCCGAGTCGCTTACTGACCATAAAATGACAGAAGATGTCCCACTCTCGGAGCGATTTCAGCCCAAGCGGCTTAAGATGCTTTTGCAGCGCTTTCACCTTCTCCGCGTTTTCGAGATAGTTCTCGAGCCGGGCATCGATGGTGTCGGGTTGGCCTAATTGTTCGGTACAATAGCGGTAGGTCTTGATGACCTTGGAATTGATCACCGGGAATCGCTGATCGTCCAGACAAAATAGGATTGGGGAGACAAAGCCAGTGCCAAAGCCGTGACGGTACTCGCTTTCCAGGAACTGGTTCCAGGGGGCCATATCGCCCCGAACGATTCCATCGATGGCTTCGAAGAGTAGACGCGCGGTCGGGGGCCAGTCCTCGGGCTCTTTCCACCCCGCCCCTTCAAACCAACCGCGCACGTCTTTCCTGATGCAGGGCCAGGTGCTGATGCGATAATCGTTCTTGCGGTGGAACTCGGAGTCTGCGTGAGGCAGCAGTCGACGCAGGACATCATCGGTGATGTCCTCACCAGCTTTGTGCTTGGCTCGAATCTCCTCAAAGACCTCTCGCACCTCTCTCGGCTCGGCCTCTGTGATAGCCAGGTGTTTCTGGCCTGCCGGTGTGCCCAGGTACTCCTCCCGATACCACTGAATTCGCTGTTCAAGTCCTTTCGACATCTGCTTTCCTCTCGTTCCCTACACCTGGCTGACCGTAAAATTGTGATGATAATGATCCGACGACACCTGCCGCATCTGCCCGAACACCGCCGTCATATCCGCATAGACGTCCGACGCGAGCCGCAGGTAGAGGTGCGCGGCGTCGTTGAACGTGACGTCCGCTGGCAGGATGAAGTAGATGTAGGGGTTCCAGTTCTGCAGCCAGTTCATCCGCCGGAAGAAGAAACCGAAGAGCATGCGCGCCAATCCCTCGTCGTCGTCGCAGACACGCCACAGATCGGGGAAACCGGTGACCTGGATCACCTTATGGTCCAACCGCTCTTTCCGCTCGATGTGGCGCAGCAAAGCCACGGCGGATAGCGTCTCCGGTTCCGGACGGTGGTAACGATGGGTGAAGGAGGCCTGGAATGCCTCCACCGCTGGCCCGCGCACCAGATTGTAACCGGTCATCAGCATAGTGCACCTCCTGCAATTGTCCGAAAAAGGGAGGGATGATATAATGCCCCTATGAAGCCGTGATATGACGGTTGAATGCCTCGCTCTTGATAGAAAGACGTACTGGTTTTAGTTAAAGAGGACAAGACAATGAGTGTTGCTGTTGAGTCTATTGTGCGATTGTTGCGGGCGCTGCCGCCTGCCGCGGTGGAAGAGATCGCCGATTTCGCCGATTACCTCTTCCATAAGCACGTCCGCCCCCAGGTGGATGCGCATACGGCCCGTCGCAAGGCCAACCGTTGGCTGATCGGCCAGGTGGGCAATATGGTGATGGCCGACCGACCGTCCCTGACCCAGGCAGAGGGCCAACCCATCTGGCGCTTTGGCGCTTTCGTCACCTCTCTCTCCTACGCCCCTCGCGGACCGATCGGACACGTGGACGTTGACGCGACCACCGGCGACATCTTGACCAACGATGTGGCCGTGGAGGAGATGAAGCGCCGTGGCGCCTCGCTCCGCTAACCTGCTCGACGTTCCCCACCGCCATCAGATAGATGATGGCTATTGCCTGCCGGCGTGTGTACAGATGGTGCTGGACTACCTGGACCTCTCTATCTCCCTTGATCACCTCATCCGCCAATTGGACGTGCGTCCACCCCTGGGCGCGCCAGCTTCCACCGTGCGCAACTTGCGTTCGGACGCACTGGACGTGACGTTTACCTCCGGCACGCTCAGCGATTTACGGTCCCACCTGGCCCAGTCCAATCCCCCCATTGTGTTTGTCCAGGCCGGCGAACTGGCCCACTGGCGAGGGCGCGTTTCCCAACATGCCATCGTCGTCGTTGGCATAGACGAGCAGAACGTCTACATCCTGGACCCAGCGGCGGAAGATCGCCCGATACCGATCCCCATAGGCGATTTTATGCTGGCCTGGGTCGAGATGGATGACCTCTACGCCCTCATCCGTCGGGCAAAGCCCTAGTTCGAAATCTTGAACTCGTCGATCTACAACTGCCTCTTGAC
>DAOTUC010000284.1:0-12729 GCA_034437315.1 Anaerolineae bacterium
CCCGACGAGGTCTTCGTCAACACCGGTTCCGAGGCCGACGAACGCCGGGTCAGGATCATGAGTTCGGCCAAGGTAGAGGAGCGCCCGGTGGCGATGCGGGATCACACGTTGCACTTCGACCTGCCCCACGAACAGGCGCGCATTATCGACCGGACGTTCTACATCGTCAATCCCAATGAGAAGACCAGTGTGCTGGCCAAGTCCATTCTGCGGAACGAGGCCCACGATTACGTCCGCACCTATATGAAGGGCATCGCCAACGGGATGACGTTGCTGGTCGGCTTCTTCAACCGGGGGCCGGTTGGCGCCCAGGCGACGATCCCGGCGCTGGAGATCACGACCTCGACCTACGTCATGCACTCGGCCAACATCCTGTATCGCACCGTTTATGAGCAATTTGACGAAGAGGTCGAGCGGGCGGGTGTGTTCTTCACCAACGTCCACAGCGAGGGGCCGAATCGGCCGGAGGACCTGCCCCAGGCGCGGGTCTTTATGGACCGGAGCTGGCTGACGACCTTCTCTATGTTCTGCACCTACGCGGGCAATACGCTGCTGCTGAAGAAGGGCAATCACCGCTTCGCCGTCGATCTGTGCACCTACTACCGGCAGGAGCAGGAGCTCTCGGAGCATATGTACATCACCGGGATGACCGGCCCCGATGGGCGGAAGACCTACTTCGCCGGGGCGGCGCCCTCCGGCTGCGGCAAGACCACGACGGCGATGGTGGGCACCGACTTCGTCGGTGACGACCTGGCCCAGTTGTGGATCGACGAGCAGGGCGCGATCCGGGGTATCAACCCGGAATGCGGCATTTTTGGCATCGTCCGGGACGTGAACCGGGAGAGCGACCCGTATCTGATGAAGGCCCTGCGGGAGGAGGGGGCCGAGGTGATCTGGACGAACGTGTTGATCGACGTGCACGGCGTGCCCTACTGGGTGGGCAACGGTGAGGACCTCCCGGAGAGAGGCGTCAACTTCCAAGGCGAGTGGTGGAAGGGGAAGACGGACGAGGCCGGCAATCCGGTCCCGCTCTCGCACCCGAACGCCCGTTGCACCGTCGCGTGCACCGAGATCGGCAATTACAACGAGGCCGCGGCCGAGGACCCGCGCGGGGTGGAGATCAAGGTCATCACCTACAGCGGGCGCGACAGCGACACCATGCCGCCGGTCTGGGTGGCGCGAAACCCCGACGAGGGAGTCGTCATCGGCGCCTCGGTCCTTTCGGCGGCGACGGCGACGGAGGTCGGGGCCAAGGGGGTGCGACGTCAACCCTGGGCCAACGAGCCCTTCATCCCCGGCCCCCTGGCCGATTACATGGAGGCCCAATTCACGTTTTTCAATTCTGACAAGCTGAAGACCAAGCCGGTGATGGCGGGATTGAACTACTTCTTGACCCACGAAGCCCGGAGCGGCACAGGGAAGGGACTACTGGGCGAGAAGCGGGACGTCCGAGCGTGGCTCGGCTGGCTGGAAAGACGGGTCAACGGCGACGTGGGCGCGATTGAGACGCCCATCGGCTTCATCCCCCGCTACGAGGATCTGAAAGCGCTGTTCGACGAGATCGACAAGGTCTATCCGAAAGCGCTCTACGACCAGCAGTTCGCCTTCTACGTGGACAACATCCTGGCCCGGATCGATCTGCAGGAGGCGGCCTACCGGAAAGAGGAGAACATCCCGGACAAGCTGTTTGAAATCTACGCCCAACAGCGGGAGGGACTCGAGGCGCTGAAGGCCAAGTACGGGGCCATCGTCTCGGTCGAGCAGTTGATGGAGGCGGCAGGAGAGATGGGTTAAAGATTACGGGTCGAGGAAGGATGTGTGATGAAACCACGGCTAGACATATTCGGTTTTTATAAACCCATACCAACTCACCAATAATCAGTCTACCGATAAGGAGACATTATGCCTGAAAAACTGACGAAAGAGGAGCTTCTGGCCAAGGCCAAGAAGCCGGCAGAAGACGCGATGCGCATGCATCCCTTCTACCGGGGCAAGATTCAGTCGGCTCCCAAGTGCGCCATCCGCGGCCTGGACGACTTTGCCATCTGGTACACGCCGGGCGTGGCTGCATCCTGTCGCGCCATCCATGAGGAACCGGAACAGGCCTACGAACATACCAACAAGGGGAACACGGTCGCCATCGTCTCCGACGGCACGCGAGTGCTGGGCCTGGGCGACATCGGCCCGCTCGCCGGGATGCCGGTGATGGAGGGGAAGGCGCTGATCTTCAAATACCTGGGCGGCGTGGACGCGGTCCCGATCTGCCTGGATACCAAGGACCCGTACCGCATCATCCTGGCGGTCAAGTGGATCCAGCCTTCCTTCGGCGGGATCAATTTGGAGGACATATCGCAACCCAAATGCTTCCGTGTGTTGGATATGTTGCGCAGCGACCCCGACGTCAAGATTCCCGTCTGGCACGACGACCAGCAAGGGACCGCCACCGTCATCCTGGCCGGCGTCCTCAACGCGCTGAAGGTGGTCGGCAAGAAGATGACAGAGGCCAGGTTCGCCATCATCGGCACCGGCGCGGCCAACGTCGCCACGCTGCGGCTGCTCCTGGCCTCCGGCGTGCCGTTCGGCCACATCATCGCCTGCGATAGCAAGGGCATCCTGCACCCGGAGCGAGAGGACATCCAGCAGCGCAAGATAGAATTCGTGGACAAATGGCGCATCTGCCAGAACAGCAACGCCGAGGAACGGCGCGGCGGCGTCGATGAGGCCCTTCGCGGCGCCGACGTCTGTATCGCCGCCAGCAAGCCCGGTCCCGGCACGCTATTGCCAGAGTGGGTGAGCGGGATGGCCGACGACGCCGTCGTCTTCGCCTGCGCCAACCCCATCCCCGAGATCTGGCCCTGGGAGGCGCGGGAGGCTGGCGCGCGCATCGTGGGCACGGGGCGCAGCGACTTCGCCAACCAGATCAACAACTCGCTCGGCTTCCCGGCCATTTTCCGGGGCGTGCTGGATGTGCGGGCGACGACGATCACCGACGAGATGGCGATCGCCGCGGCCGAGGAACTGGCCCGCTGCGCCGAGGAAAAAGGCCTCGGCGAGGAGAACATCGTCCCCACGATGAGCGAGTGGGAGGTCTTCCCCCGCGAGGCGGCGGCCGTGGGGATGCGCGCCCAGGAGCAGGGTGTGGCCCGTTTAAGCATATCGCACGACGAATTGCTCCGCAAAGCGACCGACATCATCAAGCAGGCCCAGGACATGACCCATTTCTTGATGGAAAAAGAATTGATACCGCCGCTACCGGCGGCGTGGTCCGAGTAGGGTAATCCAAGGAGACATAAAAATGTATGATCTAATCGTCATCGGTGGAGGGCCGGCCGGGATTACGGCGGCGGCCATGGGCATTAACCAGCGGCTGGAGACGTTGATTATCGCCGCTTGCTGGGGTGGGCAGACCACCTACGCCATGCAATTGGAGAACGTCGAGGGTCGGGAGATTCTGACGGGCGAGACAATGCTGGACGCCTTCCGGCGACAGTTGGATTACCTGGACTTCGCGCGGCGTTTCGACCGGGTGAGCAGGGTGATGCCGGAAGAAGGGCATTTTGCGGTGCATACTGAGACGGGCGATCGTTTCGAGAGCCAGGCGCTGATCCTGGCGACAGGCGCCAAGCCCCAACGGCTGGACGTACCAGGCGAAGTGCGGTTGGCGGGACGCGGCCTGAGCTACTCGGCGACCGCACATTCTGGCTTGTTCCTGGGCAAAGACGTGGCCGTCGTCGGCAGCCGGCGGCGGGCGCAGCTCGCGACGGCCGACCTGGCCCGCAAGGCCCACCGGGTCTACCTGCTGGCGCCGGAACTGCTCTCCAACACGCCCCTGGCCCGCAAGCTCCGCCAGATGGAGCGGGTCGAGATCGTGGAAAACGTGCACATCGAGGAAGTGACGGGCGATCAGTTCGTCGAGAAAATCGTGTATCACACGGAGGATGGCGAGACGCGCGAGGCCCCGGTCTCGGGGGTGTTCGTCAAGCTACCCCGCACGCCCAACTCGGCCCTGGTGCAGGATTGGATCGATTGCGACCGCAACGGGCGCATCATCGTGGACGTCAACTGCGCCACCAACTGGCCCGGCGTCTTCGCCGCCGGCGACGTGACCTACGTCTCGGAGCAGGCCCTGATTCACATCGGCGAGGGCGCCAAGGCGGCGATCTCGGCCTACCGCTACTTGTTGATATCTTGAGGTGATAAATGAGGAATGAAAAGATGTTAAATCGCGCGCACGAACTAGAGAAAAAATTGGTCGACTGGCGGCGGGAAATTCACATGCGGCCGGAACTGGGCTTCCAGGAGACGCGGACGGCGGCGCGGGCGGCCCAGGAGCTGGAAACGCTGGGGTATCGCGTGCGCACCGGCGTCGGGCGCACCGGCGTGGTCGCCGAGCGCGGCGAGGGATCGCCCATCGTCGCCATCCGCGCCGATATGGACGCGCTCCCCATCCAGGACGCCAAGGACGTGCCCTACGCCTCCCAGGTCCCAGGCGTGATGCACGCCTGCGGGCACGATTGTCACGTCGCCATCCTGTTGGGCGTCGCGACGCTGTTGGCCGAGCAGACGTTCCCCGGCACGGTCCGCTTGCTCTTCCAGCCGGCCGAGGAGGCGGCGGACGACGAGGGGGTCAGCGGCGCGCCGCGCATGATCGAAGATGGCGCAATAGAGAGCGTGGATGCAGCGATCGCGTTGCACGTGGACGCCGAAAGTGAGGTCGGCGACATCGTCCTGGATTCCGGGCCGGTTTCCGCCGGCGTCGATACCTTCTACGCCGCCGTCATCGGACAGGGCGGGCATGGCGCGATGCCCCACCAGGTCGTGGACGCCACCCAAATCACCGGGCACGTGATCCTGGCCCTGCACGGTATCGTCTCCCGGCGCATCCATCCGGCCGACCCGGCGGTCATCAGCATCGGGTCGATTCACGGTGGGCAGGCCAGTAACGTGATCCCGGAGCGGGTGGCGCTTTCCGGCACGATCCGCTACATGGAGAACGAGGTGCAACGGCAACTCCACGAGGAGATCGAACGGGCGCTGAAAATCGCACAGACGATGGGCGGCGACTACGAGTTGGCGATCGAGGTCGGTTATCCCCCCATGTTCAACGACGAAGAGGTGACCGAGCGCATCCGAGAGGTCGCCGTCGATCTGTTGGGCGAGACGCACGTCCTGACGCGCAAACTGGAGATGGGGGCGGAGGATTTCGGGTATTTCTCCACCCAGGCCCCGGGCGCGATGTTCATGCTGGGATGCCGGATTGAGGGCGACGAGCGGCGGCACCACGACCCTCGTTTCGACGTCGACGAGCGCTGCCTGCCCATCGGGGCCGCCCTTTTGGCCGAGACCGCCTTGCGTCTGTTGCGAGGCGAAACCAAGCGGACGAACGGGTGAGATGGCCCTGCGGGATGAATTCCTACTGCGACCGGATGTCGTGTTCCTCAACCACGGCTCCTTTGGGGCCTGCCCGCGGCCGGTCTTCGAGGCCTACCAACGCTGGCAGTTGGAATTGGAGCGCCAGCCGGTCGAGTTCCTGCATCGCCGCTTCACCGGTCTGATGCGCGAGGCGCGGGAGGCGCTGGGCGCTTTCGTCGGAACCGACCCCGACCACCTGGTCCACGTCCCCAACGCCACCACCGGATTGAACATCGTAGCTCGCTCGTTGTACTTGAGGCCTGGCGACGAGGTGCTCACCACCGATCACGAGTATGGCGCGCTCGACCGCACGTGGCGTTTCGTGTGTGAACAATGCGGCGCGCGCTACGTCCGCCAGCCGGTGACGCTTCCGGTGACCTCGGCCGAGCAGATAATAGAGGAGATCTGGGCTGGCGTGACCAGGCGGACGCAGGTGCTCTTCTTCAGCCACATCACGTCGCCCACCGGCCTCATCATGCCGGCGGCCGAACTGGCGCGGCGGGCGTTCAAATTAGGCCTCATCACCGTGGTCGACGGGGCCCACGCGCCGGGCCAGATCCCACTCGACCTGGAGGCGTTGGGAGTCGACTACTACGTCGGGAACGCGCACAAATGGATGATGGCACCCAAAGGCGCCGGTTTCCTCTACGCCCGACCCGAGTTTCACCCCCTCCTCCAGCCATTGGTGGTCAGTTGGGGTTGGCAGACGGATAAGCCGGGCGACTCGCGCCTGGTGGATCATCACGAGTGGCAGGGAACGCGGGACCCGGCGGCCTTTCTGGCTGTGCCGGAGGCGATTCGCTTTATGGCGGCCCACGATTGGCCCCGGGTCCAAAAGCGATGTCACGAACTAGCGCGCGAGACCCGACAGGCGATCGGCGAGCTCACCGGTTTGCCCGCCATCTCGCCCGACCGGCCGGCCTGGTTCGCCCAGATGGCGGCCCTCTTCCTCCCCCCCTGCGACGGCGAGGCGCTGCAACGGCGGCTCTACGACGAATTCGGGATTGAGATCCCGGTGACCCGTTGGCGCGACCGGCAGCTTCTGCGCCTCTCGATCCAGGGATACAACACGCGGGAGGACACAGCGGCGCTCCTGGAGGCGCTGCGCGTCCTGCTCCCGGCGGTCAAGGAGAGATAAAATGGAACGACCTTCATTTCTGGATCAATTGCTCACGCTGCCAGAGGCGCGCCACACACTGCTCTCGCCCGATGGACGGTGGGCGGCCTTCGTCTGGTATCGCGTGCACGCGAATTTCGACGTCTTCCTCGCGCCGACCGATGGCTCGGCGGCCCCCATCCCGCTGACGCACACGCCGGAACTGACGTGGCTCGTCAGTTGGACGCTCGATTCGCGGGCCGTCGTCGTGGCGGAGGATCACGACGGCGACGAGCGAGCGCGGCTCTTCCGGGTCGACGTGGGCCGGCCCGGTGAGATGCAGCCGCTGACCGAGGACCGCCCGCCATACTTCATCCGGGGCGGCGACCTGCACCCCGGCGGCGAATGGCTCTTCTACGGGGCCAATTACGACTTCGACCGGCAGGAGCGCATCGAAGCGACCTGGATCTACCGTCACGACCTGCGGAGCGGCGAGCGGACAGCCATCGCCCGGCCCGCGCGGCCCGCCTGGGGCGCGCCCAGCCTGAATCGACCCGGCGACCATCTGATCTACGCCCGCAAGGACCGCCATCCCTCGGGGCGACAGTTCCACCTGGTTGACGTGGCGGGGCGGGAGGATCGGGAGATCTTGCACTTTGGCGACCAGGCCAAGTGTTACGCCCGTTGGTTCCCCGATGGGGAGCGCATCCTCGTTCTGTCGGAATCCCGCGACGGACGCCTCCAGGACCACCAGAGCCTGGGGGTCTATCACTGGCCGGGCGACGAGCTGCGCTGGTTGATCGACGATCCGGCCCGCGACATCGAAGGGGCGTGGGTCTCGCCCGATGGCCTGGTCGTGGTCGATGAGGTGCAGAAGGCGCGCCATATCCCCTCGTTCGTCAATCCGGAGACTGGAGAGGAGACACGCTTTCCGCTGCTGCCGGGCAACCTGCTGCCCCTGGGGCGGGCGGCCGATGGGGCCTGGATTGCCCGTTACTATTCGTCCACCCGCCCGGCGGAACTGGTACGCTTCGACCTGGACGCGCTCGCCGATGGGCCGGCGGCTTTGATGTCGTTAACGCGCGCTGAGACGCGCACCGCGCTCGATTGGCATCGCCTGGCGGCGGCCGAGGATTTCCGCTGGTGCTCGGTCGATGGGGTGGAGATCCAGGGCTGGCTCTACCGGGCCAATCCCAACCCACGGCGGGCGGTGATCTACGTCCACGGCGGGCCGACCAGCCATTCGGAGGATCACCTGAACGCCGAGATCCAGTATTTCGTCTCGCGGGGTTTCAACGTGCTGGACGTGAATTACCGGGGCAGCACCGGATTCGGGCTACCGTTTCGCGAGGCGATCAAGGAGGATGGCTGGGGTGGGCGGGAACAGGCCGATATCGCCGCCGGAGCCCAGGCGCTGATCGAGGCTGGTCTGGCCGACGCCGGCCGGGTGGGCGTCACCGGGACGTCGTATGGCGGGTACAGCGCTTGGTTTCTGATCACCCATTATCCGCCCGCCGTCATCGGGGCGGCGGCGCCGATCTGCGGGATGACCGACCTGGTGGTCGATTACGAGACCACGCGCCCCGACTTACGACCCTACAGCGAGGAGATGATGGGCGGCAGCCCGACCGAGGTCCCGGCGCGCTACGCGGAACGCTCGCCGATCAACAGGACGCCGGACATCCGCGGCCGGCTGCTGATCGTTCAGGGCGGGCAAGATCCCAACGTGACGCCGGAGAACGTGCGCGAGGTCGTGCAGCGCCTCGACGCCCACGGCATAGCCTACGACCTGCTGGTCTTCGATGACGAGGGGCACGGTATCGCCAAGCCGGCCAATCAGCGAAAACTATACGCCCGCCTGGCCGATTTCTTCGACGCAGCCCTGGGCGAGGCCTGAGGATCCCCTCTTCGAAGCGCCAGCGTCTCGCTGGCAAACAGGCCGTCAGGATGACGGCGGTCCATTTCGAAGCGCCGGGCTGTAATCCGGCGAGAACGGACGGAGTGCTAACAGGCAATGAACGAGACAGCGACCCAGGCCCAGGAGATGCAGGCCCGCGTCGGCTATATGTCACAGCGATTCACCCTGTACAATGACCTGACCGCCCGCGAGAACATCCGCTTCTACGGTCTGGCGTATGGGCTCTCGCGGGAGGCGCTCAAACGTCGCCAGGTTGGAGGACGTGTTTATCTCGTCGGTGCGGGCCAATGCCAATGACGCTTGATAGACGTGTTTGAAGTCTAATAGAAGCATGTTATAATTTTCTGTAGAGACTATTGAAAAATTCGCTCAGAGGCCCGCCCCCAGGACGGTGGTTAGAACAATGATTTAACACTCTCTGTAGCGGCCCCGCTGGATAAAGTGATCGGAGATAGGCGGGTTAACGGCGTATTGTGATTGTGACCGCAATACAAGATCTTGGGTTCGGTTCGAAGGTCTTTATTGGGGAATAAGTAACAGGAGGATATCAGATGTGGAAACCAGGTCTTTGGGAATTGATCATCGTCTTGATCATCGTGTTGCTCGTCTTTGGCGTGGGGCGATTGGGCCAGCTGGGTAGAGATTTGGGCGAAGGAATTCACGAGTTCAGGAAGGGCCTCTCCGGAGATGAGTACGGCGACTTTCCTGAAGAGAACGGCTCGTAATCTCTGTCGCCGACGCTTGCTTTCTATCGAGTTACCCGACAGTTTATCAACTCCCGCGGGTTCGCCGTCAGAATTGGCTGCATAACACACTCATCGCGCCTGTGATATGGGTGCGTTTCATTTCATTTGAGGCAAGGCTCGTAGTAGGCGTTTATCGCCATAAAAGCGCGCTGAAGCCGCTGCCTAGCGCACGCACTACAAACAACGCTCAAAGCATTTGAAACACACCCCTGTGATATGCAGATTTCAAACCCGTGGGAGATTTAGACGTGAACGGGTCGGGTAGCCACGCTTTCTACCAATTGAATGATCGGCAAAAAGGGCCAATGGGTTTGGCCCTTTTTGCGCGTCGGAGGGAATATGAATATTTTGGTCACCGGAGGAGCGGGTTACATCGGCAGCCACACGTGCCTGGCGTTATTGCAAACCAGTCGGCGGGTCATCGTGGTCGACAACCTGAGCAACAGCAAAATGGAATCGCTGCGGCGCGTGGAGGCCCTCGCAGGGCGAACGCTCACGTTCCACCAGGTCGACCTGCGGGACGAGGCGGCGCTGGACAGTGTCTTTGCAGCGAGCGAGGAACGGGGCGGCGTCGACGCCGTGATCCATTTCGCCGGCCTCAAAGCGCCCGGCGAGTCGATGGCGAAGCCGCTGAACTATTACGATAACAACGTCGCCGGCGCGTTGAGCCTGTGCCGGGTCATGATCAGGCGCGGCGTCAAAGATATGGTATTCAGCTCCTCAGCCACCGTCTACGGCGAGCCGCAGGAGACGCCTATCCCGGAAGACCATCCCTTGAGCGCCGTCAATCCCTACGGGCGCACAAAGCTGATGATCGAGCAGATATTGAGCGACCTGCACCGCGCCGACGCCGCGTGGAACGTCGCCTTGCTGCGCTATTTCAACCCCGTGGGCGCACATCCCAGCGGGCGCATTGGGGAGGATCCCAGCGGAATTCCTAACAACCTGATGCCCTACATCGCCCAGGTCGCGGTGGGGCGGCTGCCTAAATTGCGCGTGTTCGGCGACGATTATCCCACGCCCGATGGCTCTGGCGTCCGGGATTACATCCACGTCGTGGACCTGGCGATGGGCCACCTCAAGGCGCTGGATAAGCTCCGCTCCAACCCGGGCGTGGCCGCGTACAATCTGGGGACGGGGCGGGGCTATAGCGTGTTGGAGGTCGTGGCGGCGTTTCAGCGGGCCTCCGGCCGGGAGATCCCCTACGAAATCGTCGCCCGTCGTCCGGGGGATGTGGCCACGAGCTACGCGGATCCCAGCAAGGCGAAAAGGGAGTTGGGATGGCGAGCCGCGCGCGATCTCGACGAGATGTGCGCTGACGTGTGGCGCTGGCAATCCAACAACCCGGACGGTTACGACGCGAGCGAATGACGCGCGGACTATCAGCGTGAACAAGTAGACTGAGCAGTGACACACATCTTGCACAGCCAAGGAGGCCCATGATGAACGTTATGAACGTTATGAACCAGGAGATCAAACCGACGCTCGTCGTATTGGCCGCCGGGATGGGCAGCCGCTACGGGGGATTGAAGCAGGTCGACCCCGTCGGCCCCAACGGTGAGGTGATCCTCGACTATTCCGTCTACGACGCCCTGCGGGCCGGTTTTGGGAAGGTCGTGTTCGTCGTCAGCGAAGCGATCGAGGCGGTCTTTCGCGAGCGCATCGGCCGCGCCATCGAGGCCCAATGCGAGGTCGTTTACGTGTTGCAACGGATGAGCGACGCGCCGCCGGGATTCCGGTCGCCGCCGGGGCGCGAAAAGCCCTGGGGCACCGGGCACGCGACGTTGGCCTGCCGCGACGTCGTCAATGGGCCATTCGCTGTGATCAACGCCGACGATTTCTACGGGCGCTCCGCGTTCGCGTTGTTGTCCGATTACCTGGCGCGCGTGCAGCATCGCGGCGGTTACGAATACTGCATGGTCGGTTACGTCCTGGAAAACACGCTGACGGAACACGGTTCCGTCTCGCGCGGCGTGTGCACGGTCGGCGACGACGGGCGCCTGGTGGAGATTCACGAGCGGACGCGGATCGAGAGATTCGGCGACGTCGCCCGCTACGCCGAGGATGAGGGGCATTGGGCCGAGATCCCGCTGGATCGCATCGTCTCGATGAACGCCTGGGGATTCACACCGGAGTTTTTCGACGCATTGGAGAGCCGCTTCGTCGTTTTCCTGGAGCAGCGCCGCCGCGACCTCTCCAAGGGGGAGTACTTCCTGCCGGAAGTGGTCGGCGCGCTCATCCGGGAAGGAATGGCCCAGGTCGAGGTGCTGAAGACGGATGAGCGTTGGTTTGGCGTCACCTATCAGGAGGATAGAGCGCGGGTCAAGCAAGCGATTGAGCGCTTGGTCCAGGACGATCAGTATCCAGAGCGCCTCTGGGGATAGGTTGCTATTTAGATCAATTAGATCAACAAGATCGCGCCGGTCGCCAGCAGGATGAAAGCCACGATTTTCTTGAAGCGTTCCGGGTCGATGTATCGCTGTAACCACGAGCCGGCGAACGCGCCCGCCGCCAGGAACGGCGACATCAGCAAGGCGAAGCGTAAGACCTGGACGTTGAGCAAGCGATTGGCGGTGAATAGCGCGACTTTGTAACAGGCGTCAGCGAAGAATATGCCGTAGAGCGTGGCCCGAAAAACCTGCTTCTGCTCGATCACACCGGTCAGGTAAATGATAATCGGCGGGCCGTTCACGCTGAACATCGCCCCCAGCGCGCCCCCCAGGAAACCGCTGACCGGCGCCCAGTAAAGTTTCTTTTGATCTTGACCGGACGCCGGATTAGATCGCATCCCCTCCTCTCCCCGCAAGATGGTGAGCGCCGACCAGCCGATGATCAGCACCCCCAGCATACGCTTCAGCAATTCGTGGCCGAAGGAGAGCAACATCCACGTCCCGATAGCGGTGCCTACCAGCAACCCGCTCAGGAGCAGCAACAGCAACTTGCGATGGATAGCTCGCCAGTTGGCGGCGACGAGGAGCATGCCGGATATAAAGTCGAAGATCAAAAAGACGGGGATGACGAACTTGGCGTCCAGGATCAGCATCAGCAGCGGCACGGCGAACAACGCGCTGCCAAATCCAGAGACCCCCTTGACGAAATGGCCGCCGAAGACAATCACGCCGGCGAGTAAAATGACAGTGACGTCGCTAGGTGGCATGTATGATTCTCCTGACCCGGATTCTAGCTACGCGACACGTTCACTTCTAAACCCAATACCGGTGAATGAACGTAACTACTCACCTTGTGCTCGCCGGATCACAATCCGGGCTTGTCCGTGTCGGCTTCCGTCCCCACCCAGCCAATGGCCGGCGCGGATTGTGATCCGCTCTACACACGTATGCTGAGCAGTTTCCCAAATTCTTAAGTGGAAAACTCCGGTATCCCCTGTATCTGTTCAGATGTAGTTAAGTTTTTTCGCCTCCCGCGTCAGCTCATCCCGGAACTGCGGGGCCGCGACGTTGATCAGCTCGTGGACGCGCTCGCGGATCGTCTTGCCGTACAACGTCGCCACGCCGTACTCGGTGACCACGTAGTGGACGTGATAGCGCGTCGTGACG
>DAOTUC010000285.1:0-2794 GCA_034437315.1 Anaerolineae bacterium
GCCGACGACCGCTTTCCGCATCGGCGAGAAGGCGGGCGACCCCTTGCAGATGTACCTCTCCGACGTGTTCACGCTCTCGATGAACCTGGCGGGCGTCTGTGGGTTGAGCCTGCCATGCGGTTTCGACGAGGAGGGATTGCCCATCGGCCTGCAAATTACAGGACCGGCCTTCGGTGAGGCGCAGGTATTGCGCACGGCCTACGCCTACGAGCAAGCGACCGATTGGCACACGCGCCGGCCGGCGTTGTGAGCGATGGGGTCACCTTGAGCGCACATCGGAAACAGCAATACGCTAACGATTCGCGGTGTGCAGATGTGAGAAGGGTGAAAGGTGATGAACATTATCATTTCTCGTGGCGAAAACGAGGATTAAAGGAGAGCAGATGAATAGACAGTTACATCACATGGAAATTCATAATTTTCGCGCTTTGGCGAACGTGAGAATTGAAACACATAACCTCAATATTCTATTTGGGCCAAATGGCTCCGGGAAGTCGACATTTCTGGATACGCTTTGGTTTATTCGCGATTGCGCAATTCGTGGCGTCGACGAAGCCTCATCTTACCGGAACCATGGTATAGGTGCGCTCTGGGATCGATCTGATAGGGATGCCAACATCTCCATCAAACTTGAAACTGATGTGGCTGAGTACGAAGTAATCTTTGGCTATTCTTCTGGCAGGATCGAGCCATTTGTGGGAGAGCGCTTATACTCACGGGAACTCGATAGGCGTTTAATAGAGCGGAAAATCGGCAGTGATAAGGCCAAGTTCTATCACCGAGATATGGAACAAGAGGTGTCAGTTGAACTACGGGAGCCGGAGAAGTTGGCTTTCACACGCTATCTGGATCTGGAAAGATGGACGCCAAAAGCAGCTTATGAATTAGATAAATTGTTACGCTTCGTGCACTTTTATCATCTTCGCGAGGCTGACTTATATGGCCTCAAAAAACATGGATCAGAGTCGAATCATCATATGTGGTTGTGGGAACGTTGTCAGAATCTCTGGTCAGTTTTGCGGAATCTTAACGACAGGCGCAGCATGGATGATCGGTATGATACCATCTCAAATTTTATGCAGGAAAGTGTGCCTGCTTTCCAGGATTTGCTCATCGAACAGACGGGGCCCAACACAGTCTATGGAAATTTCATAGAGAAAGGGCGCCGTCACCCCATTCGGGCCTCTGGCGTGTCGGATGGACATCTCCAAATGCTGATTCTCTTGACGGCCTTGTTTTCGGAGGGCAGAGATCGTCCTTCGATTATCCTGTTTGATGAACCGGAAATATCCCTGCATCCCTATGCGCTTTCTGTTTTTGCAGAGGCTGTCAAAATAGCTATTGAGGAATACGAAAAACAAGTTTTTATTGCCACGCATTCCCCTGTCCTCATTAGCCAATTTGACCCGCAGGATATTCTCGCCACAGAGATAGGGGATGCGGGTCAGATGGTCATTCAGAGAGTCAGCGAGATTGAGGAAGTGCAAGATTTACTTGAACGGTATGCCACTGGATCGCTTTATATGGCTGAGATGATCGCGCCGCAAAGCACGATCACAATTAAAGAGGAACAGGATGTATGAGTGACGCTGCTTGTCATTTTGTTCATTTTGGGCTTATCGTCACCGGCGAAACCGAGCGCGAACATTTACCTAAGTTATTCAAATCTTTGATGGCGACGGGGGTATGTCATTTCAAGGTCATCAGATTCATTGGGCAACGTGATCCTATCACCTCGTCTCGACGAAAGCTTAAGATGGTTGGCAGCGGTAAGCTTATCCCAGATAAAGATGTGACCGAAATCGGCCTTCCGGCCAGAAAATATATAGAATCCAACAAGTGCAGTTTTGTCGTGTTGATTGATGACCTGGAGCACCATCGCAAGGAGAGTGCACAACAAGTTTTCGCTCGCTACCGCCGGGCCCTCGACACCGTACTCTCTGACGGGTCACAGCCGCGAGCTTCTGTTCACTTTCTGGTCAATATGTTAGAGGCATATTACTTCGCTGATGCTAACGCCATCAATTTGGCTTTGAACTTGCATCCGCCTCTAAGCGACTATGCGGAGGACGTCGAGAAAATCCGCAATCCCAAGAGCGAACTCAAACAGCTATATCCCAATTTCAACGAGATTGAGGATGGGGACAAAATACTTGAGCACCTCGACATCGTACATATTTTGTCACGTCCTGAAACATGCGCTTGGCTTCGGACGCTCTTTGCCTGGTGTGTGGAGGCTTTGGAACAAAATACGTCTTGTGACGTCTCGGAATTATCCGAGGCTTGTCATCTCCGCGATGGCCCCTTCAGTCCGGTGACGTATTTGCAATGTATCAGGTCAAACTTTTGTTCCGACGGAGAATGATAGCAATCTGAGCAGTTGCAATATCTGATTGCAAAAATATTCTGGAGGTATTCTATGACCCAATTACAAGATAAAATCATCAATCGCACCGCCCAGGTCGCCATCATCGGCCTGGGATACGTGGGCCTGCCTCTGGCGACGGGTTTTGCCAAGGCCGGTTTCCGCACCATCGGCGTCGAGGTCCAGCAGGAGAAAGTAGACGTGATCAACGACGGCCGGAGTTACATCCCCGACGTGCCGGAGGAGGACGTTGCGCCCTACGTGAGTTCGGGCACACTCTCGGCGACGGTGGAATACGACGTGTTGCGCGAGGTGGACGCCGTCTTCATCTGCGTGCCCACCCCCTACGACGCGCAGCGCGCGCCGGATCTCTCCTTCATCCAGGACGCCAGCGAGGGCATTCTGCCGCGCCTCAAGCCGGGCCAGTTG
>DAOTUC010000286.1:0-4171 GCA_034437315.1 Anaerolineae bacterium
TCGTAATTGCATTGGTACGTGAGTAAGAGATGAAGCCCTCTCAGATTCATAGCACGTCCCACTTATTCATTCCCCTGCTTGCCAGACGCTTTGCACCATATCTCGCATCGTGACCAATAAACCCGGCCATTCCTCCAACGAAAACTGATTTACGGCCCGGATCACTCGCTGATGAATTCGATGACGATTTGGTTGTCGCAGGCGCACGATCAATATACCACTATGTGACACATTGCGATGCTGAGCGAACCCCTTATCCGTCGTGATCAGCAACCTTCGCTCTCGCTGGGCCATATCCCAAAGCTGGTCATCCGTTATACCCTCGTGCACAGTGCCACGAATATCCAACACATCGTGCCCCATCTCACGCAACGCCTGCACAGTCATCCAAGGGATATTTTCGTCTACCAGGATATTCATGCCACAACTGCCATCCCTTGAACGGGTGTTACTTGCTCTTCAGCAAGCGCAGCGGCATAATCGAGGCAGGCCAAGATATCCTCGCGCTCAAGAGAAGGATATTCTAGCAACAACTCTTCGATGGTGTCTCCGTTCGCCAACATATGTAGGACCTGATGAACCGGGATACGCGTGCCTTTGATACAGGCCTGACCATGACACACTTTTGGGTCAATCGAGATGCGTTCGTACATCATCACCCTCCCTTGTCAACTAAATTCAACCAGACACCCGGTTCCATGCCTTCTGATATCATCACCCCTCGCGCGCATTGCGTGCTTGCAACGCCATCACCGACGGGAACTGACTCTCGTCGGTGTGCGGCAGGAACAGCGCGGCGTTGAAGGCTTCGAAGAAGGTATTGTCGGCCGAAAGTTCCAGGTAGGTCATCATCTGCCCCACCTCGCCCACCCGCTGGCGATGTTCCTCGGAAAGAAGCGCCACGTACGCCCCGCGCACCGAGGTGTTCCCCAGGAAGTGGAAACTGTCGAAGGGTTTGTCGGGCAGCAACCCGATCTGGATCGCTTTCTCGACGTTGATGAACTGCCCAAAGGCCCCGCCGATGAGCACCTGTTCCACGTCGGCCAACGTCAGCCCCACGCTCTCCGCCAGGACGGAGAACCCGGCGTAAATGGCCGCCTTGGCCCGCATCAGGTTGTCCAGGTCAACCGTCGTGATGACGATGTCCTCGCCGGTAGCCGACTCGTCGGCCCACGCCACGACGTACTCGGCCCCGTGCTCGCCCTCGCGCACCCGGTCGGTCGGCAGGGTCAGGTCCACGTTGCCGCTCTTGTCGATCACGCCAGAGACGAACATCTCGGCCATCAGCGAGATCAAACCAGAGCCGCAGATACCACGCGGTTTCTCGTCCCCGATCACCCGGTATTCGATCTCGTACGGGTCGTCAGCATCCCTCCGGTTGATCCACACCTCCTCAATGGCGCCGGCCGTGGCCCGCATCCCGTGCACCACCCCGGCCCCCTCGAAGGCCGGCCCGGCGGAACAGGCGCAGGCGATGAGCCAGGTGCAATCGCCCAACACGATCTCGCCATTGGTGCCAATGTCGATGAAGAGCGTCAACTTCCCTGCTTCGCACATCTGCGAACTGACCACGCCGGCGGTGATGTCGGCGCCCACGTAGGAGGCGATCCCCGGCAGACAATCGACCACCGCCTCGGCGTTCACGCCCAGACCGATCTCCCGGGCCGGGAATGGCGGGAACTGATTGACCGCCGTGATAAAGGGGGTCAGGCGAATCGACTCTGGCGGCGTACCGGTGAAGAGATGGATCATCGTGCTGTTACCGGCGACCGTGGCCTTGTAAATCTCGTCAGGGTCGACGCCCCGCTCCTCCGTCGCTTGCACAATCAGTTGATTGAGCGTCCCCGTCACCAACTCCTGGAGTTCCGCCAGCCCATCTCCCTTGGAGGCGTAGATAATGCGCGAGATGACGTCCTCGCCCCGCGCGATCTGGCCGTTGTAGGCCGCCTTTTGGGAGAGCGCCTCGCCGCTGATCATATCGACCAACCAGACGTGATTGCTGGTCGTGCCGATGTCGATGGCGATGGCCCACAGGCTTTCCAGATGCTCGCCGGGCAGCACGTCGATCAACTGAGGCGGCGCGGGGGGCGTATCCGCTGTCTTGGGATAGCCCAACGGGTTCAGATCAACAACCACCGTGACCGTCCAGTCGCCCTCGCGCAACGCGCCCCCCAACTTGCGCAACACCGGCAATGAGGCCTGGATCTCACCCATACCATGTTGACGGGACAACTCGCGCCGCAAGCGGGACCAATCGTCAGTCTGATCATGCATCGAGGGCGGTTCCAGCGTCACCGCATACTTGCGCAGTGGCTGGTCGTGCACGCTGTAGGGGAACGGCAAGGCGACCTTGGAGGCTCGCTTGCCGTCGGTCAAGCGCCGTTCGATCTTATCCTGCGGCGGCACGCGCACGACGGCGTCGCTCACCACGTCGGTCTGGCAAGCCAGCACGTACCCGGCCGCCACGGCGTCGGGAGAGAGGCGCTGGGTCGAACGGCGCTTCGTCTCGCCCGCTTCCAGGATAACCGCGCACCGTCCACACCGGCCTTGCCCGCCACAGGGCATCAGGACGTCTACCCCGGCTTTTTGCGCCGCCTCGCTCAAGAGCGTGCCCGAGGGCACGTCTACTTCACAGTTATATGGCTTAAACTTAACCGTTACAGTGCTCATAGAAAACTGTTTTCTAAGAACTCGACTAACACTCACACATACGCATTTAATCAAGCTCCCATCGCTGCAAACAAAAATCCACTATACGCCCAGTTCGATCTTCCACATCGCGCTTACTAAAGCCAACCTTGCTCACATCTATCTGATGTCCCAGCTCTTTAGTTCCAGGAACTTTGCTATCAAAATAACCACGTTGTTCAGCCTTGCCTTTAGGAGATCTATTTCCAACCCGTTTGTTTATAGATTCCTCCAACAGGGTTAGATTTCCTAACCTGTGAATAGTGTTCTGATAATCGGATTTATCCACAAAACTATATGCAGGGAAGTCAAACACAGGTTCAATTGGAAATATGTGTTCTATCTGCACACCATCTGAACCAGCATAGAGGTCAAAATCCCATTCATCAAACGTAGGAGACTGATGCTTTTCAAATTCCCATAGCATATATTTTGTCGCTGGATTCTTGTGCATTCTTCTGCTAAGGTAGACTCGGAACTCGTCATCGTCCATAAAGTCTTTAATAAAGGAGCGTATCTTACCAACTCTTGCACTTGACCCTGACTTGATTCGGGATATAGCTCTCTTGTAAAGATCAGCTCGAGGGTTAGTCCCCCGTACTTTATATACTCTCACATCTAAAGCTTCTATCAAAGGCAATAGTTGATCATTGTCAGATAGCAATCCTTCAGCTTCCAATGATAAAATCAACGGATAAACAGTAGCACTCAAACCCAAGAAACTAAAAAGTTTCCTGTAAAGAGATGAAGGATTAGTTGGAGATGCCTTATCTACCAGATTCTTGAAACCTTCGACAAACTTCACAAAGTTATCCAAGAAATCTTTTATGAATTCGCTTAACGCTTCGCGATCTCCTTGTAAGGACTGACAAGCTGGTTTAAGAAATCTCTTGAAGACACCCTCCGTCGTAATCCTATAATTATATGTTAAATCCGCTAATGAATACTCTTCTATTGCATATCGTGCAAAGTAATGGTAGAAAAACCTTAAAACCTCATCCTCCGAAAACCTATATCGAGGGTTAGTGATATAAGCTATTTGAGCTCGTTCTCCCCCTGATACAATAAAGTCATAGTATTTGAAAACCTGTCCAAAATCCTCATTTACAACATCATTCAAACTGTCTTCTAGATAGCGAGAGGAGTAAAACATCAAAAAGCTCTTAGCTTTATCAAGCAGAGTCAAATCTTTTCCCCTATCATTAAGACTTTGAAACGCTCTGATAGCCATTTTCTCATCTTCGACCGGGAACTCTAAAGCCACGGTTTTACTGGTAAAACACATCGCCAATTCACTTAGATCCCCACCACTATTCTCATAAGCTTTAATCTGATCCTCGAAGTATTCTAAGGCATCCCTCAGCAACCGATTGGTTTTAAGAGAAGGTGCAGTAGGTGCATCACCATCTATAACGCTTTTGAAAAACTGCTCGTTCAAGCCCCCTAATTCTAATCTATAAACATCACCACTCTTTATATACTG
>DAOTUC010000287.1:0-8810 GCA_034437315.1 Anaerolineae bacterium
CCCTAAAGGTTTTGCTCAAGGCCGCGCAAACAACGTTTTTGCCTTAAACAATGACCTTTTTCCATCAAAACCAGCGCAAAAACCTTTAGGGTCTATGATGGGCCATGCGAAATCCTGAAGACCCGAAAAAATGAAAAGCCCCCGAATTTCGGGGGCCATTTGATCGCGCGGGCGATGCTTCGTCTACGCCGGCGCGCCGAACAACGCGATCTTCCGCTCGACGATCGCTTGCATGGCCTCAATCGCCGGGTCGAGGATCTTACGTGGGTCAATCTGTTCCGGATTTTCCGCCTGGAATTTACGCACGGTCTCGGCGAAGGCGTGGCGGATCTCGGTGTCGATGTTGATCTTGCAGACGCCCAGGTCGATGGCTGTGCGGATCTGGTGATCGGGGATGCCGGAAGCGCCGTGCAGCACCAGTGGGACGTCGACCGTGTCGCGGATGGCCTGTAACCGGTCGAAATCCAGTTTTGGCTCCCCCTTGTAGAAGCCGTGAGCATTGCCGATGGCGACGGCTAGAAAATCGCAACCGGTGGCCTGGACGAACTCGGCGGCCTGGTCGGGATCGGTCATCACTTGCTCCCGTTCCGAGACGACGACGTGATCCTCGATGCCCACCAGGCGGCCCAGTTCCGCTTCGACCGGCACGCCGACGGCGTGGGCGGCCGCGACGACGCGGCGAATCTCCGCCACGTTCTCATCGAAGGGCAGTTTGGATGCATCCCGCATAATCGAGGTGAAGCCGTGGCGCAGGCAGCGCATGACCGTCTCGAAATCCGGGCCGTGATCCAGGTGAATGGCGGCCGGGATCGGCGATAATTGGGCATGTGTGCGAACGATCTGGGGCAAGAACTCAATGCCGGCATATTTGAGCGCGCCGGACGAGAGTTGCACCAGGATCGGCGCATCCAGCGCCTCAGCCGCCTGGAAGATGGCGTGTGTGATCTCCAGGTTGTTGGTGTTGAATGCGCCGACGGCGTAGCCGTTTTTCTGCGCGTCTAACAGCAGTTCTTTAGATGATACGAGCATGTTTTGTCTCCTTTAGTTTTTTGATCCATGTAGGCGGGTAGCTGGGTGCAGTTCTCCCTACTCCCTACTCCCTACTCCCTACTCCCTACTCCCTTAGTGCGGTTCCCACCAGACGTAAATCAGCGCGTCGCCGCCGTGCTCGTAATACTCGATCTTGACGTCGTAGACGCCGGTGTCGGCCCAGTAGACGCCGCAATGCGCTTCCCCTGCGCTGGCGCGCCATTCGTCCAGGACCAACGTGTCTCCCACCCAGATGCGCACGCCGTCGTCGCTCATCGCGCAGAAGCGGTAGTGGTCGGTGTTGAGGCGCATTTTGCGCGTCCAGCGGGCGGAGAAATGATCTTGCCAGACCTCCGGCATAGGGCTCCCCGTTCCCCATTCAAAACCGATGTAAGGCACGCGCTGCGTAGCGACTGGATCGCCCGCCAGTTCCTCGTTGTTGAAGAATTCCCCGTACCATTCCGTTTCGGAGGGTTGGGGCGCGATCGGCGTGGCGGTCGCATCGGGATGAGGCGTCGCTGTCGGGTCGGCAGAGGAAAGCATCACCCACAGGAAGTGCGCCCGCGCGACCTGCATGCGGTCATAGTATTCGACCTGGATGGTGTGCTCGCCAGCCTCCAGGGCCCGGTCAGCGCTGTAGAGGCGGAACCCGCCGTCGCGCCAACTGTTGATGATCCGCTCACCGTCCAGGTAGACCCGCACGCCGTCATCAATCTTGGTGTAGAAGCGGTAGACGCCGGCGTCAAAGTGGAAGGTCCCGCTCCAGCGCACCGAGAAGGCGTTGCTGGGCATGCCGCCGGCCGGCGGCCCCCATCCCCAATCGAAGTTGATGATCTCATCCTCGCGGGTGACGTAGGGTTCGCCGCTCAGCGTCGGGTTGTCGAAATACTCGGCTGACCAGGGGCCGGGCCACGAGGAGGGTGTCCATACCGGTTGTGGTTGGGGCTTGGGCGCCGGGGCGGGCGTCGCCTTTGGGATGACGAGCCGTTGGCCCACGTAGATGTGGTTCAGATTGGTGATGTTGTTGGCCCGCGCCATAGCCCAGACGTCAACGCTGTAGCGCAGCGCGATGCGCAACAAATTCTCGCCCGGTTGGACGACGTGCACGTCACCCGAGGCCGGCGGTTGGGCCGGCGTGTTGCTCGTCGGGATCGCGAGTCGTTGCCCGGCGTAGAGGTGGTTGGGGTTGACGATGCCGTTGTAGCGGGCGATGGTGTTCACATCGACGCCGTAACGGCGGGCGATGCTGTACAGGGTTTCGCCAGCCTGGACGACGTGGGTGATATCTCCCCGGGGCGGCGACGCCAGGGCTGTTGGGGCGCCGGTCATCAGGATCAAGATCGTTGCCAATGTGATAAGAAGCCATTTCCGGTACATAGCACACCTCCTCATGTGGGTGTGTTTCAAATGCTTTGAGTGCTGGCGCTAGATAGCGCGCTTTTACGGCGATAAATCGCCTACTACGAACTTGGCCCCAAATGAAATGAAACACGCTCTCCTCATATACTTGGACGGGACGTTTAAACCATTCAATACCATGATACTCAGATGACGAGTGATGTCAAGCGACTTTTCAGACACTCTTTCAGGCACTCTTTCAGACGCCCCTTCAGACATTCATCGGCGGTCGAGCTCGTCCAACGCCCGCTCAATATGAGGCCTTAAAGCGCCGGATGTGTCGAGGTCGAGGGCGCGGATGAAGGCCTCCTGCGCCGCCGCCCCTACGGCGCCTTCTCCCGCTCCCCGGGCTTGATGTAACAACCCCAGCCGGTAGTAGGCCGAAGCTAGATGGGGATCGAGCGTCAGCGCCTGCTGGAGGAAACCCGCCGCCGCCTCGTAATCGCCAGCCTGGAGCGCGGCCCAGCCCCGCAACTCGTGAGCGGCCGCCGATTCGGGCGCCAGCGCCAGGAGCATTTCGGCCGCGTCGATGGCCCGATCCTCGAGGTTGAGCTGGTGCGCCAGATAGAAACGGGTCAGGATCTCCCAATAGGTCGGATCTTCGGGGCGCAGGTCGGCCGCTTCGCGCAGCCATATCTCGGCGACGTTGTAGCGTCCCTCGGCGGCCCACGTCTGCCCGATCTCCACGCACAGCGCGGCGCTGCCGGGGTCTAGATCGTAAGCCGCCTCATATTCGGCCCGGGCGGCGGCGTAATCCCCCCGCTGATCGTAGTGCAATCCCAGGAATGTGCGGGCCGGAACCGAATCGGGCGCCAGGGCGACAGCGCGTGTCAAATGCGCGCGCGCCTGTTTGGCACGCGCCTGTTGGGCGCGCGCATTTGACACGCGCGCCATCCGGTCGAGGGCGTGGCCCAGGTGAGCGTGGGCGTCGGCGTAATGTGGGGCGATTTCGACCGCCCGCTCGAGACAGCGAGTCGCCAGAGCCCATTCCCCTGACGCCAGAAGCGTGCGTCCGAGCAGCGCGTCGGTGTAAGCGGGGTCGTCGGTTACGCCTTTCGCCAGCAGCACGTCGAGGAGTTGGCGGGACAGGTCGGTCCGGGCGGCGGAGAGATGGTCGAGCGCCGCCGGGTCTTGCCCCGCCAGCAGCGCGCCCAATCGCTCGTGGGCGATCTGGGCGACCGGCCCGTTCGGTTCTGCCTGGAGCAGCAGCGTCTCGTACTCACGCCGAGCAGCGTCCCAATCGCGCATCTGGACGTAGGCGTTAGCCATAGCAAGTTGCGCTTCCCCGTCGCCGGGAAGCTGGCGGCGGGCCTCTTCGATGGCGACCGGCCAATCCTCGCGGGCGACCTGGGCGCGCAGGCGCAAGCGGGCGAGCAGTAAATCGTCGCCGCCCAGCAACTCGGCCTCATCCAGTGCGTCCAACGCCGCGCCAGCGCGCCCCCAATCCAGGTAGACCCGCGCTCGTTGGATATAGGGCAGCGGATCGGTGGGGCGCAGTCGAGCCGCTTCCCGGTAGGCGGCGATGGCGGCGGTGCGATGGGCCTGCTCCGCCAGCGCGTCTCCTCGGCGTATGAGGTCAGCGTAGGGCGTGCGGGTAGTTCCCAGGATGAGGGTGAGCGAGATCGCCAGGAGGGCCAGGCCTACAAAAACGAGCGCCCGCCGAGGATTGGGAAGATCTGCCGCATTCACTTGCATACTTGCCCACTTGCCCACCTGCAAACTTGCCTACTTGCTCACTTGCAAACTTGCCTCTAATCTGTTGTCTCCGGCTCTGGTTCTCCCGATACCGGCGGCTCGTAATCTGGCCCGTGATGGTAGGAGGCGCGGCGGGCGGCGTACTTGCTGACGAAGACGTCGTCGTAGATGACGTCGCCGTCAGCGTCGAGCACGCGCCGCTGGATGGTCGCGGTCAGGCCCGCCGTGGCCGATTGCCAGCGCACAACAGCGCCCGCCGCCATGCTGGGATCCAGTTGGTAGATCGGCGGGCCGGGCTGGGTCCTGTCGGTGATCTCCGGGCCTTCCTTCTCGACGGTGCGGCTGTCGTCAGTGGAGTAGAAGCGGAAGATCAGCCGGTGGGCGCCCTCTTCGATCTCGGTCTCAATCAACAGCGGGTGTGGGCGGTCGTTGACGAATTTGAGGTCGACGATGGGGGAGTAGACGGTGGCGTCCATCCCCAGGCCAGCGCCCATCAGTTCGTAGTAGCCCACGCGGTGGTTGTGATACCAGCGCTCGCTGATGGGATAGCCGCCCCAGAAGGCGGCCCGGAAGGCGGTGGTGCTGACCTGGCAGATGCCGCCGCCTATTTCGATGGCCAATTGCTCGCCGGCGGTGACGTAGGATTTGTCGTAACCGGCCGCTTCGGTGACCGGGCCCAGGTAGTGATTGAACGAGAAGGTCTCGCCGGGGCCGATGACGAGGCCATCGAATTTGGGCGCCGCCACGCGGATGTTGTGGTCGCGGGCGGATGGCGAGTCGATGAAATAGGAATCCCCCTCGGCGACCAGCTCGACGATGCCCAGTTCCTCGGCTGTGGCGGTGTCCGGATAGCGCGGCGGGACGTCCTGGAGGACGAGAGCGACGTCCCGCTCGCCGCTCTCCAGCGCCTGGATGATGCGGGCGGCGCTGGCGGCGACGTCGAGGGCGCGCCCTTTCACGCTGGGGCTGATGGGCTCCAACTGGCCCAGGTCGTCGTTGAAATGGAAGCGGGCGTCGACCGGTTCGCTGAACAGGGTCTCGGTCAGCGTCTCCAGGTGGGATTGGAGCGCGGTCTCGTTCACGGAGGCGCGCAGCGCCCCGTCTTGAGCCTCGACGTCCAGCATCGCCGCCAACTCCTCCGGCTGGATGACCCACGGGCCGGCGTCCTCCTCGCGGGGTTGGTCGAGGAGCAGGGTGAGCGGACCGTCGAGCAACTTTTCGACCTGGGCGCGGGCCGTCTCGGCGTCGGTGATGGCGGCGGGGACGTCGTAACCGACCAGCGCGATCTCGGCCGGCCTTAACTGCATAACAATCGGCCGCAACGCGGCGAGGCTTGCCGCCACGTCCAGGTAGCGCCCATCCTGGGACGGGGTCGCGACGGGCGTGACGCCTTGGAGGGTGAGCGCGGCTTCGATGGCGGGGACGTCGATCTGTTTCGCCAGCGTCTCCAGGTAGAGCCGGGCGACCTGTTCATCGTAGACGAGGATGGGCGGCGTGTTTTGTCCATCGACCAGCAGCTCGAGGTGGGCGCGGAGGTTGGACGCCCACGATGGGCCGCGCCCGATTCGATAGGCCGCGTTCAAGGTGGCCTGACGCTCGAGTTGCACGCCGAGATCGGATGGGCGGGCCGTCCAGGATTGGCCGGGGCCGTGGAGGATCAGGAAGGGCTCGTGGAGACCGAGCTGCTCGTCCAGCGCGCCGGGAGGCTCGTCCACGCACATCCCGCCCACATCCACGCTCCACACCGAGACGCCCGGATAGATGCGCTCGGCGTGACGCCATTCGAATAGCGCGACGGAACCGAGCAGCAGGCTGAACAGGATGATGAGCGTGACGCCGAGAAGCCAGATTTTTGTCATTTTATGTCCGAGGTTTTATGTGCGAAGTCCTATGTCCGAAGTCCGACGTCCGAAGTCCAACGTCTTACCAGTGGTAGCGATCGTTTTCATCTCGGTGGAGGTAAGTGTAAGGGTGACTGGACGGGTATCTGGGGTGTTGAGGCGGGGGCGGCGGTGGGGCGATGAGTTTGATGATCGCCAAGCCAAAGACGAACCCGCCGATGTGGGCCCACCAGGCGACTCCGCCGCTTTGAAGGGCGCCGGCGTCTGTGAGGGCGAAGAGGCCGTTGAAGAGTTGGGACACGAACCAGAAGCCCAGGTAGATCATGGCCGGCAGTTCGACGATGCGGACGAAATAGAAGACCGGCAACAGAGTCACGACGCGGGCCTGGGGATAGAGCAACAGGTAAGCGCCCAACACCCCGGCGATGGCCCCGCTGGCTCCCACTGTGGGCAGTGTGGAACCGGTATGGGCGATGACGTGGGCGGCGCTGGCGGCGAGGCCGCTGAATAAATAGAAAAAGACGTAGCGCCCAGGCCCCAACCGGTCCTCGATGTTGTCGCCGAAAATGTACAGCGCCAGCATGTTGGAGATCAGATGCCACCAACCGCCGTGCATAAATATCGAGGTGAGAATGGATAGCCAGTTGATCGGTCCACCGACCTGAAGCAACTGGGCCGGGACCAGGCCCCACGTCTTGATGAGCGAATTGAGGGCCTCCGGTCCCAAGGCGATCTCGATCAAAAACTCGAACAAAAAGACCAGCACGTTAATCACGATGATGGTCGTATTCACGAGCGGAAAACGGCGGGATGGAATCGTGTCTCGCAATGGGATCATAACTGGCTCCTTAAAATCACCGATCTATCAATCTCCAATCTACCTACGGGCATTGATAGGATTCTGACATAACATTGTCACGCCAAACGGCGTGACAATAGTTAAGTCGTAATGCCCTTACGGGCATTAATAGGATTCTGACGGGAGGCTTTGCTGGCAGGCCTAACCCCAAGCAAACGTCGTAATGCCCTTACGGGCATTAATAGGATTCTGACCTCATAGTCATTGAGCTCCAGGCCGTTAGGATACGGTCGTAATGCCCTTACGGGCATTAATAGGATTCTGACTTGCTTCAAGAATACAGTTAAGGTGCTCCCCGGGGTTGAAGTGTCGTAATGCCCTTACGGGCATTAATAGGATTCTGACGGTACTACTGCACCTCATAGCAAGAGAAGCTTGGTCTTCGGTCGTAATGCCCTTACGGGCATTAATAGGATTCTGACTTTCCGCAACAAGCAAGCGGCCGCCACTGGCGGCTGTGTCGTAATGCCCTTACGGGCATTAATAGGATTCTGACGACCGCATCCAGGTAATCGACAAGGGCGTCGATAGGTCGTAATGCCCTTACGGGCATTAATAGGATTCTGACTAATACTATGATGAACAAACAGAAACTATTCCTGACGTCGTAATGCCCTTACGGGCATTAATAGGATTCTGACGCACCTCATGGCACGGCAGGCGTGGTCTGCGCCTGTGGTCGTAATGCCCTTACGGGCATTAATAGGATTCTGACGGTACCGAAGAACTCGGGTCTTGACCATAAACTCCTGGGTCGTAATGCCCTTACGGGCATTAATAGGATTCTGACGATTCTCGCTGGCGAGATTCACGTCACCATCACCGAGTCGTAATGCCCTTACGGGCATTAATAGGATTCTGACCGTATTACTAGCGGTAGGAATGCTCGTACTCTCGACAATGTCGTAATGCCCTTACGGGCATTAATAGGATTCTGACTTCATACCGCGAGGCCGAGCGACAAAGCAGAATGAGGTCGTAATGCCCTTACGGGCATTAATAGGATTCTGACTTGGGAGCCAGCTCACCGTTAAGAAAGGTGAGGACAGGTCGTAATGCCCTTACGGGCATTAATAGGATTCTGACGAAATGCGGGAGGTGCCATGCTACGCTTTCCCCGGAGTCGTAATGCCCTTACGGGCATTAATAGGATTCTGACCCTGAAAGAGGGGGGCTATAGGGACGATCTGACCGTGTCGTAATGCCCTTACGGGCATTAATAGGATTCTGACCGCATATCGCACGGATCTGTCCGTCGAGTGGTGGATCGAGTCGTAATGCCCTTACGGGCATTAATAGGATTCTGACTATCCAAGTGCGAGTCCAGCTCTGCGACTGACATATACGGTCGTAATGCCCTTACGGGCATTAATAGGATTCTGACTAAGCTAATGGCTAAACTAGATAACTATACTTTTGCGGTTTTTATTTTAAGCATTAAATTTTGATAGATAATGAAATTATAGCAATGATAAAAGCTTTTCTGCTAATTTAGTTGTATAATACCGCCAAATAACAATAAGCCCGTGCAAATAGTAAAAATAATATGCTATTTAAATAATTTTCAGCAATAATTTATGCCTACACGCAATATAAAACGCTAATTTCTACAAAATAATCAATATTGACTAACAAAATGGCAAACTGTGTTGCATAAAACAATCATATACACAGTTTGACGTTGACAAATTGGTCTTGATCAAAAAGTGCAAAAGTATAGTGAGATCCCATCCAGCTCAAAAACCGTCCGGTCAACGCGCCCCCTATACAATTCTCCCTTACCGCATCACACCTCTGCGAACAGCATCCTTCCCGCCGCCGTCTGGAGCACCTTGGTCACCGTGACCGCGATCCGCTCCCCGACGCACTCCACGCCGTCCCGGACTACGACCATCACGCCGTCGTCCAGGTATCCCACGCCCTGGCCCGGTTCCTTGCCCGCCTCAACGACGTCAACGGTGAGGGATTCGCCGGGCAGCACCAGGGTC
>DAOTUC010000288.1:0-6502 GCA_034437315.1 Anaerolineae bacterium
CCCTAAAGGTTTTGCTCAAGGCCGCGCAAACAACGTTTTTGCCTTAAACAATGACCTTTTTCCATCAAAACCAGCGCAAAAACCTTTAGGGTCTATGATGGGCCATGCGAAATCCTGAAGACCCAACAACACTATCCTGCAGGCCAACGTCGTGGTGGAGCAGGTCGTGCCGTCGGTGGAACAGGTGCGCGCCATCAGCCAGGGATTGGCCTCCAGCGCCGAGGAGCAGTCGGCCGCCGCTGAGGAGGTGGCCTCCAGCCTGGAGGAGACGAATGCCCAGATCAGCAACAACGCCGAGAGCGCCAACGTGGCCAACCAGCTGGTCAGCCAGACGACCGACGTGGCCGACGCCGGCCAGCAGAAGATGAAAACGATGACTGAAGCTATGGACGCTATCGCCGCCTCGTCCGACGAGATCGGCAAGATCATCAAGGTCATCGACGAGATCGCCTTCCAGACCAACCTGCTGGCCCTCAATGCCGCCGTGGAGGCGGCGCGGGCCGGCCAGCACGGGCGAGGCTTTGCGGTGGTGGCCCAGGAGGTGCGCAGCCTGGCGGAGCGCAGCGCCAAGGGGGCCCGGGAGACGGCGGAGTTGATCGAGGACGCCGGGCGGCGGGTCGAGGAGGGGGTCGGCATCGCCGGCGAGACGGAGGCCGCCCTGGGCGAGATCGTGGGGAACGTGGTCAAGGTCAAGGATCTGGTGGCCGAGATCGCCGCCGCCAGTGAGGACCAGGCCCACGGCATCACCCAGATCAATGCGGCCATGGCCCAGGTCAACCAGGGGGCCCAGGCGTCCAGCCAGCAGAGCGAGGAACTGGCCAGCACCGCCGACGAATTGGGCAACCTGGCCGGGATGTTGCGCCAGGAGACCGCTCGCTTTGCCCTGCGGAAATCGTCGGACGCGGGTCGGGGATTCGCGGGAATGACGGCGGAAACCCTGCAGCGTGTGGCTAACCTGGTCAAGCTGAAAATGCAGGGGGGCGGCGACGACGAAGGTGAGTCGATCGCGGGGGGCACAGTGGACCAAGAAGCTGAGGGGTACCCCGACGACGTCTCGCTGCCCCTCAATCAGGACGAAAGGGGATACGGGGATTTTTAGCCGCATCTTGCCCCAAAAAGAGAAGGGAGTGAAGCGTAGAGACGGAAAACCGAAATCGTAAAACGTAAATTTGTGCAAGAGATCGCCCCGTTACGTTTTACGATTTACGCATGACTCGATTGCTGGAATAATCATATCGAAAGTTGCTTCAGGAGGTTTGTTATGGCTGAAAGAGAAAGGGATTTATTCGCCATCAGCGACGTGGACGACATCGAGAATATGTACCTCACGTTCGACGTGCGCGGCGAGGAGTACGCCGTCAACATCGCCTACGTCACCGAGATCGTGGGCCTACAGAGAATATCGGAAGTGCCGGACGTGCCCCCGTTCATCAAGGGCGTCATCAATCTGCGGGGGCAGGTCATCCCTGTGATGGACATGCGGCTGCGTTTCGGGCTGCCCTGGCGCGAGTACGACGACCGGACGCCCATCATCGTGCTGGAGCTGGAGGAGGCGCTCACCGGCCTGGTCGTGGATCGGGTGACCGACGTGGTTTCGATTCAACCGGAAAACGTCACGTCCTCGCCGCGCTGGCGCGAGACCGAGGAAGCGTCCATCGTCAAGGGGCTGGGGCGCCGGGATGACGCCCGGTCGAGCGATACAGGCGTGAGCATCATCCTTGACGCGCCGCGTTTGCTCTCGACGCAGGGCGAGCGCTTGCACCTGCCCGAGGAGGCGCTCCGCCTCGGCGCGGCCGCCCGCGAGATGCAAGCCGAAGAATCGCCCCCGGACCCTTCTTAGACAAGTTGCATAGGAGAGATAAAAATGATCATCAATCTAGATTATTTCATTCTTATCGGCGCCATCGTCGTTGGCGCCATAGCACTGATGTTGAGTATGTACTTCCTCTACCGCCGCAGCATCGCGATTCGCCTGACCGGCATCGTCATCGCCTGTATTGTCGCGCCCGCAATTACTGCTTTTGCCTTAGGCAAAGAGGGGATCACGGTGATCAACGTCAGTATTGCTCTGATGTTCATCGTTCCCTACCTGGTTGTCCTTTTGCGGCTCCTGGTCAAGCAGATCATCACCCCGGCCAAGCAGATGGCCGCCACCGCTGCCGCCATCGCCCAGGGAGACGTGAACCAGCGCATCACTTACAGCGGGCAGAACGAGTTCGGCGACCTGGCCGACGCCTTCCGGGACATGATCGCCTACCTGCGTGACGTGGCCCAGGCCGCCGACCGGTTGACCCAGGGGGATCTGATGGCCGACGTCACGCCGAGGTCGGCGCAGGACCGGCTAGGTCACGCTTTTCGCCAGATGATGGACAATCTCAAGACGGTCATTGAGGACGTCGTCCGGATCGCCCAGAGCCTGGCCGATGGGAACCTGCGCGTCACGCCAGAGGCGGAGTACGCCGGGGATCTGGCGCGCATCCGCGAGGCCCTGGAAATCGCGCTGGAGGGATTGAACGGCACCATCGCTCAAACTAATGGCGTCGTCGAGCAGGTGGTGCCCTCGATTGAGCAGATCCGGGGGATCAGCCAGAGCCTGGCCGCCAGCGCCGAGGAGCAATCGGCCGCCGCCGAGGAGGTAGCCTCCAGCCTGGAGGAATCCAACGCCCAGGTGGAGAGCAACGCCGAGAGCGCCAACGTGGCCAATCAGCTGGTCAGCCAGACGGCCGACGTGGCCAACACCGGACAGGAGAAGATGAAGGCCATGACAAAAGCTATGGACACTATCGCCGCCTCGTCCGACGAGATCGGCAAGATCATCAAGGTCATTGACGAGATCGCCTTCCAGACCAACCTGCTGGCGCTCAACGCCGCCGTCGAGGCGGCGCGGGCCGGCCAGCACGGGCGGGGCTTCGCGGTGGTGGCCCAGGAGGTGCGCAGCCTGGCGGAGCGCAGCGCCAAGGCGGCCCGGGAGACGTCTGAGTTGATCGAGGACGCCGGGCGGCGGGTCGAGGAGGGGGTCGGCATCGCCGGCGAGACGGAGGCCGCCCTGGGCGAGATCGTGCATAACGTGGTCAAGGTCAAGGATCTGGTGGCAGAGATCGCCGCCGCCAGTGAGGACCAGGCCCACGGCATTGGGCAGATCAACACGGCTATGGCCCAGGTCAACCAGGGAGCCCAGGCGGCCAGCCAGCAGAGCGAGGAACTGGCCAGCACCGCCGACGAACTGGGTAACCTGGCCGAGAGCCTGCGGCGTGAGGCTGCACGCTTCCAATTGCGCAGCTACACGTCAGACCGCCGTTTGCTCGGGCAGATCACGACGGAAGAACTCCAGCGTATCGCCGATCTGGTGCGCATTCAGACGACGTCCGATAGCGATGGCGGTCAATTAAAACAGGCCAAGTCATCCACTGCTCGAAAACGTGAGGAAACGAACAAACCAACGAGGTTATTGGATCTGGACCAGGACGAGCGAGGATACGAAGATTTTTAGGGCCTAACCAATAGAATCCTTGCACAGCGAGCAGGAATTTGGTGGTCAATGGCTCCTTATTGGCTCTGGCTCATTCTGTTTAGGGCCTAACCAACTGGTTAGGGCCCAACCAACTGGTTAGGAGGGCGAATGAAAAAAAAGCATTTGATGATCGTGGACGACGCGGCGATGATGCGCCTCGTCATCAAGAATATGTTGAGTGATGATCCCTACTTGCGGTTGGTGGCCTTTGCCTCCAATGGGAAGGAGGCGCTGGAGAAACTCGACCAGTTTGAGCTGGATTTGATCCTTTTGGATCTCGAGATGCCGGAGATGGACGGGTTAGAGTTCCTACGCCACGCCCGGTTGAGGAGCAAGGCGAAGGTGGTTGTCCTCACCTCGGTCGCGCCCAAGGGGTCCAAGAAAGCCATGCAAGCCTACGCCCTGGGGGCCGACGCCGTGATCACCAAACCCTCCGGCGCCGTCTCCTATGATCTGGAGGAGAAGCGGGGAAGTGAGTTGCGCAAGACGGTTTACACGTTGTTGGGAATCGCGGAGACGTAGGGGGCGGCAGGTCGGTATATCGGTAGGCTAGTATATTGGTAGGCGGAGGTGGCGATGACAGATAGGGCGCCTGATAATGCCGATAACGGCTACTCAGCTGAGATGGAGGAGGTCTGGGCGCTCTTTGCCGAGGATGGCAAGGAAGCCCTGGAATTGATCGAGGGGACGTTGTTGAACCTGGAGAAACGACCCGACGACGCGGACCGGATCGCTGGGTTGTTCCGGGGGTTGCACAACTTCAAGGGAAACGCCCGAATGATGGGGCTATCGGTCATCGAGGGGCTCGTCCACCAGGCTGAGGATCTGGTCGCCCTGGCTCGCGACGAGGGAGTCCAGTTGACGGAGGAGATGATCGACGTCTTGCTGGCGGTCCTGGACCAGGCGCGCGCCATGCTGGATCACGCGGTCGCCCATCGGCGTGACATTGACTCATCCCAGGTCGACCCGTTGTCCTCGCGGCTCGCCGCCCTGCTGGCCGAACGTGCGCCGGTGACCGGCGCACCTGGTGAAGACGAAGCGGTTGAAAGACTGGCCGGGGCAGAAGATACCGCGGGAAGTGCCGTGGAAGATGCGCTGGCGCCAATCCTGGTGGAACAGGACGAGAAAGCCGAAGTGGAGGAAGACGCCTTCGACTACTCGGGGATCGAACGGATCGACCCGGCCAGCGATCCGGAGTACGTGCGCATTTTCCTGGAATTGGCCCAGGAGCAATTAGAGTGCCTGCGTGGCGCGCTGGACACATTGTCCCAGGGCCGGGGCGCGACGCCGGAATCTCTCCTGGAGATCCAGATGACCCTGGATATGCTCGAACACGCCGCTCACCAGATGGGGTACGAGCGCTTGCCGGCGGTTCTCGCGCCGTTCATCGACGCCGTCGAGGCGTTGTCCTTCAGGTTCCAGGGCCAGGCCTCGGCCGACCTCGGGTCGGTAGACCAGGAGTTGGCCGGATTGCGCGAGATGGAGACGGCGGTGTGGGAAGAGATCGTCGCCCTGGAACAGAAGGCCCGCGCGATGGGCGTTGACGTCGATCTGGGCCCGCCTCTGGCTTCTCCTGCTCCACCATTTCCGCCGGCCGAATCGGCTTCCGATGAATTGCACCTCGTCTTCCGGCGACAATGCCGGGAACAATCGCGGGCCTATCTGACCCGCCTGGGCGAGATCGCCGACGAGATGGAACAGTGCCTGAAACAGCTGTTGACCGACGGCTGCGAGCTGGACCAGGAGAGCGTGCTCGCCCGGGAAGCGAGCGCTACCTTGCGCGCTCTGTACGATCATTGCGTCCTCCAGGACGTGGCGCCCCTGGCCCACCTGACGTTGCTCCTGAAAGAGCTTTACACGCGGGCCACTCACGCCCGCCTCGTGGCCAACGAAGCGCTGCTGGACCTGACCCGGGCCTACGTCGACCGATTCCGCGCGATCCTCGAGGCGGCCTGCGCTGGTGAGCCGGTCGATCTCGCCGATTTCGCATCCTTGCACGACCGGGCCCAGGATTTGCTTTGCCTGCATGCCGAAAGCCCCATTTCCCAGACCGCGCGGGCCGTGTTGAGGTGTCTGGACCTGCCGGAACCGTTCGAAGAGGTCATCACGCCGGAGAACCTGTTGGACGTGGGGCGGGCGTTGCAGGCCGGCGAACGTCTGTACACCGTCTTGGCCGACCTCAATCACGACGAAAGCATAAGCGAGGCTTTTTACGAGTGGATTCAGTCGGCCCCGGTCCGTCCTATTACCAACGTGACCGTATTTCGAGAGGAAGAGACGCTGTTCGATTTTCTATTGGCGACCGTCCTGCTCCCCGAAGCGGTGCGAAAGGCTCTCGCCTGCATAGATCCGCAGGGCGAACATCTCTCCCTGGACGTGTGCCGCTTTAGGCCGGGTGTCGATGTCGATCATATATTGGGCGAAAGCGCGCGTCCTCCGGGTGTCTATGTGGAAAGCGCGCCTCGGGAGCCGCGATCGGCCGTCTCCAGCGATACGTTGGGCGAACTGATGAAGGATGTAGGTAAACTGGTCTCCACCCGCGCGACGCTGCACCACGTGATCGGGCAGTTGACCGACACCGACGAGGTCGTCGCCACCGTCATGCGGCTGGTCGAACGAGCGGATGCTGACAGGCGACGTCTACGCCGGGAGCTGAGGTCAGTCCTGGAAATGCGGACGGCCGACGTCGACGCCCTTTCGAAACTGGAGACAGAGATGGGGGCGACCCTGACTCACATCCAGGAGATCGCCCTGGCCATGCGGGCCCGCCCGGCTGGCGACGCCTTCGCCCCGCTGCAACGCCTGGCGGAGGAAGCGCCCCAGCGCCAGGGCAAGCTGGTCCACCTGGCGCTGGAGGGGGCCGACGTCCAACTGGACCAGCAGAGCCTGGACATCCTGGGCGCGCCCACGCGCCAACTGGTCTGGTTCGTCATCGTCCATGGGATCGAGAAACCGGCCCACCGCCGCGA
Organism: Anaerolineae bacterium; assembly: GCA_034437315.1. Classification (GTDB taxonomy): domain Bacteria; phylum Chloroflexota; class Anaerolineae; order B4-G1; family B4-G1; genus DSAR01. Next base: position 6,481 of record DAOTUC010000288.1, read on the forward strand.
GGTCGGCAAACCGGCCTTTGGG
>DAOTUC010000289.1:0-12004 GCA_034437315.1 Anaerolineae bacterium
TTCAATAGCGACTTTTACCTATTGAAATCCCGGTAGATTTGGTGTAAAATTGTAAGATGCGCTGTAAACTTTATCAAGCTAAACGATCACGTGTAGACTCACGGGGATTTTAGACGCTAAACAAGTACAACTTATGAAACGCACCACTAGACGGGCCCTTTCATCCCGGCCGCTACAAAACCTACAAAACCAGGAGGCATTATGACTTACAACTGTGTGGTATTGGCCAAACAGACGCCCGATACCACGAACATCACCGACCAAGCGATGAAGGAGGATGGCACCGTCAACCGGGGCGCGCTACCCGCCATCTTCAATCCTGAGGACATGAACGCGCTGGAAATGGCCCTGCAAGTCAAGGACCGACACGGGGGAACGGTGACCGTGCTGACGATGGGACCGCCCCGGGCGGCCGACGTGTTGCGCGAGGCGCTCTACCGGGGGGCCGACCGGGTCATCCTGCTCTCAGATCGAAAATTCGTCGGTTCTGATACGCTGGCGACGTCCTACGCCCTCGCGTGCGCCGTGAAAAAGCTGGGCGAGTACGACCTGATCTTCTGCGGCCGGCAGGCCATCGACGGAGACACGGCCCATGTCGGCCCCCAGGTCGCCGAGAAGCTGGATCTGCCCCAGGCGACCTGCGCCGAATCGATCCTGTTACTGGAGGGCAAAACGATCGTCGTCCGGAGGGCCTTCCCTATGGGGGCGGAGGTCGTCCAGGCCCCACTGCCCTGCCTCCTCACCGTCGTCGAATCGGCCAACCAACCCCGCCCGCCCTCGGCCCGCCGGATGATGATCTACAAACGAGCCGCCGCGCCGCCGGAATATGAGGCGCTGCTGAAAGAGCAGCCGGATTTTCAAACGGCCGAGGCGCTGGACGACTATCTGACCAGGCGAGAGCTGAAAATCCCAGTGTGGACGGCCGCCGACGTGGGCGCCGACGAGAGCAGATTGGGGTTGCACGGTTCGCCGACCAAGGTGCTCAACATCGAATCTGTGACGCTTGAGACGGACGAGAGCCATGCGTTCCCCCCCTCGCCCGAAGGGGTCTCGGCGCTGATCCAGGCGCTAAGCGAAGATTACATCCTGTGAAAGGGCGCAATATGATGAGCCGTATGCACAGCACGAACCAAAATAGAGATGTGTGGGTCTTTATCGAACAACGGGCTTGCCAAATCGCCGACGTCAGCCTGGAGTTGTTATCCAAAGGGCGCGAATTGGCGGACGAATTGGGGAGCCAAACGCGGGCCTTGCTGCTGGGCTATCCCCTGACCGATGAGTTGGCCAATCACCTCATCCACCACGGCGCGGACGGCGTCATAGCGGTCGATCATCCCGAACTGACCCTCTACCGCACGCTGCCCTACGCCCGGGTCGCCATCGAGTTGGCGCAAGCGCGCCGGCCTTACATCTTCCTGCTGGGCGCCACCCCGGTCGGGCGCGACCTGGCGCCCCGCATCGCCAGCGGTATCCAGGCTGGATTGACGGCCGATTGCACCAACCTCCGCATCGGCGATTTTGAGCGGGGCGGCGAAAAGTACACCGACCTGCTCTACCAAATCCGGCCGGCCTTCGGCGGCAACGTCATCGCCACGATTGTCAACCCAGAGATGCATCCCCAGATGGCGACGGTGCGCGAGGGAGTGATGAAACAGAGCCAACCGGATCTGGCGCGGAGCGGGCCGGTCGAGCGCATCACGCCCCGCTTCGAGCCGGACGATCTGGCTGTCCAGGTCCTGGATCGGGAGAGGCGAAAGCCGGCGTGCAATTTGAGAGGCGCGTCCATCGTCGTGGCCGGCGGCGCCGGCGTGGGCAGCCGGGAGAACTTTCAACTCATCCACCAACTGGCCGAGGCGCTGGGCGCCGAGGTCGGCGCATCCCGCGCCGCCGTCGACGCCGGTTTCGTCTCCCAGGAGCATCAGGTTGGCCAGACGGGCGCCACCGTGCGGCCTCGGCTCTACGTCGCTTGCGGCATATCCGGAGCCGTTCAACACCGCGCGGGGATGGATCAATCGAACAAGATCGTCGCCATCAACGCCGATCCCGCCGCCCCCATCTTCCAGATCGCCGATTACAAGATCGTGGGCGACCTGAACGACGTCATCCCCACGTTGATTGAGACCTACAAAAGGGGGTATAGCAAATGACGGAGAATTTTTTCACCGATAACGCCGACATTCAATTTCACCTGGAGCGGCTGGACCTGAGCGAGGTCGTCGAGAATCTGGAGGCGGGCTATACAACCCACGAACAGTACCCGGCCGCCCCCCGCAATTACGCCGACGCCAAGGAGAATTACCGCTTGATCCTGGAACTGCTGGGGGAGATCTGCGCCGCCCGCATCGCGCCCCGCGCCGCCGAGGCGGACGAAGCGGGCGCTCAATTTTGCGATGGCGAGGTCGCTTACGCCCCGCCGACTCAGGAGGCGCTGGACCTGCTCCGCCAGGCGGACCTGATGGGCGCGATGTTGCCATGGCGCTATGGCGGGCTGAACCTGCCGGAGACCATCTACCAGATGATGATCGAGATCGTCTCGCGGGCCGAGGCCGGGCTGATGACGATTTTCGCCCTGCAAGAAATCTCCGCCGCCATCAACGAGTACGCCGACGAGGCCATCAAGGCCCGTGTGCTGCCCCGTTTTGCGCGGGGCGAGGTGACCGGCGCCATGGCGCTCACGGAACCGGACGCCGGTTCCGATCTGGGCGTCGTGCAGACCCGGGCGACCTACGACGAGGCGCGCGACGTGTGGCGGCTCAACGGCGTCAAGCGCTTCATCACCAATGGTTGCTCCGACGTCCTGCTCGTGCTGGCCCGTTCCGAACCCGGATCCAGGGACGCCCGAGGCCTCTCAATGTTCCTGGTCGAGGACAACGAGCGCGTGCACATCCGGCGCATCGAAAATAAGCTCGGCATCCACGCCTCCCCCACCTGCGAGATCCAGTTCGACGACACGCCGGCTCACCTGATCGGTCGCCGCCGCTTCGGCCTGATCCGCTACGCGATGGGGATGATGAACGGCGCCCGGCTGGCGGTCGCGGCCCAGGCTGTGGGCATCGCCGAGGCCGCCTACCGCGAGGCGCGCCGCTACGCCGAGAAGCGGATCCAATTCGGCCAGGCTATCGACGAACTGCCTCCCGTGTACCGGATGCTCGTCTCAATGCGCGGGGAGATTGAGGCCGCCCGGACGCTGATCTACGAGACTGGCCGGCGGGTCGATCTCCAGAAGGGGCTGGAACGACGCGACAAGCTATCGCCGGATGGGCGGAAGCGGCTCAAGCGGATCAAGCGCCTGACCGACGTGCTGACCCCGCTGGTCAAATACTACGCCACCGAGATGGGCAACCGGGTCTGCAACCAGGCATTGCAAATCCACGGCGGCGCGGGCTATATGCGGGAGTTCAACGTAGAACGCCATTACCGCGACATCCGTGTGACCAACATCTACGAGGGCGCCAGCCAACTCCAGGTCGTGGCCGCCACCGGGGGGCTGCTGGGTCACGCGCTAGACGACCTATTGGACGATTGGGCGGCTCGGGACTACGGGCCGGGCCTTTCGGCGCTCAAACAGCAGATGAACGAATCCACCGCCCTGTTTAACCGTTCCATCGACCACCTCAAGGAATTGGACGACCGCGATCTCCTCGACTATTACGCCGTCGACCTGGTCGACCTGGCCGCTTACGTCGTCAACGGCTGGTTGGCGTTGCAGGCCGCCCCGGAGAGCGGCGGAAAGCGAGAAATCGCCCGCGTCTACATCGCCGAGACGGCGCCCAAGATCCGGGGCAAAGTCGCCGCGCTCTGGGCGGCTGATCCATCTCCGCTGGAGGCGCGCGATGTCCTGTTTAGCTGAGGCATTTATCTGAGAAGAGGAGTAGGGAGAAATATGATCATTGCCGTCATTGACGGGATGGGCGGCGGCATCGGCGCCCAGATCGTGACCCAAATCCGGCAGACGTTGCCCCTGGACGTGGAGATCATGGCCCTGGGGACCAACGCCATCGCTACGCAGAAGATGATGGAGGCCCGCGCCAGCCGGGGGGCCAGCGGCGAGAACGCCATCCGCGTCTCCATCGGGCAGGCCGACTTCATCCTGGCCCCCATCAGCGCCGTGGCGCCCAACTCGATGATGGGCGAGGTCACGCCCGGCATCGCCGAGGCGGTCGCCGGCGCGCCGGGGCGCAAGCTGCTCCTGCCCATCAACCAGCCCCACTTCGAGATCATCGGCATCGAGTGGAAAGCGCTCACCAAGCAAATCGAAGCCGCCATCGCGGTGATCCAGCGCGCAATGGCGGCTAATGATAGCGAGAAAGAGATCGATTAACTCCGGACGCGCTTCCTGACCTCGTCAGCCACGAAGATCGAGCTGGAGACCAGCGTGATGATCACCCAATCCCGCAAACTGAGCGGTACGGTGCCCAGCGCCGTCTGCATGAATGGCACGTACTCAGCCAGGATCTGCAACAGGATCGAGAGCACAATAGCGCCGATCAAGTAACGGTTGCCGAAGAACCCCAGTTGGAAGACTGACTTGTCGCGCGAGCGGCAGTTGAGCGAGTTGAAGACCTGGAACATCGCCAAGGTGGTAAACGCCATCGTCTGAGAATAGGCGAGATCGCCGTTGCGGTCCGCCCAGATGAACACCCCCAGCGTGCCAACCGCCATAAACAGCGCCACGTAAGCGATGTTGAACAGGATCTCGCGGTTGATGATGCGCGTATCCGGCTTGCGGGGCGGTTCGTCCATCACGTCGCCCTCCTTCGGTTCCAGAGCAATCGTGATGTCCAGGATGCCGTCGGTTACCAGGTTGACCCACAGGATCTGCACCGGCGTGATGGGCAGGCAACAGCTTCGGAGAAATGCCAACGCGCTCAACAGGGTTAGATCCTCGCCGATATTGGTCGCCAGGAGGAACTTGACCACCTTGCGCACGTTCTGGAAGACGACGCGCCCCTCCTCGATGGCGTTGACGATGCTGCTGAAGTTATCGTCGGTCAGCACCATCTCGGCCGTCTCCTTGGTCACGTCGGCGCCGGTGATGCCCATAGCGACGCCGATCTCGGCCGCTTGCAACGCCGGGGCGTCGTTGACGCCGTCGCCCGTCATCGCCACCACGTGCCCCTGGCGGCGCAGCGCTTCGACGATGCGATGCTTGTGCTCCGGGGAGACGCGGGCGAACACCGCCGCCTGCTCAATCACCGCGTCCAGTTCGTCGTCGCTCATCCCTTCCACAGCAGGCCCGGTGAATACCTTACCCTCACTTTCCCCCTCGAGGATGCCCACCTCGCGCGCGATCGCCTCTCCGGTCAGCCTGTGGTCGCCAGTCGCCATGATGACCCGCACGCCGGCCCGCTTGCAGCGCGCCACCGCCTCGGCCACCTCGGTGCGCGGCGGATCCATCATGCCGGTCAGCCCGGCAAAGACCATCTCGACGTCGTGTCCATATTCGAGATCCTCTTTGAAGCGCTCCACCTCGTCCGGCCCGATAACCTGATAGGCCAGCGCCAGCACCCGCAGCGCCTCGCTCGCCATACGGTGGTTCTCATCCAACAGGTGTTCCCGGTCCTCGTCCTCCAGCGGACGCGCCTCACCGTTCTCGCGGATTTTGGGGCAGAGTTCGAGCACCGTCTCGGGCGCGCCCTTGATCAGCACCCATACCTTGTCCTCGGACGTCCGGTGAAACGTCGCCATAAACTTGCGCTGAGAGCTGAAGGGAATCTCGTCGATCCGATAAAAGCGATCCTCCAACCCGTCCTTGTGCTGGCCGGCCTTGGCCGTCGCTACCACCAGCGCCCCTTCTGTGGGGTCGCCGCGAATCTCCCACTCATACTCGTCGTTATGATGATGTTGCACCAGACGGGCGTTGTTGCACAGCGCGCCGACGTGCAGCGCCAGGCGGACGTCGGGATCAGACGTGGGGTCGAAACGCTCACCGTCCCGTTCGAAATGCCCCTCAGGTTCAAAGCCGACGCCGGTCACGTGGATCGTTTTTCCACCCGCCATCACCTGTTGTACCGTCATCTGGTTAGTCGTCAGCGTGCCGGTCTTGTCGCTGCAGATGACGGTCGCCGCGCCGAGCGTATCGACCGCCGGCAGGCGGCGGATGATGGCGTTGCGCTTGGCCATGCGATTAACGCCCACCGCCAGCGTGATGCTCATCACCGCCGGCAACCCCTCGGGAATCGAGGAGACGGCCGAGGCCAGCGCGAACAGGAAGATTTCTTGCCATTCCAGTCCGCGAATCAATCCCAGGATCAGCGTCAGCGCGGCCACGCTGACCGCCAGTATACCCAATTTCTTGCCCAGATCGAGCGTCTGCTTCTGCAACGGCGAGTCAACCTTTTCTGTCTCCTGGATCAACGTGGCGATCTTGCCCATCTCGGTCTGGGCGCCGGTAGCGTAGATCACCGCCCGGCCGCGCCCGTTGGTGACGATGGCGCCGCCGTAGACGAGGTTGGTGCGCTCGGCCGTGGGCAGTTCGCCCTCCAGCGACTCGACCGTTTTGCGCACCGAGAGCGATTCGCCGGTCAGCATGGCCTCGTCAACCTCAAGGTTGACGACCTCAAAGAGGCGGGCGTCGGCTGGCACTTTGTCGCCAGCATCCAGCAGAATGACGTCCCCAGGTACAATCTCTGTCGCCGGGACGCTCATCTCGATGCAATCGCCCTCATCCGGGCAATCGCGCAGCACCTCCGCCTCCGGCGCGGCCTGGGATTTCAGCGTTTTCAGGGCCTCCTCCGCCCGGTATTCCTGGAAGAAACCGATCAACGTATTGACGACGATGACGACGCCGATCACGATCGCATCGGCCGTCTTGCCGGCCACTAGCGAGATCGCAGCCGCCATCAACAGCACGAAGACCAGCGGATTCTTGACCTGCGCCCAGAGGATCTCGAGTTTGCTGACCCCTTCGGCACTCTCGATCTCGTTCGGCCCGTATTCTTCCAGACGGCGCTCGACCTCGGCCGGGCTCAGGCCATGACGGCTGGATTCCAGGACGTCGAACGTCTCCTCAACATCTAGCGTGTGCCAGGCTCGTTCCATATGACCTCCAATCATGGAAGAACACGAATATACAGGATTAGCGGATCGAGCGCGACCAAATCCGACAATCCCCAAAATCCGCGTTCTCATACTCACGGAAGAACACGGATTGGCGGGATCGTCGGATCGAATCGGATCGAGCGCGACCAAATCCGACAATCCCCAAAATCCGCGTTCTTCAGCTCTTGAACAGTATCCGGTCGCTAACCCGCGACGTCGGGTTTCTCGATGTGCGCCTGCCGGGCGTTCGCCATCAACGGTTGCACAAGATTCACGAACTCGGTCGGGATGACGAACTTGGTCGCCTCCCCCTCGCCCAGCGCCTTGAGCGCGTCCAGGTATTGGAGCGTCATCGTCTTGCTATCGACGCCCTGGGCCACTTTGTAGATCTCGTTCAACGCCAGCGCGAAACCCTCGGCCCGCAGGATCGCGGCCTCTCGGTCGCCCTCCGACTGGAGGATCGTCGCTTGCCGGTCGCCCTCGGCCTTGAGGATCGCAGCTTGCTTGTCGCCCTCGGCCACAGTCACGGCCGCTTCGCGCTGACCGTTCGCCTCGGCCACTACCGCGCGCCGGTTCCGCTCGGCCGCCATCTGGCGCGTCATCGCCTCTTCGATCTGCTTCGGCGGGACGACCTCGCGGATCTCGACCGCCATCACGCGGATACCCCAGCGATCGGTGACGTCGTCCAGCTTCTCGTGCAGGATACGGTTGATCTCGTCCCGCTTGGAGAGCACGTCGTCCAGGTCCATCGCGCCGACCACCGCGCGCAGGGTGGTGATCGCCAGGCCGCGCGCCGCCCCGGTGAAGTTCTCCACCTCCAGGACACTGCGCGTCGGGTCGATGACCTTGTCGTAGACCAGAAAGTCGATCGAGATCGAGGCATTGTCGGCGGTGATGCAGGTCTGGGGCGGCACGTCGAAATAGACCTCTCGCAGGTCAACCACCTCCCCGCGATCGATGAAGGGAATCAGAAAGACCAGCCCCGGCCCTTTCTCTCCCACACAGCGGCCCAGGCGAAAGACGACCAACCGGCGATATTCCGGCACGATGCGGACCGCCATCGCCACGATGGTCAAGCCCAACAACAATAGGAACCCTACAATAAAAATATCCATCCTTACACCTCCTCGTTACCTTGTGGCAGACTCTGAGAATCTGTACGCTCGGAGTCTGCATCTGCCGATACAACTTGCAAACGTACGCCGGATATGCCAGTGACGCGCACGGGATCGCCGGCGTGAATCTCCCCCGTCGTGGCGACGGCGCTCCAATCCTGCAGATCGACGCGCACCTGCCCCGCTGGCGCCAGGTCGGTCAACGCGACGCCCTGCTGCCCGATCAATCGCTGCGCGCCGGCCCGGACGGGCATGCGATTGGCGATGAGAATGGCCCGCAACACCAGGATGCTGAAAGCGATCATGCCGAGCGCCATCACGACGATCAGCCAGGGGCTGACCCGCACGGTGGGCATCGCCGGCGAGGTCGGCGTGAAGGGCGCGAAGAGCAGCAACGACCCCAGGATGAAGGGTAGCAGCCCGATAACCGTGACAACCGCCTCGGTGTCGGTAAGCAGGCCGACGACGAAGAAAACGACGGAGAGAGCCAACAACCCAATGGCGGCCCAGTTGACCGGCAGATTGCCCAGCCCCATGAAGGCCACGATGTAGGCGATGACGGCCCCCGCCCCCGCCACGCTCAAACCCGGATCGGCCAACTCGGCCAGCAGCAACAGGGTGCCCAACGAAAGTAGCAGGTAAGCGACGTTCGGTTCGGTGATGACGTGGAAGAAACGCTCGCTCAGGTTCATCGGTTGCGCCATCACGATGGCCCCGCTTGTCTGCAGCGACGCCCCGGCGACCTGGCGCCCGTCCAGGCGGCGCAACAGGTCGTTCACGTCATCGGCCAACAGGTCGATCACGTCCAGTTCCAGCGCTTCGTCGGCGGTGACGGAGAGATTCTCGCGCACCGCCCGCTCAGCCCAATCGGCGTTGCGCTCCCGCCGGGTAGCCACGCTGCGCACCAGGGCGGCGGCGTCGGCCGTCATCTTGTCATCCATCACGTCGCTGATCTCCCCACCCAGGGGCACAGGATGGGCGGAACCGACGTGGGTCGCGGGGGCCATGGCCGCCACGTCGGCCGCCAACAGCACGAACATGCCGGCCGAGGTCGCGCGCGCGCCGCCGGGCGTCACGTAGACGACGGTGGGCAGCGGCGCGTTGAGCAGCAGTTGGACGATGTCGCGCATGGCGGATTCCAGCCCGCCGGGCGTGTCGAGGGTGATGACGACCGCCTGCGCGCCGCGCTGTTCCGCCAGCCGCAGCCCACGCTCGAGGTAACGCGCCGAGAAGGGATTGATCACACCGTCCAACTCGAGCAGCATCACCGGCCCATCCGCCGCCCCAACAGACGGCGGAAAGACGCCCAAAATCAACAGAAACAACAAAAACAAAGCCCCGTATCTTTTTTTCATACGTCTCTACCCCTTTCTTGAGGAAAAACACGGATATACAGGATTGGCGGATTGAGCGCGTCCTAATCCGACCATCCCAAAAATCCGCGTTCTCCAACCCCCACGGATGAACACGGATGGGCAGGATTCACGGATAAACGCCCATCAACGTCCCCTCGAACCTCCAGAAGATCGTCACAGGCGCACGATCAAAATCCGATTTTCACTATCTGATAAATTTCTCAAATAACGGGACGAAGGCCAGCGAGACGGTCGCCATCAATTGTACCAGAATATCGAGGGTCGGGCCAGCGGTGTCCTTGAGCGGGTCGCCTACCGTGTCGCCGATCACGCTGGCCTTGTGGGCTGGCGATCCCTTGCCGCCCGCCTCCCCCGCCTCGATCCGCTTCTTGGCGTTGTCCCATGCGCCGCCGGCGTTCGCCATGAAGAGCGCCAGGAAGATGCCGCCCACGATGCAGCCCGCCAGCAAGCCGGCCAACGCCTCCGGCCCCAACGTGAAGACGACGAGAAAGGGGATGCCAATCGCCAACATGCACGGCAGCGCCAGCCGGTTCAGCGCGCCCTTGGTGGCAATGTCGACGCAACGCCCATAGTCCGGCGGATTCTCGCCCGCCATCAGGCCGCGAATTTCCCGGAATTGCCGCCGCACCTCCAGGGCGATCAGTTGAGCGGCCCGGTCCACCGAATGGATCACCATCGCCGAAAAGAGGGCCGGCAGCACACCGCCGATCAACAGGCCCGCCATCACGTGAGGCTCCCTGATGTCCAGGTGCTCAATCTGGGCCGCCTCGGAATAGGCAGACAGCAGGGAAAGGGCGGCGGCGGCGGTGGCGGCGGCGGCGAACGACTTACCAATGGCGGCCGTCGTGTTGCCCACCGCGTCCAGGCGATCGGTGATCTCCCGGATGCGCGCCGGTTGACTGCTCATCTGGGCGATGCCGCCGGCGTTATCCGAAATCGGCCCGTAGGCGTCCATCGAGAGGTTGATCCCCAGAATAGACAGCATCCCCAATCCGGATAGCGAGATGCCGTACAACCCGGCGAAGTGGTAAGACACGATCATCCCCAATCCCAACAGGATCATGGAAAGGACCGTGCTCTCCAACCCCACCGCCAGCCCGGCGATGATGTTGTTGGCCGGCCCGATCTCGCTGGCCCGGATGATGGCCTGCAGCGGCCGGCGGTAGGTGTAGTACTCTGTGTTCAGGCCAATGAGCACGCCGACCAACAGGCCGGAGGTCGCCGCGTAAAACGGCCCCATCTCGCCGAGGTAGAAGTGGGACAGGAGCAGAATAGCAAGCAGCGACAACGCCCCGCTGGTCAGCAAGCCGACCCGCAACAGCGCCTCCGGGCGAATCACTTCCTTCCGCGCCAGCCATCTGACGATCAGGATGCCCAGCGTCGAGACCAGGCTGCCCATCGCCACCAGCAGCAGCGGGAAGATGATCCCTTTCTCCCCCAGGTAGACGCCGGCGGCGGTCTGGGCCGCCGCGCCGATCAGCAGCGAGGTCACGATGGTATCGGTGTAGGATTGATTGAGATCAGAGCCCAGGCCAGCCACGTCGCCCACGTTGTCACCCACCTGGTCAGCGATCACGGCGGCGTTGCGCGGGTCATCCTCCGGGATGCCCACCTCTACTTTTCCCACCAGGTCGGCGCCCATATCGGCCGCCTTGGTGAAGATGCCGCCCCCGATGCGGATGAAAATGGCGACGAAACTGGCCCCCATCGAGTAACCGGTGATGACCGTCAGAGGATCGGGGGTATTGGGCAGCAGGCGGAAGAGCAGATAGACGCCGGAGATGCCCAACGCGCCCAGGCTGACCACGGCCATGCCCATCACCGACCCGCCGGAGAAGGCGACGTGCAGCGCCTGGCTCAATCCATCCCGGGCCGCCCAGGTCACCCGCCCGTTGGTGCGGGTAGCGATGCTCATCCCGATGAAACCGGAAAGGGTGGCGCACACGACGCCAACCAGGAACGTAAACGCGACGTATACGTTCAGCGCCAGGCTGAGAAACACGGCGAAGAGCAGCGCGGTCGTGCCCATCACCTGGTATTCCCGCCGCATGAAGGTCGTCGCCCCCGCCTGGATCGCCCTGGAGATGCTGGCGACCTCTGGCGGGCCGGGATCGTTCTTCAACGTGTTGTAGGCCAGGTAGAGGCTGAAAGCCAGCCCCAGGAGGCCCACGGCAGGGACGATGGATAGAAGTGCAATGTGATTCATTGATTCTTTTTTCTCCTTCCTCTTATCAACCTCCCGCAGGTTCAAGATTTCAAACCTGCGGGAGATTTAGAACGGTGGCTAGAGCAATTATTTAAGACTCTCTATCTCGTATGCAAAATTCTTGCACAAAGAAAAAGAATTTGGGTCTTCAGGATTTCGCATGGCCCATCATAGACCCTAAAGGTTTTTGCGCTGGTTTTGATGGAAAAAGGTCATTGTTTAAGGCAAAAACGTTGTTTGCGCGGCCTTGAGCAAAACCTTTAGGG
>DAOTUC010000290.1:0-5376 GCA_034437315.1 Anaerolineae bacterium
CGAGAATATCGTCCAGAGTATGGCCGAGGGTATCGTCATTGAGAATGTTGAAGGACGCATCACCTTCGTCAACCCGATGGCGGCGGAATTGCTGGGCTATGCTCCCCAGGAACTGTTGGGCCAGCACTGGAAGGCCATTGTCCCCGTTGAACACCGCACCAAGGTCGCTCAGGAGTCCGCCAAGCGCCCTCAAGGTATCGCCAGCCGCTACGAGACGGCCTTGCTGAGGAAGGATGGGAATGAGATTCCCGTCATCGTCAGCGCCCGGCCGCTCTTCGACGATGAGTGCTTCAGCGGCGTGCTCTCCGTCTTCACCGACATCACCGAGCGCAAGCGGGCGGAAAGGGCGCTTCAGAAGTACACCCAGCGATTGGAAATTCTACGTGAGATCGACCAGGCCATCCTGGAGGCGCAGTCGCCGCAGAAGATAGCCCAGGCCGCCTTGGGCCACCTCCGACAACTGGTGCCTTGCGTGGCGGCTGGCATCGCTACTTTTGACCTGGAGGCGGGGTTGGCCGCCGTGTTGGCCGTAGACGCCGACCGCGGCCACGCGCTGGAAGAGGGTATGCGCTTTCCCCTGGAAGGCCTCACGATCGGTGATGGTGGGCAGAGGGATCAAGTGATGGTTGATGATGACATTTTGGCTGCCCACCAGCCAGTGACGCCGCTTATCCGGGCTATGCAAGCGGACGGGGTGCGCTCATACGTCGCCGCGCCGCTCATCGCCCGTGGCGAGTGGCTCGGCGCCTTACGATTGCACGCCGAGCAACCGGCTGCCTTTAGCACCGAGCACGTGGAAATCGTCTGTGAGATTGCAGGGCAAATCGCTGTGGCCTTGCACCAGGCGCGCCTGAGCGCCGCGCTGAAGACCGAGCGACGGCGTCTGGAGACTACGGTGAAGCACGCGCCGGAGGGCATCCTCCTGCTCGACGCTGAATGCCGCATCCTGCTCGCCAATCCGGTGGCAGAGAAACATCTCGCGCTGCTCACCGATGCTTGCGTGGACGATGTGCTGGCTCGTCTGGCCGAGCACGCCCTGGAGGATCTGCTGACATCGCCACCCGGAGGCTCGTGGCACGAGCTCGAGATCCCTGGCCCACCGCGGCGGGTGTTCGAGGTGTTGGCCCGGCCGGTGGCTCAGAACGAACGTCGCCCCGAGGGCTGGGTGCTGACCGTGCGGGACGTGACCGAGGAGCGAAACGCCCAGAAACGTATCCAGCAGCAGGAGCGGCTGGCCGCGGTTGGACAGATGGCTGGCGGCATTGCCCATGACTTCAACAACCTGTTGACCACCATCATGCTCTACGCCCAGATGTCCCTGGGCAAGCCTGATTTGCCCTCGGGTCTGACGCAATCTCTTGAAATCATTCTTGGCGAATCGCGCCAAGCAGCCAAGCTGGTGCAGCAAATCCTGGACTTTAGCCGTCACTCGTCTATCCAGACGCGGCCGGTGGACCTCAAGCCTTTTGTCGAGGAGACCGTTCACGTCCTGCGGCGGACGATCCCGGAGAGCATATCCTTTCTGCTGGAAGTGGAATCCGGTGAATACGTGGTGAGCGCCGATCCTACCCGGATACAACAGGTTCTGATAAATCTGGTGGTCAACGCCCGCGATGCGATGCCGGAGGGCGGTGTATTGCGTATAGCGCTATCCCAGGTGACGGTGACTGTCGGGGAGGAACCCCTGACAGAGTTGTCGGCCGGTGAGTGGATCCGTCTGTCTGTCTCGGACACAGGCGCCGGTATCCCGCCGGAGGTGTTAGCGCATATCTTTGAGCCGTTCTTCACGACCAAGGGGCCAGGGGAGGGCAGTGGGCTGGGGCTGGCGCAGGTGCACGGTATTGTGGGGCAGCACGGCGGACACGTTGGCGTGGATACGCAGCTGGGTGAGGGGACGACCTTCACCGTCTATCTGCCCGCACTGGCGATCAGTCCGGTCGAGCCCCCTCCGCCGAACGATTTAGCCATGCCCCACGGGCGGGGTGAGTTGGTGTTGGTCGTGGAGGATGGGGACATCGTGCGGACTGCCTTGGTGGAAAGCCTGGAACAATGGAACTACCGCACGCTGGAAGCAGCCAATGGTGAACAAGCGCTGGCGCTGGTCAAGCAGTACAAGGAAGAGGTTGCCCTGATATTGAGCGACGTGGTGATGCCGGGAATGGGAGGGATTGCCCTGTTCTGGGCAGTACGGGAGGAAGAATGGCAAACGCCGGTGATCCTGCTCACCGGTCACCCGATGGCTGAAGAACTCGACGAACTGCGGGCACAGGGTTTGAGTGCCTGGTTGTCCAAACCGCCCGACCTCAAACGCCTGGCTGAAGCGATCGCCCAGGGGTTGGGCCGGCTGTGATGGGAGTAAGTGTGATATGAGTTGGCAGAATAAAACGCGGAAGCAATTGATCCAGGAACTGGAGACCCTTCGTCAGCGTGTCGCCGAGTTGGAGACAGAAGCGGATCTGCAAAAGAGCGAGGGAGAGGTATCCCGGCTCCTGCACGACCAAACATTACTCTCTAAAGCGGCCATCGAACTGATGAATTTCCCGCTGGATGGGGATATCTACCAATTCATTGGCGAGCAACTAAAGGAATTGAGTGGCGGGCGTTTTGTGATCGTCAACACGTTCGACGCCGAGATTGAACAGATCCGCGTTCGGGCGGTGGCGGGATGGAACCAGTATCGCAAGACTATCCTCGATATCCTGGGGAATCATCCGATTGGGATGAAACTCCCCTTGAGCGAGGAGGCAAAAGTGGGCTTGTTCACCCAGGAGTTAGAGCGGGTGCCATCGGGACTTTATGTCATCGCTTTGCGACAGATTCCCCAGAGCATTTGTCAGGCCCTGGAGAAAGTGTTCAACTTGGGTGATTTCTACAGTATGGGCTTCGTCCGTGAGGGACACCTATTTGGTTCGATCGTTCTCGTTTTGGAGCAGGGCGCCAACTTGAAGAACCCGCAAGCCGTGAAGGCTTTTATGGGCCTTGCCGCTGTAGCTTTACAACGCCGACAGATCGAAGCGGCGTTGTTGGAGAGTGAGGGACGGTTGAGAGAGGCCGAACGTCTGGCCCACCTCGGTCATTATGAAGTTGACGTCAGCAGTGGTGAGGTCGTCTGGTCTGATGAGACGTTCCGTATCTTTGGTATGCGTCCCGACCAGGCAGCGCCGACTGTTGAAGCTTACCGGGATTTGATCTACGAGGAAGATCAAGCGAGGGTTGGTGAGCACCTCGATCGACTTGTGGAGGGGACAGAGCCCTTTGACCTGGTCTATCGCATCGTCACTGTCGATGGCGACATCCGCTACGTACACAGCAAGGGTAAAGCTGAAGAGGATCCTGAAACCGGTGAGGTCAGAGTCTTTGGCACGTTGCAGGACATTACCGCGCGCAAACGGGCGGAGAAAGAGCTCGAACACAGACGGCATCTGTGGGATGCGCTGATGGATAACACGCCCGATCTGGTCTATTTCAAGGATAACGAGCATCGGATGATTCGGGCAAGTCGGGCCTATGCGGACGTTTTGGGGATGGATACAGAAGACCTGGTCGGGAAGACGGCTGCGGAACTTTGGGCCAGGGAGGGAGAGGAAATTCTAGCGGACGAGTGTAACGTGCTAGCCGGGAAACCACTTATCAGAAAAGAAAGAAAGGTCACGACACCGGAGGGCGAGTCGCTATGGTATCTGTTGACCAAGATACCGATATACACAGACGGTGACATCATAGGATTCTTTGCCATCGATAAGGATATCACCGAGCGTAAAAAGGCCGAGGAAGCGCTAAGGAAATCTCACGAAAGGCTCCTCAAGATACTGGACGGTATAGACGCGGACATTTACGTCGCCGATATGGAAACCTACGAAATCCTATTCTTGAATCGGCATATGCGTGCCAGCTTTGGGGAAGACCTGGTTGGGAAAATCTGCTGGGAGGTGTTTCGAGGGGGGGGAGGGCCTTGTGCGCATTGTACGAATGACCAATTGCTTGATGTCGAGGGCGATCCTAGCGGCGTCATCACCTGGGAGGGCCAAAATCCAGTTACCGGGAACTGGTACATCAACTGCGACCGGGCCATCAAATGGATGGATGCTCGGCTTGTTCGACTGCAGATTGCTACCGATATCACCGAACGTAAGCGAGCCGAGGAGGCATTGCAAGAGAGTAACCTGCGCCTGGAAGAGGCGCTGGCCGACCTGAAGGCAGCGCAAGAGACCATGCTCCAACAGGCGCGATTGGCCGCCGTAGGGCAATTGTCGGCCGGTATCGCCCACGACTTCCGCAATTTGCTCTCTAGCATCATTCTCTACGCGCAGTTGTGTCAACATGAGATTGGTGTGCCGCCCAAGGTGGCGCGGCATATCGAGATCATCATTGGTGAATCGAAAAAGGCGGCCGATCTGGTGCAGCAGATCCTCGATTTTAGCGGTCGTTCAATGCTTCGTATGCAAGTGGTAGATCCAAGGCTTCTTATTCAGGACGTGATAGACGTCCTGCGACGCAAAATCCCGGAGAATATCCTGCTCGCGCTGAAGATTGAAGCAGGCGAGGGGCAGTATAGGGTACAGGTTGATCCGGGGCGCATCCAACAGGCGCTGACCAACCTGGCGCTCAACGCCCGCGACGCGATGCCGGGAGGCGGGGAATTGTGCTTCGAGTTGTCCTGTATCGAGATTGCAGAAGACAAGACACCGCCAGTAGCAAGCATGCCCTTGCTCAAGACAAGCGTAGGGGAGGTTGAAGAAGGCAGATGGGTTTGTCTAGCGATCTCAGACACTGGGATAGGAATGACGGAGGAGGTGCGCGATCATTTGTTCGAACCCTTCTTCACCACCAAGGACGTGGACGAAGGCACGGGGCTGGGCCTGGCGCAGGCGTATGGCATCGTCCGGCAGCACGATGGATACATCACCGTGGAGACAGAACCCGGGGTCGGGACGGCCTTCCGCATCTACCTGCCAGCCTATCAGGAGGAAGCGCACGTTGATTCGGACGCTGTATCCAAGCCTAAAAGCGAGGCGTCTCTCTCTCCTTCAGAGGGACAGGGAGAGACAATCCTGCTGGTGGAGGACGAAGAGGCGCTGCGGGGAGCGGAGCGAGAGATGTTGGAATCGCTGGGCTACCGGGTTCTGACGGCAGCGAACGGGTGCGAGGCGCTGGCGCTATGTCAGTCTCCGCGCTGGTCGGGCGATCCGCCTCGGCGGCAAGTGGATCTGGTCATCACAGATATGGTGATGCCCGAGATGGGGGGCGAGGAATTGGTGAGAGAACTGCGGAAGAAAAACCCGAGCTTGGGAGCGCTGGGGATCACTGGCTACTCGGGGGAGGCAGTCACGGAGGTATTGCGTGAGGTGGGCTTTCTGGACGTGATCCACAAGCCCT
>DAOTUC010000291.1:0-21189 GCA_034437315.1 Anaerolineae bacterium
TTCACCCACCGAGCGCAACATCTGGGTCAACGCGCCCTTCTTGCCCAGATAGCGCTGGTTCCAGGCGGTCAAGGCGGCGCTGTCTTGTGTCTCTTTCAACGAGGATAGCGCTTCTTGCGCCAGTTGCTCTAATTGATTTTGCATAGGATACCTCTTTCTGGTTGGGCCTGGTGGGCATATAAAAGCGCTCTCGTCCCTAGGGACGAGAGCGCTTACTCCCGTGGTACCACCCTACTTCACTCCCTCCATGTAAAAAGGGAGTTCTCTCATTTCACCGACAGCGCGGACGCAATCGGCTACCCCGTTAACGCTGGGTCTGCGGAGCGGGCTAGTTGGTCGATATAGAGACTATTTAAAAAATTCGCTCGAAGGCCCGTCCTCGGGGCGATTAGCGCCCCTGGGACGGCGGCTAGAGCAATATTTAAGACACTCTATACCCGTTTACCGACCTACCGTTCACCCGTCGGCTCGGGAGGGAACTTCGACAGACCTTACCGGATGGGACTTGCAGTCTGTGATCCCATCTCCCTGGCAGCAGTCGCCTGTTTACTCTTCTCCGTCGTCGCCTTTTCTTATTTTAACGCGGGTCGCATTATGGCCCGAAACGATGCTTTTGTCAAGCTTGTTTCGCGCTATTCGAGCGATCGCTGGCTACGGAATGCGCAGGGTCTGGCCCACGTAGATGTTGGAGGGGTTGGCGATGTTATTATATTGGGCCAGGTAGGTGTAGCTCATATTGTATTTCAACGCGATGCGGAATAGGTTGTCGCCGGGTTGGACGACGTAGGTCGTCCCGCCGGGCGCCGGTGACGGGGCGTCGCCGGGCTCGGGAATCGTCAACACTTGCCCCACGTAAATCAACGCGGGGTTGGCGATGCCATTGGCGTTGGCGATGGCCTGGACCGTCGTGTCGTAGCGCAGCGCGATACGGAACATGTTTTCACCGGCCTGGACAGTGTGCGCCTTTGTTTCGAACGTCGAGGGTTCCGGCGTCGGGGCGGCTTCCTCTTCGGTGGGGGCGGGTGTGAAGGTAGGCACAGCCGTCGTCGCGACAGAGGTCTCGGTGGGCGGGGGAGTGGGCGTCGGTGGTTGCGGCGTGGGTGAAGCCGTGATTTCTTCTTCCTCCTCTTCCTCCTCCGGGGTCTCCTCTGTCTGGGCGCTTCTGGTGGAGTTGGCGAAAGCTGTCGCTTGAATGTCTGGCGTCGTGCTCTCTTCCTCTTGCTCTGTTTGCGCGCCGCCAGCCGGTGTATCGGTCACGTCTGGGTTGGCGCTCCGGTAGCAACCGGTCATCAGGCTGGCTGCAAGTAGGAGGACAATCAGACTCGTAAGCAGTGGAAAGCGTGGATTTCTCTTCTTCACGGGATACCTCCTTTTTAAGGCGTATGCAACACATTATGCGAGTTAAATTACGTCACACATGACATTGCTTCTACTGTACCATAAAATTCTGTGGCGTCAAGCAAGCGAACGCTCATTTCACGCGCCGATTTCTTATTCCAGCCGCTTACTTTGTTCCCGGCACTTGATGCCCAATTGCGCCAGCTCATTCAGCACCGGCTCGTAAATTTCTGGCAGCACCGGGATGTGGACGCCGGTCAGCATGATCCTGTCTTCCAGGATCATGCGCGCGCCAATGGCGGCCGGCAAGCCGACAGTGCGCGCCATTGCGCTGTCTCCGCCGGGCGCGCCATAGTCGATCAGGGTCGAGGTGATAAATGATTCTTCATCGGCATGGGCCGCGGCATGGGGCGCGGCATAGGCCACGACGAACTCGTGAACGAGCACGACCATATCCCGCTCCCCCTCGCGATAGCTCATTTTGATCAACATCTGGTCCGCCAGGACGTCCAACAGGGTGTTGGCTTTTTCAGAGACAGGCGCGTTGTCCAGCAGTCCCTGCCATTTCAATGCCATCATCACACCGGAAGTGGGCGAGAGGTTGAGGAAAGCGGCGAGGCCTGATTCAAGATCGGGATGGTCTCCCTGCCCTCCTTCGTAAACCAATTCCGCCATCACCTGGCGGAAGGTTTTCCCGGTCAGATCGGTCCGTTCGTCCAGGCTGAAATAACCGAGTTCGTTCAGTTTCTGCATGACGTCGCACCAGCCGACGTTGCGCAGCGTGCCCCGGTACATCGTATCCGTCTCCGGGATGTCGTAGATGTCGATGTAGGGCAGCGAGTTACGGTTGGGATAGGCCTCGAAATCGCCCAGGCCCGCCACCCACGTCAGGAAGTGCGTGGCGAACAGGCGGGCGTTGGGCACATCGACGGTGCGCCCGTGCTCCCGGTAGCGGGCGTCGTTGCGCCCCGCCAGCGCCACGCCCCGGGGACTCCAGGAGAATTTGTAGCCCAGGGGATTGTCGTTGGCGTCGGGCGCCGGCAGCCCGCCGCAGTAGGAGCGGAAGGATTTGATCTCGCCGCCGGCCCGGTGCACCTGGTCGATGATGCGTTTGGCCGACATATGATCGATGCCCGGATCCAGGCCCAGCTCGTTGAGCAGGATGACGCCCGCCTCCCGGGCCGGGGCGTCCAGGGCGCGCATCGCGTCGCTGACGTAACTGGTCGTGAGCAAGTGCGCGCCGTGCTTGATACACTGCTCGGCGATTTGGACGTGGTAGATGTAGGGCAACAGGCTGACAGCGATATTGGCCTGGGACACGAGATCGTTCAACTTATCTCCGTCCTGGGTGATGTCGAACGCGAGAGCCTGCCCGCGCGGGTGATCGCCGACCAGGTCCTCGGCCTTGCTGAGGGTACGGCTGGCGACCGTCACGTGAAAATCATCCTGTTCCAGCAGGTAGCGTACCAGGGGCCTGGCGACCAGGCCCGCCCCAAAAACCAATACGTTCTTCATTGGATATGACCTCCTCATTCCAGGTATTGTGTCAGATAACGGTATTCCGGCGTCAACTCCCCCTGATAGACGATGACCGCGCGCTTGATCTCCGGCGGCAGGTCGAGCGTCTCGAATGGGACCGTATAATCGGCCTGGGCGATAGCCGGGATGTAGTCCTTCAGCACCTCGCTGAAGTAGACCGACGAATCGCGAGGGATCTCGCTGGGCAGGATGTCGACCGCCATAATCACCGGCCCATCGCCAGCCACGCCATCTATCGCTCGATCTTCGATGGGGTCGTAGACGAAGACCGAGTCGCCCGGCTCGGTGCTTTTGACCGTCGTCTCGATGGCCCCCTCAATGTCGCAACTGATATCGCCGATGACGCGCAATCGCGGTTGCTCCCCCTGATAGAGCGTCTTGACATCCGATTTTGTGACCAGGCGAGGATATTTTTCCTCCCAATAGACGCAGTTGACGAGCACGTTCAAATATGGCAGATAGTCGCCAAACCGGCCCCGGTATTTCTCCGGATGCTCGTAATAATCCTGAAGTTCGAACTCGTCGTTGGGCGAGATGGGGTCCACGGTGTGCTCTTCTTTGAACACGACTTTGTAGACCTTGTCGCGGGGCGGTCGGGCCTGTTGGGCCGCGGCGGCTACCTCGACCGGCGCAATTTCCTCGGTCGGAAGGTATTCGATGATCTCGTTGGCCCCACGAAAGACGTTGCCATATCCGGCAAATCCGCAGATGAAGGGAGTGACAGCCTCCGGCAAGCCCTCGCGGGCGATGCGGGCGCCGATAGCCGACATGGCGGCCTGGATAGCTGCCAGATCTTCGTATTCGTGGGCTTGATGCAGCTCGCTGAAGGGGTTGTCGATGCCCTCCCACGTCAGGCGTTGGCCCAGCGCCCACAGGGTATCGACCATGCCCGCTAGGCCTGCGTGGCGGCCGAAGAAGATCAGTCGACGTCCCCGTTCGTCGCTGACTTTCTCGTAGTCGATCAGGTGGCAGCCCAGTTCCAACAATCTACTTAACATGGGCATATTGTATGCTTGCCCCTTGATAACGTGGGCGAAGAAGACGTAGGCGTGATCCGGGCGGAAGAAGTCGGGGGGGATCTCTTTAACGGCGAAGGTGACGGGACAGGGGGACAGATCTTCCACCACCCGCGCGCCAGCCTCAAGATATTCTTCCTCCCGGAACGCCCGGATGTCGGAGGGTTGGACCCACACCTCGATCTCGTGCGTCTCCCGTAGTTCTTGGGCGTCTTGGGGAACGAGGGGTACCCGCCGTTCCCAGATACTCTTGTCCTCGCGGCGAATGCCGATTCGTTTGTTCATTTTGACCTCCTGGTCGATTATGGGCCGGGTAAGTTATGGGCAGTTCTGTGACTATTATATCACTGGACAGAATCTTCTCAACATTCCGGGGCGCTCTGGGTGGATTTGTAACCCGTGCAATCTCCCGCAGGTTTCACGAATCATTGGGCCAGAAATAGTCTCAAAAACTGCGATTCACACCGTTTTGGCGTTGTTTTCTGACCAGCGGGAGACTTGGTCGAAAAAGTGTCGGGTCGCTGAATTCTTCCCGGCTGATTGAGAGATCGCCTACAATTGTATACTGATTGCCCTTGAACGCAAAGTCGGTCGCTTCTTGTTTTGACTGGTAGGGGGCGACGTGTTATTGCCAAATTGTGACCATTTGGGTATAATGCGCTTATGGAATTCCAATACTCTCCTTATGCAGTGTCGCTTTTTATCGCCGCCCTGGTCACGGTCGGGTTGACGTGGTACGCCTTGCGCCATCGCAAGCGGGATGAAGCGCTGGCCTTCAGTCTGATGATGGCGTGTCTATCGTGGTGGTCAATTTTTTATGGCCTCAGTATGATGGGGGCGAATTTTGAGACGGCTTATCTCTTCAATCGCCTTAAATACATTGGCGTGATGGCCACACCTCCGCTATGGTTTATCTTGGCGCTGCAATACACGCAGCGCCAATCTGTTTTAACCCGCCGCAATCTCCTGTTAATTTTTCTTCCGACGATTCTCTTGTTGCCTCTCGTGTTGACCGATCATTACTTTCATTTGTGGTGGAAAGGCCCCTATCTTGGGGAATTTGGCGGTCAGAGCGCGTTTATGAAGGAGGGGCATACCTGGTTCTATTATGCCCATATCGCAACGAGCTATTTTTATGTCCTATCCGGGCTCTGGCTTTACGTTCGTTTTCACTGGCAACAACCGGTGATCTATCGCGCCCAGACAAACTTGATGATTATCGCCGGCGCCGTTCCTCTGGTTGCCAGCATCATTACCCAATTGGAGATGTTTTCGTTTCCCTGGGCGCTGGATTCCTTCTTCTTTACGTTGAGCGGCGGTCTTTTCGCCGTGGCCATATTTCGCTACGGCTACCTGGATATTATGCCGATTGCGCGGCGGGTCATCGTCGAGCAAATGCCCAATGGCGTGATCGTGATCAATTCTGAAGAGCGAATCGTGGACGCCAATCCAATCGCGCAACACATCATTGGACAAGCGGGCGACCTGATCGTGGGCCAGCCGTTACTTGAGAGCATACGACATCCCCGGTTACGAGACGCTCTTTCCGATTTGCTGCGCGAGCGTCCCCTGGAGGAGATGGCTTGTGACGTGCGCATCGACGCGACGGGCCAGGCGCGCACGCTAGCTATGCGCGTCACGCCGCTGATGCGGGACGGCGGCAGAAAGATTGGCCACATCGTTCTTTTGCGCGATGTCAGCGAGCGGGTGAAAGCTCAACGGCAATTGGAAGCGCTGTATCGGGAGGCGGAACTTGAGCGCAAGCGCTTGGCGTCGACGATCGCGAGCGCCAGCGAACCGATCGCCTTGCTGGACATGCAGGGCAGGATACTGTCTAGCAATCCGGCGGCCCAGCGGGTCTTGCAAGCCCAACACCGCGACTCATTCCCCGACGTGATTCGCTCGGCGATTACGTCAGCGCATTGGACGAAAGACGAGGTCAGGACAGAGATAGAGATCGACGAGCAACATTTTCACGTTCATATCGCGCCCATCGCTAAAAGAGGAGGGCTGGTGCTCACCATGCACGATGTGACCCACTTCAAGCGGTTGGCCCACCTGAAGGACGATTTCGTCGCTACTGTCTCTCACGATTTGCGCACGCCGCTTTCGGCCATCCTGGGATACGCCCAAATCGCCAAGCTGGATAACACCCCGGAACAGGAGCGGCGACACGCTCTGGAGCGCGTTGAAGCGAACGTCGCCCAGATGAATCACTTGATCAATGATTTGCTCCATTTGGCCAAACTGGAAATGGACGTCGCAGAAAAGCAAGATTGGGTCAAAATGGATCGGCTGGTTCAAGAGGTTGTCCAGATGCTTGAGGGAGCGGCTATTGCAAAAGGGCTGATGATCCAATTTGACCTGAATGACACGCCGCCGATGATGCTCTCAAGGCGTTTGTTCTTCAAGGTGTGGAGCAACTTGATCGACAATGCGATCAAATACACGGAGGAAGGGACGATCACGGTCGAATTGAAGACCAAGGGGGATCAAGTGATCGGGAGGGTGGGCGACACCGGCGTTGGTATTCCGCCGGCTGATCTACCATACGTGTTCGATAAGTTTTACCGCGCCAGTTCGCCCTACGTTAAGCGCATTGAAGGCACTGGCCTGGGGCTTGCCCTGGTCAAATCGATCGTTAAAAAACACGGCGGGCGGGTTTGGGTAGAGAGTGAGTTGGGAGTGGGGAGCACGTTTACCCTGGTCCTTCCGCGCGATCGTGAACCAGAAGTAAAGGACAGGGCGCATCGAACGCTGGCCTTGTTGGATGATGCTGGTCCGTACGAGACGGGGTGAAGGGCTCAAGCGCCGGATCTGGCGGCTTCTCGCAGGGCCTCGAAACAGGCGAACGGGACATCCACCGCTCCCAACGAGATCCCGGCGCGGACTGAGGGGCCGTGATAGTCTGAACCGCCTGTGGCCAATAGCCCGTGTGTTTGGCACATCGACAACAGAAATGCGACGTCCTCCGGGCGGTGGTGGGGATAGTAGACCTCGACGCCGCGCAACCCGTACCTCACGAACTCCGGTATGCGCGACGCGACCCCGGCCCCGGAGTGAACCGGGTGTGCGAGTACAGGCACACCGCCCGCTTTGAGGATAGCCTCAATCGCCTGACGCGGCGTCATACGCAAGCGCGGCACGTAGGCCGGCCCCTCACGACCGATGAAGCGCTCGAAAGCCTCCTGGATCGTTCTCACGTAACCACGATCGCGCAACGCACGGGCCACGTGAGGTCGCCCGACGCTATCCCCCTTGGCTGCCGCCGCGACATCTTCCCAGCCCAAACGCATTCCCATCGACCGCAGCCGTTCCAGCATCTCTTTTGCGCGGACCAAGCGCGCGTTGCGCATACGCGCCAGGCGCTCCAGCAGGAAATCGTTCTCCACGTCGATGTAATAGCCCAGGAAGTGCAAATCGCCCCATGCGCCCTCGGCGTTGATCTCCACGCCGGCGATGACGTCTAGCCCCCCTGTTTGCAGGGCCGCTGCTTGCTGGGCCGCTGCAACCCCGCCCACCGTGTCGTGATCGGTGAGAGCGATGACCTCTACGTTGTAAGCTAGCGCTAATTGAACAACCTCCGACGGTGTATTCACACCATCGGAGGCTGTGCTGTGGATATGCAGGTCTATTCTTCTTCGGATGCGTCTGCCTCTGCGTCTGCGTCTGCCTCTGCGTCTGCGTCTGCCTCTTCCTCTGCTTCCGTCTTTGTCTCCGCCCATGGCGTCGGGCTGCTCATCCGGGTTTCAACTTTCAACCTTACAGCCGTCCTCTCTTGGCCGTCGATGAGCACCTCGACAAATTCTGGCAGGCAGATGATGTCTATGCCATCCAGTTCCAGATATCCGCGGGCGATAGTCACAGCTTTGATCGCCTGGTTGACAGCGCCGGCGCCAATGGCCTGCACATCCACGTGACTCTGTTCTCGCATGACGCCTGCGATGGCGCCTGCCACCGCCGTTGAGCGAGAAGATGACGCGACCTTGATAAGGTCCATTGTTTACCTCCTTGTAGCTCCTCAGCCCTAGCATTGAACCCACGATTTGCCAAGCCCTTATGGGACTCTTTACTACTATACACTAAAGTAATACATAATGCAAGCAAGCTTGTTAGGCCCTAATCGATAGGCCCTAAACGACAGAACGCTTGTGCGTTGAACAAGAATTTGTCATCAATGGACCTATTGGCTCTGCTAGGGTGCTCTTCGCCTACGTTCGGCGTTTCACGTCGTATTGTGAGAGATCTATCGCCTCATATTCAATTCTTTCATACGCTTTCCGAGCAGCGTCCGGGGGAGCTGTCGCGTCTAACCCCATCTTGGCCGTGCGCGCTTTCCGCCCCGCCGCTTGGGTCGCCGATGGATCCAGACTGCTGCTGGGTTGGTCGGTGAAAACGCGCAGATCCCGGTCGGCCTGAAAGCGGGTGGCGATGGCCCATTCGACGCTGGCGCTGTCGTAAATGTCCACGTCCACGTCGACGACGACCACGTGTTTGAGCGAGCTATGCCCCTGGAAGGCAGCCTCAATGGCTTTTTGCCCGTCGTCAGCGCGTTGTTTGTCGATCTGCACCACGGCGTGCAACCACGACGCGCCGCCTGGCGTGATGTAGACGCCGGTGCAACGGCAGACCTCGCTGACGGCGGCGTAGATGGTCGGTTCGCGGGGCATGCCCATCAGGTGCTTGTGCTCCATTCCGCCGGGGAGCAGCGCGTGAAAAATCGGCGCGCGCCGGTGGGTGACGTGGTCGATCTCGATGACCGGCTGGCGGCGCACGCCGTCCATCGTCTCCGTCAGATCGGGGAAGGGGCCTTCGTCCGCCAGGGTGTGGGTGATGCGCCCCTCCAGGATCAACTCCGCCTCGGCCGGGACCGCCAGATCGACCGTTTGACAGGTCGTCAACGGCGTCGGCGCCATAGCCTGGGCGATGCTTAGCTCGTCCACGCCCTTGGGCGGGCTCATCGCCGCAGCTAGCAACACCTGGATCGGGCAGCCAATCGCGATGGCGACCGGCGCGTCACGGTCGGTCTTGGCCCATGCCGTATGCGTCCCCCGGTTCTCGACGATGCGGGCGGCGACCCGGCGCTCGTCCAGGACCATCAGCCGGTGAAAGGCGACGTTGCGTCCATAATCGGCATCCTCGATCACCGCCACGCCGGAGGTGACGTAGCGCCCGCCGTCCCGGACGTGATAACGCGGGATGGGCAAATGGGTCAGGTTCACGCGCTCCACCGCAACCTCCTGGCAGGGCGCATCGCCTGGCGCGAGCGTCGGGGACGCGGGATTCGCCAATCCGCCGGCCATGCGATGCACCACGTCGGAAATGTGACACCCCAGCGCGGCCGCGAAATAGGCTCGTCGCGCGCACACGCCGGAGACGGCGCGCCAATCTGGATGACCGGTCAGCGCGTTGAAAAGCACCGGTCGACCATCCAGGGCGTGCATCACACGGGCCATTTCCAGGCGTGGATCGACCACCGAGTCGATCTCGATTAGTTCCTCCCGTTCCCGGGCCCAGGCGACGAACTGGCGTAGATTCATCGCTCCCTACCACCGCTCCCAGTGTACGCGGGTCTCGTCGTATTGAGTGCGCGGCTCTTTTTCCTCGGCGGGCCGTCCGATAGCGATCACGTTGAGGGGCGTGACGTGCTCCGGCAGCGCCAGAATCTCGCGGACGATGGCGATTCGATCGTCCCGCGGGTAGACGCCCAGCCAGACCGCGCCGAGGCCCAACGCCGTCGCAGCCAGCAACAGGTTCTCGGTGGCGGCCGAGCAATCTTGCACCCAGAATCGCTCCATCTCCGTCAGATCGCCGCACACAGCGACGCCCAGCGTCGCGTCCGCCAGCATCTTGCCGTGGGGGTGCGCCTCGGCGAGGCGGTCGAGCGTCTCCGGCTCGGTCACGACGACGAACTGCCACGGCTTGCGGTTCGAGGCGGAGGGGGCCGCCATTGCCGCTTCTAGCAGCGTCTGGATGTCCTCCTTGCTCACCGGTTCGTCGGTGTATTTGCGAATGCTGCGGCGGGCGAAAATCGTTTGAACAAATGCTTTATTCATCGTTTCCTCCTATAGATTGCACTTGGATCGCGCTATGCCAGGTCGCGGGCCGTCGGGCCGTCGTATTCGTGGTCGGTGGGATGGATGCGCCGCATCGAGCGTCGCCGGTCATCTCCTCGTGCATGTGGGCCGCCAGTCCAATGGCGCGCGTGGCGACGAAGGAGGCGTTGCCCAACTCCGCCGAGGGTCCCATCGACGTTGAGCGGCGACTGACGCCCGATGCTCTCCTCTTGAAAAGGATACCATAAGTTAATCTAAGTTGCAAACGGATGGGTTGGGGTTGGGGAAGGCTTACATTGGAGCGCCGTCATCTTGACGATTGGATGCCAGTAGGATGCTGGCGCGCCAGCCTGGCGCGCCAGGCGTCAGATTATAAGGTACGAAAGGGGGGTGAGCGTGGATCAGCGATTCACGCTATCAATCCTCCGCAAATCGAATGTCGATCTCCGGCGGGCGGCGGAGCGCGCCGACCAGGGTGCCTCGGCGCGCGACGCCGATCAAGCGCCGTTTTACGTCGTCGTCGACCGGCGGTTGGATGTGGAGCGTCGCCGTCAAGTCGCCCATCCGGCGGGGCTTCTCCAACACCTCGCAGTGCACTTCCACGCTCAAGCGCTCGAACGGAATCTCTCGCAAACGGCAGGAATTCGCCACGAATTCACACATGCACGCGCCGAGCGCCGCCGCGAACAGTTGGGGCGCGCTCAAAGCGCTCCCGCCCCCGCCGTCCTCCGGCGTCGCGTCAACGACGACGGCGTTCCTCCCGGTCGAGGCCAGAAACCGCATACCATCGACGTGCTGCACGGTCACTTTCATCGTTATGCTCCTCTCCAACAGATCAGTTTCGGTTTCAGCCTCAGCCGCCGCGTCGACGCCGACGCCTTCTCCGCTCGCCCTCCCGCCCGCCGGTCTCGGCGGACCGGGCGTCCTGGCGGGAGGGCCGCCGCGCTCCAGGTGTTCCCCGGTCTCGAAAGGTAGGCAGCGAGACAGCAGGCCGCCGCATCAACCACCGGCCTACGGCCCGGGCCAATCCGCTCGCCGCTTTCACAATCAGGCCAGCGCCCACGGTGACGAGCGCGGCGCCGGTCGTCTCCGCCAGAGGGCTCGGCCGGCGCACGGTCGGCTCCCGGTGGATGGGCTCGGGGATCAACTCCCCCGTCGTCGTCTCGACCGGTTGAATGGCGTCTGCCGGGCAGACTGCTATGCAAGCGCCGCAACCGCTGCACGTCGCTTCGTCCACCCACGCCTTGCCGTTCACTATGCGAATGGCGTCGACAGGGCACACGGCGACACACGCCTCACATCCCTGGCAGAGGTTTTTATCCACCCAAACGGTCATTCGTTCCAAATTTCTCACCTCGCGCTCCCATCCGTTAATAACATCAACAACGTTTCTGTAGCGCGTTCCGCCAGCACGTCGCAACCGGTCAACCAGTCCCCCGCCTCGATTCGTTGGCGCAAGGACGCGCAGCGGATCGCGCCAAATCGCTCCAGAAACCGCTCCCGGTATTGGGCCGCCAGATCGCCCGCTAACTGATTATCCGCCTCGCCGCCCTTCAGGTCAGATGGACCAAAGAGGCGCCCGATCAACAACACCCCGCCGCTGAACGCGCCGCACATCTCCTGTTGTGAACCCCCGACGCCGCCGCCCAGGCCGGCCGCCATCGGGATCCAGTTCGGCTCCCGGCATCCGACCGCATACTCGCCCACGGCGAGAAAAACGGCTTGGGCTCAATTGTGACCCCTTCGAACCAGGTCGCCGGCCCGCTCTATGACCATTTGTCGGTTTTCACTATCGATCACCGCGTCACGCTCTTCGCCAATCTACGATGGCTTGTTGCAACGTCTTGACCGCCAGCGTGGCGCAATGCTCGTTCTCCTCCGGTAGACCGCCCAGTTCGGCGGTCAGGCGTTCCGGCGTGATTTTCAACGCATCCTGCCAGCGAAGACCCTGAACCATCTTGGTCAATTTACTGCCGCAGGCGATTGTCGCCCCGCAGCCATCGGTCATAAACGTGATCTCCTTGATAACGTGACCGTTCAATCGCAGGTAAAATTCCATTGTGTCGCCGCACCACCCGCGCACAATGGCTTGGGCGTCGGCCTGGGGCATTCGCCCCACGTTCTGGGGGTTCTGGGCCTCCGCGATGACTGTCTCGGAGAAAATTTGTCGCTCTTGCCTGATGATCTCTTGTTGCAAATCGGACACCATCTGATCGAAGCTGGGTTTCTCCGGTTGTTTCTCTGCTTGGCTCAAATGATTTTGTCTCCTTTGTTTGAAGGTTAGCGTGAATGTTCTATCAGATCGGCGATAGGCTCAGCGTCGTTCCAATCCAGGTAAGCGACGTCTACGTTTACGTCTCGATCCAGCGGCCCAACGGCGCAGAGCGTCAGGCCATCGAACAGATCCTCCGCCGGCCCGCCCAGGTCTTCCTCAGGCGATTGACCCAGGCAAACGATTTTGGGGTAGGTCTTCATCCGTTTGAAACCCTCGACCAGGATGAAATCGGCCTGCAAGTGGGCGATGATCTCATCAAGGCCGAGGGCGCGTTTCCAGAAAAGGCTCGATTCCTCCGGCGAGATGATGGCGACCTGCTCGGCGACCGCGCCCAGAATCGCCGTGTCCTTACCCGGCAAATCCAGGGCGTGATGCGCGGTGTGTTTGACGACGGCGACCGTGTATCCTCGCTCTGTCAGAACTTGCGCTAACTTGCGGGTCAACGTCGTCTTGCCGCTGTTTTTGTATCCGACGATGCCGACGATATGTTGCATAACGGATCGTTCCGTTTACCGGTCCGAAGCGCCGCCGGACTTGAGGATGATGTTGCCAACCGGGGCGCCGATGTCGCGGGCGATCACGGGGCACTTGGTCTGTAATAGGAAGAAGACCCGGTCCCCATCAGCGCTCAGCGTCTCGTAATTGGCCTGCCCCTTGGCGACGATCAAAGCAGCCGCTTCGTACAATTGCCTGAAATGCTCGCTGCACCGGTCCAGAATGACGCCGGGCGCGTCGACACCGGTGTCGACCACCGCCTCCGCCGCCTGGTCTAATCCCACAGCCAGCGCGTCCTCTCGCGTCGCGTCGTTCAGAATCGGGCCGCCTTTCACTGCGTAGGTCACGTTCACGTCCAGGGTCTCGATCAACACCCGATCGAAGACCGTCTCGCCAGCGTTATCGCCCAGGTACAGCACGCGGTCTACCTCGGTCAGGCGCTGGCGGAAGGTGGCGCTATCGTCGATGGCGAAGGATTGGGCCAACACTCGCTCGACCGCGGACCAGAGATCATACGCCCGGTTGGGGCCGAAGTCGATGATGTTGCCGGCGATGCTGAGCCTGATCGCCGCGTCCAGCGGGTCCTCCGCGTCGGCGACGATCTCTTTCAACCTGGGATACAGCGCCCATGCCTGGCGCGTGCTGCGCGCTTTAACCGCCCGGTAGGGGTCGGCGTCGCCCGTCTCCCGGCGCACGATTCGATGAACGCGCTCGCCAATCACCGGGGGTGTGGTCGCCGCGTCCTGGGGCGAGAGGCGCTTGAGCAGGTCCAACACCTGGTCCAGCACTGTCTGTTGCACGTCCTCATCAGCTCCCGCCATACGCGCCGCGTCTAACGCCTGGCGCAAAAAGCACGGGTAGCAATCCAGATAGGTCTTCACTAGAAAATCGGCGTGCTGGGCCGGGTGGACGCCCGCTCCAGGATCTTTTGGGCGATTGGCTCAAAGCCCTCCGCATCGTACGCCTCAATCTCGCCAGCGTCGCAACGCCGGGCCAATTCCGGATCCAGCGGCAACTGACCGAGCATCGGCACGCCGAGTTGTTTCGCCGTTTGAATGGCCTGGCTCGGCCCAAAGACGTCGATTCGCTCGCCGCAATTGGGGCACTCGGTGTAGCTCATGTTCTCCACCACGCCGACGATGGGGACCTTCAACTGGGCCGCCATCTGGGCCGCCTTGCGCACCACCATACCCGCCAGGCCCTGGGGCGACGTCACCAGCACCACGCCGTTGAGCGGGATCGATTGCATAACCGTCAACGAGGCGTCCGATGTACCGGGGGGCAGGTCCAACACCAGCACGTCTAAATTTCCCCACACCACATCTCCCCAGAACTGCCGAATCGCGCCGCCGATCAACGGCCCGCGCCAGACGACGGCGTCGTCCTCGTTGGGCAGTAATAAATTGATCGACATCGCGAGAATGCCGGAGGAGGTCGTCGCCGGCAAGATGCCCACCGGCCCGGCTGGGGGCGCGCCGCGAAGCCCGAACATCTTGGGGATGCTGGGGCCGGTGATGTCCGCATCCAGCACGCCCACACGCTTGCCCTGCCGCCGCAGCGCGACCGCCAGCATCGCCGCGACCGACGATTTTCCCACGCCGCCTTTGCCGCTCATAACCGCCAATACCCGGTCGATGTGATTCAGGTGCAGCGCCACGCCCTCCTTTTTCTGTTGTTGATCCTGCTTGGGCCAGACGCGCTCCTTTTCCTCCATCGTCATCTCGCGCAGATTGACCTGCACGTCCTCGACGCCGTCCAGCGCTAACACCGCCTGGCGGGCGTCGTTCGCGATATCTTCCTTCAGCGGGCAGGCCATCGTGGTCAGCGCCAGCGTGAAACTGACCGTCTCGCCGGATACGTCCACATCGTGCACCATGCCCAACTCGACCAAGCTCTTGCCTAATTCAGGGTCATTGACCTTTTTTAATGCATTGATTACTTCCTGTGTTTCTGCCATTTTTCTCCTTAGTCATTTTTGTACCACGTCATCAAACGCAACCCGCCGCCCCGCTTGATCTGGCGAAAGGTCGCCCCTTGTTCCACAACTCGCAACACGCGCGCCGGATCGGTAACGATTGTGCCGCTCAATCCATCCACCCCGGCGTCGAAAAGGGCCGAGGATAGAGGGGTGCTCGGCCCCAGAAGGAGGATGAATGCGTCGGGCCGACAATATCCCATTAGCTCATCAAAGGTATGGTTGAGCAGCGAGGTTCCGGTCAGCGCCGCCACATCGGCCTGGGGTAAAATCTCGGCCGTCTGGTCGGCGGAAAGATCGCCGGGGCGCGGTCTTATCTCCAACACCCAACACTCGTCCGCCGCCTCTCGCACCCGGTCGACAAAGGGGAAGTGGCCCACGATGGCTACCTTGCGCCCGGCGCCCCGCTCCAGGATCACGTCCTCGGCGTTGACCTCGGAACAGGCCGCCTCGTCGACCTCGCTCATCCCGTTCAGCGCGTTATAGGCCGCCATACCGACGCTCGCTTTCAGAGTCTGATCGGCGCGCAACCATTCGGCCAACTCGCGACCGCTGTACGTCAGCAGACGACCGGCCTCCGGGATTGGGGGGCCGTCGTGATGGCCCACGTCGCGCAGCGCGGAGGCCAACCCGCAACGGGGCGGATCTGTATCCAACAAGACAGCCGTCCAGAATGCGCCTAATACCACCCGCCGGACTGGCGCGTCGTCGGTCAGACGATCCAACAACGCGTCAATGATAGTCGCCGGTTCCTTCCGCCATGTGTCGATGATACACCTCCAAGAGATATTCGATTCGTTGCTTGGCCTCTTTTAAATCCTGCGCCCACTGGGCCAGGATTTGATCTCCCAACTTGGTGATGCTGTAGACCCGGCGGGGCGGTCCCTGGGTTTGCTCTTCGTCCCAGGAGGACGTCACCCACTCCCGATCTTCCATCGACCGCAGCATCCGGTAGACCGCGCTGGTGTCAAGCGTCAACCCAAATTCCACCAACTGTTCCAAGAGGGTATAACCGTGGGCCGGGCCGTGATGTAACAACAGTAACAGGGCCGGTTCCAACATCCGCACGGCCCGTCGTCTCCGTCCCCGTCCTCTGCCTCTTCCTCGCATCTCCATCCTCCCTCCTTCCGGCGGGATTATAACACACTATGTGCAATTTGTCAATAGACCTTGGACGGCGGGGGAGCATTTTCCTCAATACAACCTTTGAGGATATAATACGTAGTAAGAGATGTCAGGGTTTAAAGTCAGGTTTATGGAGCACAGACGTGGACAACGAAAAAGAATGGATTAGACTGGCGCGGGCGGGGGACCAGGCTGCTTTCGGTCGCCTGGTGAACGCCTATCAAAAACCGGTCTACAATCTGACGTACCGGATGCTGGGCGACGCCGCCGAGGCGGAGGAAGCGGCGCAGGAGGCCTTTCTGCGGGCGTACAAATATCTAGAAAGCTACGACCCGAACCGCGCGTTCAGTACGTGGCTTTTTTCCATCGCCTCCCATTACTGCATCGACCAACTCAGGAAGCGGCGGATCACCTGGTTGTCCTTTAAAGATGAGATCGCGACAACCGATAACGCGACGACCGGGCCGACGACGATTCACCTGGCCAGTTACAGTCCCAACCCGGAAAGCGTCGTCGCCAAACAGGAGCGAGCGGCGCACATTCAACGCATGTTGGACGCGCTCTCGCCCACCGACCGGGCGGCGATTACACTGCTCTACTGGTATGATTATTCTTACCAGGAGATCGCGGAGGTGCTCGACCTGACGGTGAGCGCCGTCAAGTCGCGGCTCTTCCGGGCGCGGCGCAGCCTGGCCGAATTGATAGAAGGAGAAGGGGAGTATGACGCATCTTCGATGTATTCGATGTAAACAAGCCGGTCAAATGATGAGCGAACGGTTGGATGACGCCCTGGATGAAGCAGAAGCGTCTCTCCTGGCTCGACACGTGAGCGCGTGTGAAACCTGCCGGGCGGAATGGGAAAAGTTGCAGGCGCTCGACCAATTATTCCGCGCTGCGCCGATGGTGGAACCGCCCGTTCGCCTGCGCGTGCACGTGATGGCCCGCCTGGAACGTCGTCACAAGGCCCGTCAGACGATCCTCGGATTCACCACACTATCGCTGGGGACGGTGACGTTGGCGCTTCTGCTCATTGCGCCGCTGTTGTTGGGCCTGTTAAACGCGACCGGCCTCGCGCCGGCGCTTTTCCAGGCTGGGCCGCTGATCATCCGCCAGACGCTGACGTTCGCCAGCGCGACGGGACGCGCCTGCCTGGTCGTCTTGGAAAGTCTGGCTGTCCCGTTAGCCGTCATTTTATCTCTAGGCCTGGTTGTCGCAGCGATGTTAAACGGCCTGTGGATAGGCGCGCTGCGACGCATGCAAGTCACACATTAAACTGATATGGAGGTATTAGATGAAATCACTTACAACGATTATCACGGCTCTGTTCATCGCTGGCAGCACGCTCGCTTGTTGCGTCACGCCCAACATACCAGACATTGACGTCGATATCGACATTCCCACCATTGAGGTGGGAGAGACGGAAACGAAGCGCGAGGAAATCCCTCTGGCTGGCGCCGGGTCGGCCGCCGTCAATATCCTCTTCGGCGCCGGAGATCTGCGGGTCGAAGCAGGCGATTCAGAGACGCTCTTCGCCGGGCGCTTCCGCTACAACGTGGAACGATGGGAACCGCTCATCAATTACGACGACGGCGTCCTGAACATCGAACAGGGCGGCGTCAAAGGAGATTGGGGCGTCCCTACGGGAAACACCCACAACGATTGGAACCTGAAATTCTCACCCGACGCGCTCCTGGAAATCGACATGGAACTGGGCGCTGGCAAGGGCGACCTGGACTTCACCGGTCTGCAAATCACCCAACTGGATATAGACGCTGGCGCTGGCGATTTCAGCATGCAATTTGACGAACCGGCCCGCACGCCTATGGATGAGCTGACGCTCAATACCGGGGCCTCCAAGGTGAAGATCAGCGGCATCGGCCACGCCAGCCCTGAGCAAGTCAAGGTGCAGGGCGGCATTGGCGATATCACCCTCGATTTTACCGGCGCGTGGTCCCGCTCGGCCGACGTGCAGATCACAGCCGGCGTCGGCTCTCTTACGCTGCGCCTGCCAGACGATATCGGCGTCGAGGTGAAAACGGAGGGCGGTCTGACCAACGTCAACGTTGATGGATTGCGTCAAGAAGGAGACGCCTACGTCAACAGCGCATTCGGCGAGACGGAAATCACGCTCCACCTCGTGGTCACGACCGGCATTGGCAACTTACGCTTGATCGAAGTCTCCAACGATTAAGTGGAGGATCAATATGCATAAAAAACAACGGTTGATCTGGCTGTTCTTGATCTTGATCGCCTGGTTAATCTTGATGACATTGCCGGCAATGGCCGATACGTCTGCGCCGCCCGGCGACGACGTCGTCATCTGGAACGAGGATTACGTTCTGGAAAGCGACGAG
The DNA here is from genome assembly GCA_034437315.1 of Anaerolineae bacterium. Lineage (GTDB taxonomy): Bacteria > Chloroflexota > Anaerolineae > B4-G1 > B4-G1 > DSAR01. The sequence goes on from DAOTUC010000291.1 coordinate 18,174, forward strand.
CTTCTGGAGGGGGATCTGATCGTCTTTGGCGGCGACGTGACGCTGGAACTGGACAGCTACGTAGAGGGCTCCGTCATCGTCTGGAACGGCCAGGCCGCGATAGAAGGTCACATCGAGCAGGACCTGATCGTATCCGGCGGCGATATCTACTTAGGAGAAAACGCTGTCGTCGAAGGGGATGTCCTGTGTAACTTCGATTGCGATCTCGAACGGGAAGAGGGCGCGCGCGTCGATGGCGACGTGATCCAGGGGGCGCCCTTCGATCATTTCAAGCTGATGCCGCCTCATGCGATGTTTCCTCACCGCTTCTGGACTTCGATGCCGGGGAGAGCGTTGAGCTGGTCATTCAGAGCCATACGGATGGCGGCGACCATTCTGGTCCTGGCGGCGGTGGGCGGACTGGTGGCCCTGATCTGGCCGCAACAGACGGATCGGATCAGCCAGACGGCGCTCACCGAGGCTGGCCCCAGCCTGGGCATTGGCCTGTTAGCCGCTTTCGCCATTACGGTGCTCGTCATCATCCTCGCCCTGACGATCTGCCTGTCGCCAGTCGCCATCCTGGTCGCGCTGGGCCTGATGGTCGCCATGCTGTTCGGCTGGATCGGCGTCGGCAAGCTAGTCGGCGACCGGTTGATGGAAGCGCTCAAGATGTCTGGCGCGAATGCGGCGCCGATGTGGGCCGCCGGGCTGGGAACGCTGACGCTCACGCTCGTCGTTATGGGGTTGAGCGCCTTCTTCTGCCTGGCCCCCCTGGGATGGCTCATCACCATCCTCCTGAGCAGCCTGGGATTGGGCGCCGTCGTCCTGACCCGCTTCGGCACGATGACGTATCGAATAAGCGAATCAGCGATAGAGCGAACAGGTAAGTAGACGATAAAGGCGCTTTCGCGGGCTTGGGGGACCAAGTTCCACGAATGCGCCTATTCGTCATCTACTGACTTGTTCTCTCGCTCTATCGCTCCGGTAGGCGGCCCACCAATCCGGCAGCAACTCGGCGGCCGGGCCGCGCAACACCTCGTGGGCGTGGGGCGATAGCGGCGTCTCGGCCGGGTTGACCTCGATCAGGCAGGCGCCGTTCTGGTGCGCCAGCAGCGGCAACGAGGCGGCCGGCTGGACCAGCGCCGACGTACCGATCACCAGCATCAAGCGGCAGTTCATCGTCGCTTCCCAGGCCGCCTCCAGAATCGCCTGCGGGAGCGATTCCCCGAACCACACCACGTCGGGCCGCAACAATCCCCCGCACGTGGGACAGCGGGGCGGTATCTCCGGCAGCGGCGCCCGATGATCTGCCATCGAAGCGTGACAATCCACACACCGGACGCGCCAGATGTTCCCGTGGAGTTCCAGCACGTTTTTGTTGCCGGCGGCCTGGTGCAGCCCGTCCACGTTCTGCGTCACGACGCAAAAATCGGGCAGTTCCGCCTCCATCTGGGCCAGCGTCTCGTGGGCCGCGTTGGGCGCACATTGACCGATCAACTCCCGCCGCCAGTTGTACCACTCCCACACCAGCGTCGGATCGCGGCGGAAGGCGGCCGGTGTCGCCAATTCCTCCGGTCGGAAATCACGCCATAGCCCATCCTCCCCCCGAAAGGTAGGCGCGCCGCTTTCCGCCGAAACCCCTGCCCCCGTCAGCGCCACCACCGGTCCCAGTCCTTTTTCCATCATATACCGTCCCAATCACCCAACTAACCAGGCCCCTACAACATCCGCACGACGATGCGCGCGTCTTGCCACAGACCCTCCAGGTCGTAGTACGCCCGCACCTCTGGCGTGAAGATGTGCACGATGATGTGGTTATAGTCCAGCAAGACCCAGCCCGAATCCGCCTCGCCATCGACGCCCATCGGTTTAACGTCAAATTCCTCCTTGACGTCCTCTCGCACCTGATCGACCATCGCCTTCGCCTGCCGCTGGCTGGCGGCGCTGGCGATGACGAAGTAATCGGTGATGATAGAGACGTCCTGAATGTCGAGCAGTAAGATATCCTCCCCTTGTTGATCGGCGATCACATCCACAACGTACCGAGATAATGCTAGTGAATCCAGTGTCCCACCTCCTCTCTTATCTTACCAGAGTCGCGCTATATCCCCGGTCGTCTCGGCCGCAGCCAACACGACCATCAATTTGATCCGCGCCTTCTGCCCGTTCAAACCATCGGCGAACAGGCAGCCCATCTCCGCCCACGTGTGGCAGGCGCCCGGGTACCCGTAGGCGTCCCACACCCGCCCCGAGGGACAGCGACTGGCGATCACGACGCCGACGCCCCGCGAGCGGGCGTCCTCGATCACCGGTTGCCACCAGGGTGGCACGCGCCCGCCGCCCAACCCCTCGATCACGACGCCCCGCACACCCCGCGCCAGGCCATCCGCCAGGATCTCCGGGGATGCGCCTACCGTCAGCTTGAGCAGCATCACCGCCGTCTCCAGCCCGCGCCAGTCCAGCACGTGTCGCTCCGGCCGGCAGCCGATAATGACCCGCTCCCCTTCCACGCGCCCGATGGGGCCCCAGCCGGGGGATTGAAAGGTCGCCGGGCTGAGGGTGTGCATCTTGGTCACGTGACGGGCGGCGTGCACCTCGTCGTTGAGCACGGCGACGCAGCCCACGCCCCGGGCCTGGGGCGCGGCCGCCACCCGCACCGCCGCCGCCAGGTTGGCGTATCCCTCGTACCCCACGTCAGAGGCGGTGCGCATCGCGCCGGTGACCACCAGGGGCTTGTCGCCCGGCACCGTCAGGTCGAGCAGGTAGGCGGTCTCCTCCAGCGTGTCGGTGCCGTGGGTGACGACGACGCCGCGCACGTCCGGATCCTCTGTCAACTCAAGCACCCGCTGCCGAATCGTCGCCAGCGTCTCCAGGGTGAAGTGGGAGCTGGGCAGGTTGGCCGCCTCCTCGGTCCGCAGCGCCGGCATGCCAGCCGGCAGCGCCGCCGCGAAATCGCCCGCCCCCAGCTTCGGCGCCGCCCCGCCCGCGCCAGCGTCGTGCTGCATGGCGATGGTGCCGCCGGTGGTCAGGATGGCGA
>DAOTUC010000292.1:0-8495 GCA_034437315.1 Anaerolineae bacterium
GGACATGATCGTGGGCGGCAATTGGAGCGCCCGCTGGGATCTGAGCATCGGCTCGATGACGCCGACGGAACCCCGTTCCGAGGTGTTGTGGTTCACCGGTCCCTACTACTACACCCCCGCCTCGTTCGCCGTGCACACCGAGAACACAGACATCGTCTCGGTGGATGATCTGGCGGGCAAGACGGTGGGGTTGGGCACCGCGACCACCTACGAGGATTACCTGAACGATGCGTTGGCCATCATGGGTGGGCAGATCATGTACGATCCACCCACCGGCGTCGACCTCCGGCCCTATCCGACCGACGCGGAGGCGATCCAGGATCTGGCGTTGGGCGACGGGGTGCGGTTGGACGCGGTGATGTCGGCCCAACCGACCATCCAGACCGCCATCGACAGCGGCGTGGACCTAAAGTACGTGGGGACGCCGGCCTTCTACGAACCGCTGGTCTTCGCGCTGGACAAGGGGCGGGGGCCTTCGGACCAGATGATCGCCAAACTGAACGAGATTCTGGACGAGATGCACGGGGACGGCACGTTGACCGAACTCTCGCTCGAGTGGTACGGCATTGACCTGACCACGCTGGTCACGCCGGAGTAGGTTCTTGTGATGGCGGCGAGTATCTGACCGACGTCTAAGCGTTAGTGAGATAGACAGCCCCTGTCCCGAGGGCGTTCGTTCTTGGGAGCAGGGGCTGCGCCTTTTGAAGCCAGCGATATAGCGCGGATCATATGACAAGGAAGAGAGGAAGCGCATGAATACCCTTGAGGACCCGACCGAAGGACCTGGTAAGCAGGGAGGCGCGCCGATCCCGTTGCCCGGTGAACAGACAGACACCGACGTCCCGCTGATAGAGGGAGGCCCTTTCCATTCCAAAGCGATTCAATGGCCGTTGATCCTGATGATGATCACCATCGCCCTGAGCCTGCTCTACGCTGTCCAGTATTACGCCGGCGGACCCATCCGCTTGCCAGTGGTCAGCCGGATCCACGATCTGGCGCTCAGTCCTGATAACTCCGTGATTGCCGCCGCGGCCGACGACGCGATTTACCTATGGGACACGCGCGCGGGGTGGGCGAGACGCACTTTGAAAGGCCATCAAGGGGCCGTCATCGGCGTCGCCTTCACGCCCGATAGCGCCACCCTGATATCGGCCGGCCTGGACGGTGAGGTGCGGTTCTGGGATTTACCTGATGGGCAGGTCGGGCGCGTGCTGGACGCGGGCGGCGCGGCGTTGAACGATATGTCATTGTCGGCAGACGGCTCGACGTTGGCGACGGTGGGCGAGGATGGCGTGGCGCGCCTGTTCGACGTCCAATCAGGCGACTTGTTACAGGCCATTGGGCCGGACGCGGACGTCGGATTGGCTGTGGCGCTGAGCGCCGATGGCGCGTTGGCGGCGTTCGCTGACGGCGCGCACGTCCAGATCTGGGACGTCCGCGCTGGGGAAGCGCGGCCTGAGGCCAAGACGCTGGAGAATTATTGTGAGGACGATCTGGATCTCGCGCAAGAGGCTTGCCTGGAGACGGGCAAGAAATGGCTGGGGCACGAAAAAGCGGTGACCACGCTCGCCTTCAGTCCCGATGGTGAGTTGTTGGCCTCGGGCAGCGCCGATACGACGATCATCTTCTGGGAGGTGGAGACCGGGGAAGTCAAATGGTCGGCCACAGGCCACTGGGCGGCGGTGAGCGCGATGACCTTCCACCCGGACAGTCAGTCGATGCTGTCCGGCGGGGAGGACAACAAAATTCGCAATTGGCGCTTGCCCGGCGGGAGGAGCACGGCGATTTACGAGGGGCATCTAAGCGCCGTCAATGGCGTGTCCTTTGGATGGGGTGATGAGATGGTCCTCTCGGCCGGAACCGACGGGACTGTGCGCGCTTGGGAGGTCGCCAACCAAAAAACGACCTTCATCGCCTGGTCGCAGCTCGGTTTCCAACCCGTCTGGGGCCAGGCGCTGGCGGCATGGTTTTTGATCAGCGGCTTGCTGGGCCTGGTCAGCCTGTGGGGCCTGCGCAAGACGCAACCCTGGGGTCACCTGCTGGCGCTCCTGTTGTACATCCTGGGGCCGATTATGGTGCTGGGCCTGCCGCTGTTCGAGGTCTTCATCTATCCCCTTTCGCTGGCGGAACAGATACAAATCGCCTGGCCTTTGCTGGCGCTGACGATCTGGTACGCGGCGCTCGTCGTCGCCCTGATGCGCGAACCGGTGCGCATACACTATCAGGCCGTGCCCTCTTTATCCCTGTCCGAAAAACTGATGTCCAGCCAGCGGACCGTCAAGGCGCGCAACGCGATCTTCACCGCCGCCGTCTGGTTTCTGATCCTGGTGGCGCTCTATTCCGTCTTACGTCGCTTCAACCTCGACGTCGCTTTTATGCGGCACTTTTTCTCGTTCATCATGGCCGGCGCCTGGATCACCTTCCGCGTCTCCGCCCTCTCCATCTCGCTAGCCGTGATCCTGGCCCTGCTGGGCGCGTTGGGAAGGCTCTCAAAAAATCCCATCGCCAACGGCGTCTCCGGCTTCTATATCTCATTGATCCGGGGGACGCCGTTGCTGGTGCAGATCTATATCTGGTATCTGGGCCTGCCGCGCGTGAACGTCGTGTTGCCGGGGGAATTAGCCGGCCTTCTGGCCCTGGGCGTCAACTACGGCGCGTACATGACCGAGATATTCCGGGCCGGCATCCAGGCCATCGGCAAGGGCCAGCACGAGGCTGCCGAGGCCCTGGGCATGTCTCGTATGCAGCTCTACCGCCGTATCGTATTGCCCCAGGCCTTTCGCATCGTCATCCCGCCCATCGGCAACCAGTTCATCGCGATGATGAAGGACTCTTCGCTGGTGTCAGTGATGAGCATCTGGGAATTGTCCTACCGGGCCCAGAAGATTGGCCGGCAGAATTTCCGTTCGTTGGAGACCTTTATGATCGCCGCCGCTTTCTACTGGCTCTTGACCGTGATCTTCCAATTCCTCCAGGCTAAATTGGAGGAATATATGGCCCGCGGTGAAAGGAGATAGATCGATGAATCGCACCACAGATGTGAAACCGATGATCAAGGTACGCGGTTTGCACAAGTATTTTGGCCCCCTGCACGTCATCCGGGGCGTCGACCTGGACGTGGCGCCGGCCGAGGTCGTCGTCATCATTGGGCCTTCCGGCGGCGGGAAGAGCACCTTCTTGCGCTGCCTCAACTTCCTGGAAGAGCCCTCTGCCGGCACCATCGAGGTCGACGACCTGGAGATTGACGCCGAGGAACCGCTGCGCCGCCAGCGCAGGCACATCCGCGAACTGCGTAAGAAGGCGGGGATGGTCTTCCAGCAATTCAACCTCTTCCCTCACATGACCGCGTTGGAGAACGTCATTGAGGCCCCGGTCACCGTCAAAGGTCTAACGAAAGGTGAGGCGATTGCCAAGGCGGAGGAATTGCTGGAGTGGGTCGGTCTGTCGGAAAAGCGGGACGAATACCCATCCCGACTGTCCGGCGGGCAGCAACAGCGCGTGGCTATCGCGCGCGCCCTGTGTATGGAACCCAAGATCATGTTATTCGACGAACCGACCTCGGCCCTGGATCCCGAACTGATCGCCGAGGTGGTCGAGGTGATGGAGCGGTTGGCCGACGAGGGCATGACCATGGTTGTGGTCACCCACGAGCTCCATTTCGCCCGAGACGTATCCGACCGGGTCATCCTGATGGCTGATGGCGGTTGGGCCGAGATCGCCTCCCCCAACGAGTTCTTCACCAATCCCAAGGAGGAGCGCACCCGCCAGTTCCTGGCCCACATCTTATGAAGTGATGGATGATGAAGTGACGGATGACGAATGCTAAATGACAAAAGCCATACAGGATTTTCGGCGCGCGCGCAGTCAGGCGGATTTGCAGCAGGTGGTGGCTGGCCTGACCGGTCGCCCGGCCGATCTCCTCTCCTATGAAGAAGTCCGCCAGAAGCTCAAGGCGAAAAAGGTCGGCGAGCGAAAATTAAAGCAGATCCCCCTTGACGCCATCGTCGGCAGCGTGGGCCGTTACCAGGACTTCACGCGCACTTTCTTGCCCCGCCAGGACGCCGACGAGGGGCGCTGGACGCGGGTCCGCGAGTCGATGCTCGGCCCCCGGGGCATGCGGCCCATCGAGGTCTACCAGATCGGCGAGGTCTATTTCGTGTTGGACGGCAACCACCGCGTGTCGGTGGCCCGGCGACTGGGCGCGACGCGTATCCCGGCCTACGTGGTCGAGCTTCACACGAAGGTGCCGCTCACGCCCGACGTTCAACTCGACGACCTGATCTTGAAAGCGGAGTATGCCGAGTTCCTGGAACGCACCCGCCTGGATGAGCGTCGCCCGGCCGCCGACCTGAGCATGACGCTCCCCGGTCAATACCAGGTGATTGAGGAGCAGATCGACGTCCATCGCCATTTTATGAGCCTGGAGCACTACGCGGAGGCGGCTGTCCAGTGGTACGACGAGGTCTACTTGCCGGTGGCGCTGGTGATTCGCGACCGGGGCCTCCTGCGGGATTTCCCCGGACGGACGGAGACCGATCTCTACGTGTGGACGTTCGAGCATCGCGCCGTGTTGGAGGAGGAGTTGGGATGGGCGGTCGACCCGGAAATGGCCGCCGCCGACCTGGCGCCCCGCTTCAGTCCCAAGCCCCGGCGCGTCGTCGCCCGGATGGGGGAGAGGATCCTCGGCGCCGTGACGCCCGGGGAGATTGAGGCCGGCCCGCCGCCCGGTCAATGGCGGCGGGAGCGGTTGGCGCTTCGCCGGCGCAATCAACTGTTCGCCGACGTGCTGGTCGCCATCAACGGGCAGGAATCCGGCTGGTGCGCGCTGACATACGCCCTGTTCGTCGCCCGCTACGAGCAAGCGCGCGTGCACGGGCTGCACGTGGCGTCGTCCGGCGCATCGACCGAGGACGCCGCCGCGCAGGCGATGCGCGCCGAATTTGAGCGGCGCTGCGCGGCGGCCGACGTCGTGGGCGAGCTGGTGATCGAGACCGGGCAGGTCTCCCAACACGTGTGCGATCGCGCGCGCTGGGCCGACCTGGTCATCTTCAGCCTGAATTACCCGCCGGGCCCCAAGCCGGTGGCCCGGCTCAGTTCCGGGGTGAGCGCGATGATCCGCCGCTGCCCCCGCCCGGTGCTGGCGGCGCCGAACGTCTCACCCCGCCTGGAGCGGGCGTTGCTGGCCTACGACGGCAGCCCCAAGTCACAGGAAGCGCTGTTCGTCGCGACCTATCTGTCGGTGCGCTGGCGCATCCCCCTGACGATTGTGACCGTCATCGAGGAGGGGCGCACGACCGCCGATACGTTGGCCGAGGCCCAGGATTACCTGCAGAAGCGCGGCGGGCAGGCTGTGTTTGTCCAAGACAGCGGGCCGGTCGCCGAGGTGATCATGCAAGCAGCCAGCGCCCATCAATCCGACCTGATCATCATGGGCGGGTACGGTTTCAACCCGGTGATGGAGATCGTGCTCGGCAGCGCCGTCGACGAGGTGTTGCGCACGAGTCGGCGGCCGGTGCTTATCTGCCGGTGAGTTGCTAGGTTGGTAGGTTGGTATATTGGTTGTGGGCGTTGTTTATGGATTCGCCCATTCGCCCATTCGCTGATTCGCTGCAACCTTTGGTTGCCTGTCGCTCATTCGCCAAGGAGATAACATGACCATCATTCGACCCCAAATCACAGTGCTCAATGCCGGGCAGATCGCGCAGATTCACGAGCGCTCGTTGCAGATTCTCTCCACCGTGGGCGTGCGGGTGGATTCGGAGGCGGCCCGGCAAGTCTTCGTCCGGGCGATAGGGCGGCCGGCCGATGGCGATCGGGTGCGCATCCCCCGCGAACTGGTCGAGCGCGCCCTGTCCACGGCCCCGCCCGCCATAGACGTCTACGACCGGCGGGGCGACTTCGCCTTTCGACTCGGCAGTGACCTGGATCAAGCGCAGGAACAGGCGCGCTTCGGCATCGGGGTGACCGCGCTTTACTACCAGGACCCGGAGACCGACGACGTGACCCCCTTCGCCCGGCGACACATGGCGCAAATGGTCCGGCTGGGCAACGCGCTGGATAGTTTCGACCTCATTTCAACCGTCGGCATCGTGCAGGACGTCCCGCCCGAATGGTCCGACCTGTACGCGACGCTGGAGATGGTCGCCAATACGGTCAAGCCGCTTTCCATCTTGATCTCCGACGAGGCGCGCTACCTCGACGTGCTGGACCTGATCGGCCACCTGCACGGCGATTTGGCCGCCCGCCCGTTCGTCATCCCCTACTTCAACCCTATCACCCCGCTGGTGATGAACGAGGGCACGACCGACAAGATGCGGGCGACGATTGAGCGCGGGCTGCCCTTTATGTACTCCAACTACGGCATGGTGGGCGCGACGACGCCCATCACGCCCGCCAGCGCCCTGGTATTGTTGAACGCCGAACTGCTCGCCGGGCTGACGTTCAGCCAACTCCTCCAGGCCGGCGCGCCGGTCATCCTCGGCTGCCTGCCGGCATTTTTCGATATGCAAGGGATGGGCAGTTTCTACGACGCGCAGAGCTACCTGATCAACCTGGCCTGCGCGGAGATGATGGCCCATTACCGCTTGCCCCACTGCGGCACGTCCGGGAGCGGCATGGGGTGGGGGGCGGATCTGATCGCTGGCGGGCACCAGTGGGTCAATCACCTGACCAGTTGCATGGGCAAGATTGGCCTGGCCCCCTTCGTCGGCGATAACCTGGATTCGAAGGCCTTCTCGCCCGCCATCGTCATCTACGCCGACGAGATCATCGCCCAGGCCCGGCGGCTCGTCCAGGGATTCCCGCTGGACGAGGACACGCTCGCGTTACACGAGATCGAGCAGGCGGGACCGGGCGGCAACTATCTGACCTCTGATCTGACGCTGGAGCGCTTTCGCGACGCCTACTTCCGCAGCGACATCTGGCCCAATCTGACGTTCGAGGAGTGGCAAGAGCAGGGTCATCCCCAGCCCACTCGTCTGTTGCGGCGCTATGCCCGTGAGTTGTTGGATCGTCTCGCCCCGCCTGAAGATCACGCCGACCTGATGGCTCTGGGCGAGGGCTTCATCGCGCGGCTCTCCACCTCAATCTAAAAGGGACTACCCTCCGGCAGGTTCAAACCCAAACCTGCGAGAGAATGAGCAGGTGAACGATGAATAAATTTTTCGCCGTGACGACCCGAGGGTTGGAATCCATCAGCGCCGAGGAGATGGACGCGCTGCCCGGCGTCACGGTCGATCAGATCGCCTACCGCCGCATTACTGCGACCGTCGCCCGCTCGCCCGCTCCGCTGTTGACGCTGCGCACTGTCGACGACGTCTTCTTCGACGTCGCCGCGTGGCGCGGCGTCGGTCGTTCCCGCGACACGCTGGAGGGGTTGCGCGCGTTGAGCGCCCAACTCGATCTGTATCCGGCCCTGGGCGCGTGCGCCCAGGTGCGCCCCATTCCCGATTATCCCGCCTTCTCCGTCACGGCCAACTTCGTCGGTCAGCGCAATTACAGCGCAGAGGAGATCAAGCGCGCTTGCGCCGAGGGGATCGCTATGCGCCACGGTTGGCCGTACACGCCCGACGACCGGGAGGCCGCTCTCAACGTGCGCCTGTTCATTGAGCACGACGCGGCCTTTGTGGGCGCGCGCCTGGCAGCGGAACCCCTGCACCGTCGGCCGTACAAGCGCGTCCACGTGCCGGCCTCGTTGAAACCGCCGGTGGTCGCCGCCCTTCTCCGGTGGGCGCAGGTCGAACCGGGCGAACTCGTGCTGGATCCGTGCTGCGGGGCCGGCACCATTCTGATCGAAGCCGCCTTGATCGGCGCGCGGGCTTGGGGTGGAGACAAGGCCGCACGGGCGCTCGCCGCTGCCCGCGCCAACATCGACGCGTCGGGCGTCCCGGCGAGCGTGCACCGGTGGGACGCGAAAAGCCTGCCGTTGGCCGACGCATCGACCCCCTACGTCGTCTCCAACCTGCCGTGGGGGCGAGAGGTGACGGTCGGCGTTGCCCTGCCCGCCTTTTACCGGCGCGTCTGTGCCGAGATCGACCGCGTCGTCGCCCCAGGCGGCCGAGTCGTTCTCTTGACCGGCAGGCCGGAACTGCTCGCGCTTGATGACCTTCGCCTTGAGGGCAAATTGGAGATCAGCCTGTTCGGCCAGACGCCGACCGCGTTCAAGCTTGCTAAGGGCTAGCTACTGCTTTGAACGTCTGAGGCGCGCTCACAAATTCGTCACAAACTTGCTACGAAACCCTAACATTTCTATGACAAATATGTGGTATATTGAATACGCCGGCTCAACAAGCCGGTTATAGGGCCATTGATCTAAATTGATCTAAGTTGATCTAAAATAAGGGGGGGGAAGGATGAATAAGCGCCTCACGTGGATTATCGTTACGACGTTGATCATCAACGCGATTGGCATCGGGATCGCGCCTGCGCCGGCCGCCGCTGCGCCCGCGGCAGCGTCCAGCGCGCCCGCTACCGCATTGCCCGCGTGGTACACGGCG
>DAOTUC010000293.1:0-3824 GCA_034437315.1 Anaerolineae bacterium
GCGTAACCAAAGAAACCGACAGCGTAAGGGCTTTCCTGGATCCCTTGGGCCAACACGTCGTCGTCCTCGCTCATCATCTTGATGTTGCTCGCTGCCAGGAGAGCGCCCGGATTGTCATCGAAGAGTCTCGCCGCCATGACGTCGAACGTGCCACTCTCATCAGTGGGATAGTGGCGCTCAATGGCGGCGTCGGGCCAATTGTCCCTCACGTCAGACCAGCTTTTTGCCGTTGAGAGGATCTGCTTTAATTCTTCGAGAGTTACATCCTCGACAAAGCTGTTCTGTTTGCTGACCACGATAGCGATGGCATCGGTCCCGACCTGGAAGGCGATAGGCTCGCGGCCGATGTTGCGGCACTGGGCCAGCTCGGTTTCGTTGATGGGACGGCTGGCATCGACGATGTCCCCTTCACCCGCCTCGCAGAATGCCTTGAAACCGCCGCCGGTGCCGACGCTTTCGACCGTGACGTGGCCGCTGAAGCCTCCCTGTTCAAAACAATGACCCATCCGGCGACTCAACAGATAGACGGTCGAGCTGCCCGTGACAGCAATGTAGCCACTCGTCCCCCAATTGATCTCCGGCAAAGTCATCACGCCAGCCCAGTAGGCCTCGACCTCCTGAAAACTGGGGAGGTAGAGCGTCCATCCGACGCTGATGCGATCGGGGCTGTCGATGCAATGGAAATCGGCGGTGGTCTGGCACTTCTGGTTGTTGTAATAGACGATAGCGCGGTAGTCCGTTGGGTTGCCATATGCCTCATTGGCGATGCTTGAGAGCCAGTCGCCCGGTTCGACGATGTAGTCTTGCCCGGCCTCACCGGCAGCGGAGGTCGGCGCGTCACAGCGCGGCGTAGGCATAGGCGATGACGTGGGAATGGGGGAAGGGCCAGGCTCGAGGGTAGGGGTAGGGGTTGTTGCAGAGGCAAGCGCGGGGGGAGACGTCTGGGCCAGCGTACACGCTTCGACCATCCCAAAACGCACCCGGCAGATCTGTGAGTAGATGCCTGATTGTGCTGATCGTGCGCGCGCTAAACCGTCGTTGATGGCCTCCAGCAATTCGGGGCAGCCCTGGCGCACCGCGATGCCATATTGCTTGTAGCCGTATTCCTCCTTGTCGGTGACAATGCCATCCCGCAGCTGGAGGGCCAACTTGGCATTGTCCTGGATGAGGCGGACGGCGCTTAGTTTCTCACACACCACAGCCTCAATGTCGCCCCGGTCCAACGCCTTAAAAGCTTCGTCGATCTTGGCATAAGCAATACAGACCGCCTGAGTATCGTTCTGGCACCAACCTTGGCCGTCGCTGCCCTGCTGCACGCCCACGGTTCTCGCTCCCAGGTTATCAGCACCCTGGATGGAACTTCCCTCCTGGACCACGATGACCAATCCCCGCTCGAAATAGGGTTCGCTGAAGTCAACCTGTTGGACGTATGCCGGGATGATGGGTATCGCGCCGATGGCGACGGCGATCCTGCCACGTTCCAAGTCATTGATGATCGTGGCCCAGGGCCTCTCGACGTATGTCTTCTCGAAACCGGCGCTGCTGGCGACGTGGTTCATCAGGTCGATATCGAAACCCTGGGGCCCTGCATCGGCGAACGATGGAGAATCAGTGGAGTACCCAATCTTGATGACGTCGTCCGGACTACAGGAGACCGGCTCTTCATTGACAGGCGTCGGCGGGGGGTGCGTGGGCAATGGCGTGCTCGTTTGGCCGTTGCAACCAAGACAACAGGCCAGGATGGTCAAGGGGATGATTAAATGTAGCGCAAGCAACAGGTTACTTCGTTTCATAGCGTGACGCGCCTTTCAGATAGACTTGGCCGGGGCGTCACTGTTGGGCGCAGGGGCCACGGAGACCATTGGGCCCTTTCTGGTCGAACCCGGGCAATCCCTCAAAATCGGCCATCACCTGGGCCGGAGGGTCAAAATGAGTATAGAGATGACGGCTTTCGAGGATGGCCTGCCCGTGGGTGCCGAGTACAAATTGCAGGAACTCCATGCCCAGGGCCGTGGACTTCTCATCGATCTGCGCGCCGCCGAGGGCGTACATATAGAGCGGGCGCACCAGGTCCGGCGGGTAGTGATCTGGCTCAAAACAGGGCTGTCCCTCTTCCGCGTGGGTACATTGGGGGAGCAATGGATTCTCCAGCCACTGGTCGTGCGGGATGAGAATCAGGCGCAAGTACCTAGGGGGCTGTGTGTGCAACCAGGACGTGCTCACCCAGTAGAGAGAGCCAGGTTTGTTCAAGACGGCGTTCAGACAAGCCGTGTTGTGTTCGCATTCTGTAACGTGCGGCGGGAAAGCGGTGGAACCGATGAAGCGCTGGAGGACCAATTCAGTAGTCCCGCTGCCACGCCGGGCGAGAATCTCGCTGGGGATATCCGGGCCGCCGACCTCCGACCAGTTGGTGACGCGTCCCTCCAGCATACCAGCCAGCTGGCGCTTGGATACGTCGGGCACAGGGTTATTCACGTCAGTGACGAAGGCGATCACGTCGTAGCCAACCTCGGCCGCGCACGTGACTTCGATCCCTGCTTCTGCGAGTTGCCGGTACCGGTCGGCCGGCATCGGTTCGGACATCACCAGCAGGTCCACCTCGCCTCTTAACGCCTTTTCAAAGCCGGACACTGATCCAATGCCCTCAATGCTCACGTCAACCGTCCGTTCCACGGCCCCAATTAAGGGGATGCGCACTTGCCAGGCTTTTTGCGCCTCGAATTTCTCCTCCCATTCGACCGCCAGACCTATTTCTGCACCGAGCACAGTATTGCTGCCCACGATGTGCAGTTGCGGCGCCGGTCGCAACGTTTGAAGGATGGGAACCACCAGGCCACTGGCATCGCTCAAATCCGCCGCTGCACCCAACAGCGATCCAATTAGCGTGGCCACGAAGATGAAGACGGACAAACGCCGTTCGGAGGAGGAATCTATCCCCCTTTCGACCTGGCGCTTATGGCGTTCATCGTGCTCATCGCTGGCGCGTTGCTCATTCTTATCTTTTTCCATAGTCGTTCTCCTATACGAGCCTCTCCCAATTTACTTAGAGCGCGCTTTTACCCGTCCCGGTAGAGAGAGACGGGGAAAATTCACTTAAGTCGTAGCTCAAATTATAGCTCACAAAATTAAAGAAATGATTAAGGGAAGGTTAAATGCTCGTTAAGATGACTTGGCCCGGGGTATGGTCTCACCGGCTGGTAAAATGGCGATAGCTTTGCAGCAAGCGATATTTAGTCGAAGAGCTTGTGAATAATGTGTAGAAGATTTTTACGAATGAGGATATTCGTAAGGCCAATGGGCAACTTGCACTTTGGATACCTGATTACCGTTTGTGCAAACGCCGAAAAACGTTGTCCCAGTGATGCGGTTTACAAGCGCTGATCGAAGGTCACGTTAACCCATCGTTAACAGCTTGCTAACCGCTCACTAACAATCGCGTGTTATGCTGTATAATCAGCCCAGAAGCATCGTGGCAATGGGTGAATTTGCTATTGAGACTATTAAAATTCGCTCAGAGACCCGTCCTCGGGCCGATTAGCGCCCCGGGACGGTGGCTAGAGCAATTATTTAAGACTCTCTTTAGCAGAGGGAACAAATGAATCAAATCTCGATCGTTTACACCATCTGGACCGCAGCCACGCGCACTGTGGCAAAGCGAGGAGCATAAGATGAAACCAAAAGTAGGCAGACAAACAATCAGGTTCCTTCTCATCCCGATCATTATAGCCGCAACGCTCTCACTGCTGTTTTTCAAAGCTGAAAGCGGCAGCATGATCACGAGACCGTTTCTCGACAACGCGTATGTGGATGGCGAAGTCAAGTAT
>DAOTUC010000294.1:0-18250 GCA_034437315.1 Anaerolineae bacterium
TAGTCAGGTGATCCAGTCGTCGATTGGTCAGCGAGTTTATGACACAACTGGCAGGTCACAGGGCTAACGAGCCAGAATACCCACCTCTACTGGTACGAAATACAACCTTCGCGGAAAGGTGGTGGTACAGTGCAGGCGCACAAGAAGCGTAACTGCCCTTCCCCACAAAACGTGAGGGAGGGCTTTTTTCATGTCTCTTTGATCTGGCCTCTTTCATCAAGGGAGATGCTGTTAGCGTTATTCAAAATCTAGGTTCTCTGGGATTTCGCATGGCGAGGCCCTAAAGGTTTTGCTCAAGGCCGCGCAAACAACGTTTTTGCCTTAAACAATGACCTTTTTCCATCAAAACCAGCGCAAAAACCTTTAGGGTCTATGATGGGCCATGCGAAACCCTGAAGGCGGTCATTTTGACGGCTAAAGCCGTTACTACGAACATTTCTCCCCTACTTTTTGAGAAGATACCTCGGGACGGTGGCTAGAGCAATTATTCAAGACTCTCTGAACGCATGACGATAGATTGATCTGTTTGAGGGAGATTTTTATGCGCATAAAATACGCAGCCCGATTGACCATCTGGACCATCTTGATCGCCCTGTTGCTGGCGACCGCTTGCGCGCCAATGCCGGCATCGGAGGAGACGGGCGGTGCAACCCAGGCGCCCAACCCGACCGAGCCGCCGCTCGAACCGTCGTCCCAGGACGACGAGGAGTCGGTCATCGTCGCCCCAACGTCCAGCCCGGAACCCCCTAAAGCGGCGGTCGTCAACGGGCAGCCCATCTACTTGGAGGATTACGAGCGTCAATTGAGCCAAATGGAGGCCGCCCTGGAGGCCCAGATCGTGGCCCAAGATATCGATCCCAACAGCGCCGAAGGGCAGGAAATGCTGGCCCAGATGATCGCTCAACAGAGCGAGTGGAGCCTCAATATGATGATCGAACAGGCGTTAACCGAACAGGCCGCGGAGGCGGCCGGCGTCGTCATCTCCGACGAGGAGGTCAACGCCTATCTGCAGGAAATGATTGAGGAGAACGGCGGGGAAGAGGCCTTCCAGGCCAAACTGGCCGCGCTCGGTCAGACCAAGGAAAACGCCTGGGAAGAGACGCGCCAGCAACTGCTGGGGATGAAAATGATCGAATATGTCCTGGATAACATCCCCGCCACCGCCGAACACGTCCACGCGCGGCACATCTACGTCGACACCCGCGAAGAAGCGGAGCGCATCCTGATGCAACTCCAGGCCAGCGCCGATTTCGCCGCCCTGTCCAAGGCGCATTCCCAGGATGAAAGCACCCGTGAATATGGCGGCGATCTGGGTTTCTTCCCGCGCGGTATCCTGGTGGTCCCGCAGGTCGAAGAGGCCGCCTTCGCCTTGCAACCCGGCCAATTCAGCGGCGTGATCGAAGGTCCCAACGGTTACCACATCGTGCAGGTCATCGACCGAGATCCAGCTCGGGAAATCAGCCCGGATAATATGCGCTTCTTACGCGACCAGGCCATCCAGCGGTGGATCGAAGATTTGTGGAAAGAGGCCGAGATCCAATATTTCGTCGAGACGGGCCAGTAACACGATAAAATGAACGCTGTCAAAAGACCTTGCAAACGCAGGAGATTAAATGATGGAAGCTGATTATGCAATGGAAACAGACCAAGCGCCACAGGTTGATCGGAAAACGAGATTGATCAATACGGCGACCATCGGTGTGCTGGCGATGACCGGTATCCTGATATGCCTCTATGGCGTGATGGCGCTCAACATTTTCAACCCCTTTACCCCGCCTGCCCTGCCGACCTTGGTCGTCTTGCCGACATCCACCTACACCCTCACGCCGGGCATTCCGACCTGGACGCCCACGAGTACGTCCACGCCGCTGCCTACAGCGGGGCCGACGAGGACACGTACACCGACGTTGACGCCTTCGGTCACGCCGACCTTCCCGCCTACCCCTACCTTCCCGCCGACCAATACGCCCACGCCGCGGGCGACCCAATCTCCCTGGCCATTCACGTATGAGGTCAGGTTGAGCACGCCCCAATACGGCTGTCAGTGGACTGGCGCCGCCGGTCACGTGCAGGATCTGGACGAGAACCCGTTGATCGGTTATCCCGTCCGCGTGTGGGGCGCGGGCGTCGACGTCGTCGTCACGGCTGGCTCGGATGCGCGTCTAAACACCATCTACGGCAACGAAGCGGCCTGGGAGGCGTTCTTCGACGGCCAACCGAAACCGATGCAAATACGGGTTCAACTACACGACCCTTATCGAGACGACCACCCGCCCATCTCCGACGAAATCATCATCGATATGCCCGGATTTTGCGGCGGAGCTTTGGCATATGTCACATTCACACAGAATCACTAAAATACCGCCAAGAAACAGGGGGTAAGCGTGACAAACAAACGTGTAACCACAGGCGTTAAAGGGCTTGACGACATGCTGCACGGGGGATTTATACGAGGGTCGATGATCCTCGTGCGCGGCGCTCCTGGAACCGGCAAAACGTCGCTGGCGCTCCAATACCTCATCCACGGGGCCAGGAATAATGAACCGGGGCTGTTTATCTCCTTCGAGGAATTGCCCAACTCGCTTTATCGAGACGCCCAGGCATTGGGATGGGATCTCAAAAATCTTGAGGAGGAAGGGAATCTGCACATGCTCTTCACCTCTCCCGAAGTTTTCCTCGCCAGCATCCAATCCCCCAAAAGCCGCTTGAATCAATTGTTGCTGGATGCCAATATCCGGCGGCTGGTTCTGGATAGCGTATCCCACTTTGACCGGCTGACCAGCGATACGGACGAACTGCGCGATATATACACCTCCGTAGCCAACGGCTTGCGCCGCGAGGGAATCACCGCTATGCTATTAGGTGAGGAGGGCCGGTCTATGTATCAACGAGCCTTCAAAGGCGGCGTATCCTTCATCGTTGACGCCATCGTCATGATGCGCTACGTCGAGGTCGAAAGCGCGATGCAACGGGCCATCATGGTGCTCAAGATGCGCGGTTCCAATCATGCCAAGGAAATCCGCCGCTACGAGATCAAGACCGGAGGGCTTCATATCTTGGACGTTTTTGAAGGGCGCGAGGGCCTGTTGAGCGGCATCTCGCACCGCACCCTCGCCTAGCGCGCGCCAGCATCGCTGGGGGGCGATAGTGAATACGGAAAGCCCAACGATGGGCGCGCTTTACCTGGTCAGCACACCCATTGGCAATCTGGAAGATATCACGCTGCGCGCGTTACGCATTCTTCGAGAATCGCGCCTCATTGCGGCCGAAGACACCCGCCGCGCCGCCATCCTCACCCGCCATTACGAGATCGAGACGCCGGTCACCAGTTATTTCGAGGGCAACAAGTTAAGCAAGCTGGACGAGATCCTCGAGGCGCTGGAGATTGGCGACGTGGCGCTCATTTCGGAGGCCGGTACGCCGGGCCTCTCCGACCCGGGTTACGAGCTTGTCCGTGCGGCCATCGAACGGGGTTATCCGGTCACCGCGATGCCCGGCCCATCCGCTCCCATCATGGCCCTGGTGCTCTCCGGTCTACCCAGCGACCGTTTCCTCTACCTGGGTTTCCTTCCCCGGCGGCGCAACGAGCGGCAACGACTCCTCTCAGAAGTCGCCAGAGCGCCTTACACGTTGATCTTCTTTGAATCTCCCTACCGCTTGCGCGAGAGCCTGGTCGATATGGCGCGCCTGTTGGGCGACGAGCGTCAAATCGCCATCGGCCGGGAGATGACCAAGCGTCACGAAGAGATATGGCGCGGGACCATCTCAGCAGCCCAGGCGCACTTTGAGGCCATCGAACCGCGCGGCGAGTTCACGCTCGTCGTCGCCGGGGCCGTGGAAGCTGTCGCCGATTGGCGGGAGGAGCGCGTGCGATCCGAATTAGAGGCGTTTCTGTCGCAGGGGATGCGGCGCTCCGAAGCCGCCCGTCACGTCGCCGCGCTCTCTGGATGGAACCGTTCTGACGTCTATGCGCTGGGTCTTAAAGACAAATGACGCCTTTCTATTATGGGGGTGTGCTATGACGAAGAAGACGTCGTATGATGTAATTATCGTTGGGGCGGGGCCGGCGGGCATTTTCGCGGCCCTGGAACTGAGCCGTCAATCCGATCTGCGTGTGGCGATATTCGATAAAGGGCCGGCTATCGACAGGAGACACTGCCCGGCGCGGGAGGGTGGGATATGCGCTCATTGCAAGCCGTGCTCGATTATGTCCGGCTGGGGCGGCGCCGGGGCGTTCAGCGATGGCAAATTGACGCTTTCGCCGGATTCGGGCGGACGCCTGGGCGAATTGCTGGGCGAAGAGACGACCCAACAATTGATTGATGAGGTTGATCAAATTTACGTCGATTATGGCGCCAGCGCAACCGTCTACGGCGGGCACACGGATGAGTACGAGAGGTTAAACGATCAGGGGATCATCGCCGGATTACGACTGGTCTCGGTTCCCATTCGACACATTGGCACAGAGCGGAGCGCCGAGATTATGGCTCGCATGTATGATGATCTGACGTCGCGCGGCGTTCAGGTGCACATGCGCACCCCCATCCGGCGGGTGCTGGTGAACGGCGGAGAGGTCGCCGGCGTCGAGACGGCCGAGGGAGCGGTATGGAACGCGCCGCGCGTCATCGTCGCGCCCGGCCGCGAAGGGGCCGATTGGATCAAGCGTGTGGCGAATGAGTTGGCGCTCTCTCTGACCTGTAACCCGGTGGACGTTGGCGTGCGGGTAGAGTTGCCGGCTGTCGTGACGGATCCCATCACCCAACTGCTCTACGAGTTCAAGTTTCTCTATTATTCCAAGGCCTTCGACGATCGCGTGCGAACCTTCTGCGTCTGCCCACACGGCGAGGTGTCGCTGGAACATTCGGGCGACGTCATCACGGTCAATGGGCACTCTTACGCCGACCGCAAGACCGAATACACCAACTTCGCTCTGCTGGTGAGCAAAAATTTCACCGATCCATTTGACGACCCGGTCACGTATGGCAAATCAATCGCCCGCCTGGCGAACCTCTTGAGCGGAGGCGTCCTGGTGCAACGCCTGGGCGACCTGGAAGCCGGCCGGCGCAGTAACGTGCAGCGCCTGAGACGCTCCCTCGTCAGGCCGACCCTCAAGAACGCCACGCCCGGCGATCTGGGATTGGTGTTGCCCTATCGTTACATCGTGAATTTATTGGAGATGTTGCACGCCCTGGACGAAATGATGCCCGGCGTCTGTTCGCGGCACACGTTGCTCTACGGCGTCGAGGTCAAGTTCTACTCCAACCGGCTCCAGCTGACGGAGCGATTGGAAACGGAGGTGAGCGGTCTGTACGCTTGCGGCGATGGGGCTGGCGTCACGCGGGGATTGATCCAGGCCTCTGCATCCGGCCTGTTGGCGGCGCGGGCGATCCTGGACGAATAGACTGAGGGCACAGATGACGCTTCGATTGCAACCGGGGATCACGTATGGGCCGGTGCTATCGCGTCGCCTGGGCCGCTCGTTGGGCGTCAACCTGTCGCCGTGCGCGTATAAACTGTGCTCCTTCGATTGCATCTACTGCCAATACGGCTTCACCGACGTCAAGACGTTTTCCCCCGCACCGAGCGGCCCACGCCCGATGAGCAGGTGCAGCAGGCATGGCCTTAGCAACTGGCCCGCATTGCCGAGGAGATCACAACCCGCACGGGGATCGCGGTGGATGACTATAGTTACGCGCTCTATACGTCGCGTAACGAATCATCACCGGGTAGCAGGGTCTAATCCAAGAAGTACCCGATAATAACCCCGGCTCCGATTAGTGTGATCACAAAGATGAGTAGCCCGGGCAACCACCATCCCATCAAGCCAACAAATATCCCCACTAGAATGCTTCCCGCCAGCGCGCCCATAGCGCGGACCGCTTGGCGCGCTTTCTCACGCCACGGTTTGCTTGCCCTGAACCATGTACTAAATCCCATCCCTATGCTCAGCAAGCTTGCTGCCAGAGAAATACCAAAAATTTGATGACCGGTGAGATACGGCGCGTCTACCACGACGATGCCACACGTCCCCTGGCGGGAGGGCAGCGGATATCTGCCTCTTACAATCACTTTGACGAGTATCAAGCGCTCGAATGCCGCATCATCCGTCGTCACGGTCCACGCCAGTTGTTTCGTCTCCCCTGGATCAAGGGGCAGGCGCTGGTTGATCTGTCTCATCAACGTGACGAAACCGTCGGTGACGTGGACCCGGATGTATCGCTCCGTCGATCTATCGAGGGGGTTGGTTAATGAAGCGGTCACGGTCCCCGTCTCTGCTTTCGTGATCATCACGGGGCAGCGCAAGCTGTTCAGCGTCGTATCCTGTTGCAGGCCAGGGTCGAATAGCACGGCCTCGAAATCGGCCCAAATGATTATCCCGAAGAGAGCCATACCGAGAATGAGCCCGGCCGAGAACAGCAGCAGCCCCAACAGTTGAGCGGGCTGGTTTTTTGATGCGCGTTTTACTGTAGCAGGCATTCGATTGACTACCTGCGTAATCTGATGTACATCGCAGCGCCGATGGTACCCAGAAATAGACCGCTAATTGAGGCGATGTGCGAGAGAAAGCTAAAGGTAAAGGTGGTCTCAACGATTCCGAGTATCATCAATAATGGGCCAATGAAACCGAATAGCACGAGAAAGAAGCCAATAATAATTAGTTTCAAAGGATACGTGTGTCCCATCGAAAACCTCCAACTATAGATCTTAGCGCTCTCGAAGAGTGAACTACATACTGTGGTTGTACGAGCCAACCACAGTATGTAGTTTTTGTTTCACTAGGGGATTGAGGAGGGGCTTAACGATGAAGCCAACAGGCGGCGAAGTGCTCCGGTTCTGGCTCGAAATCGGGTGGGACCTCCACTTCACACAACCCTTCTATCATATGGGGGCATCGAGGATGGAAGCGGCACCCCGGCGGCGGATTGACCAAGCTGGGCGGCTCTCCGGGCGGGACCTCTTTTTGCGTGAGTGCATTCTGATAATCCGGGTCTGGAGTAGCCTCCAGTAGAGCGTGCGTATACGGATGCAGCGGATTGGCCAACAATTCGTTCACCTTGGCTCTTTCGACCAGCTTTCCGGCATACATCACGAAGATGTATTCCGAGAAGTACCGAACCGTGGACAGGTCGTGGGTGATGTAGATGACAGCCAGGTCGTGGGAATCCTGCAACTTCTGCAACAATCGCAGGATCTCCACCCGGACGGAGGCGTCGAGCATGGAGACCGGCTCGTCCGCCACAATCAGTCGCGGTTCCAGGATTATAGCGCGAGCGATGACCACGCGCTGTTGTTGCCCTCCGCTCAACATGTGGGGATACTTGTTCAAGAAATCATCTACCGGCGTCATCTTGACCTCGGACATAGCGTCGCGAATGCGCTGGTCTCGTTCTAGCTTATCTTTTATCCCGTGAATACGCATGGGTTCTTCTAAAATTTTCTGCACGGTCATAAAAGGGGGCAAAGCGCCATAGGGGTCCTGTTGGACATAGCCCACGCTGGAACGGTAGGATTGCAACGCTTGAGTCCCAAACGTATCGACCTCATGGCCTGCGAAGGACACCATCCCCTCTGTCGGCTGATAGAGGCCCAAGATGGTTTTCATCAACGTCGTCTTTCCACATCCGCTCTCGCCGACGATGCCAATCGCCTCTCCCCGGTGGAGATCGAAATTCACGCCGTCCACCGCGCGCACGTAACCGGCATGCAAGAAACCCCAACGCTTCATCTCGAACCAGACACGCAAATCCCTGATAGAAAGCAAAGAGCCGCTTAGTTTCTCGTACCCGCCCTTGTCGAACAGTATCTCATTCTCGATTTCTTCTTCTCTATTTGTTATCTCAACAGACATGCTAAACTCCTAAACTCAGCCGTATAGCCAGCATTTGACCCTATGCCCTTTTTCTTCGAACACAGGGGGGTCCTCCGTGCACTTCTCGAATTTAGACGGGCAACGATCCGCAAATCGACAACCCGATGGAGGGCCAAGTAAGCTTGGGGGATGACCGGTAATGAACGTCGGTTCCTGTTCCACCTTCAGCCTCGGCACACTGTCCATCAACATCCTCGAATAAGGATGCAGCGGTTCTGCAAAGAACAGACTTGCGTGACTTACCTCGACAATCTGGCCGGCGTACATAACCGCTACCCGGTCCGCCAGTTCGCTGGATGTGGCGATGTCGTGCGTGATGAGGATGAAACTGACCTCCAATTCATTCTTGATCTGTTTGAGGACGTTGAAGATGTTCGCTTGCGTCAGCACGTCCAGCGCCGACGTCGGCTCGTCGAGGAAGACCAGGTTGGGCATCGTCACCAGCGCCATAGCCAGCGCGACTCGCTGCCGCATCCCGCCGCTTAACTCGAAGGCATAGCGGTGCAGGAAATCGCTCGGTACACCGACGTGCTGGAACATCCGACGAGCCTGGGCCAGAGCTTCCTCTTTGTCGGTCAGATAGTGAGCCGTCATCGGTTCTGCCACCTGATCGCCCACCCGAAGCACGGGGTTCAGGGCGTTCATCGCCGCCTGCGGGACCATGGACATCTTGACCCACCGGACGTCCCGGCGAAAATCCCGATCACCCAGGGCCATCACGTCTGTGTCATTCAGGTAAACGTGACCGGAATAGGTATCGACGTTGCGAGGCAACAGACGTAGAACCGCCTTGGCCAACGAGGTCTTACCACAACCCGACTCGCCGAGCACCACGATTGCTTCGTTATAGCCAAGCTCAAGATCCACACCGTCGACAGCCTGAACCACGCCATTTCTGGTGCGGAAGTAGAGCCGCAGATCTTCGACACGCATAAGTATATCGTTATCTGACATGAGTGTTACATACCTCTCAGTCTGGGGTTAAAGATACGATCGAGGGAAAAGCCTAACAGTGAAAAGGCCAGTCCCGTCACCATCAGCAGGACGGAAGGCTCCAAGATCCAGTAGTAATACCCATGGTAGAGCGCGCCGAAGTCGTAGGCGTCGTAGATGACCTTGCCCCACGTGGGGAGGATCGGATCGCCCAGACCGAGGAGCGCGAGTGCTGCCTCGGTGAATACGAAAGCGGGAATCAGTGTGACCAGATTGGGAAGCAGCGTTGGGATGATGCGCGGAATAAGATACCTGAAGATCAGCCGCGCATTGCTGGCGCCGTAAGCCTGGGCCGCCTCGATATACGGAGACTCTTTGACCTGGATAAAGATCGCCCGGTAGGTCTTGATTGATCCACCGAAGATGTACAGCAGGATCAACACTCCGAGCATCAACCAGATACTTCTTGAATAGAACGTGCCGATCATAATCAGGATTGGCAGCGTGGGCAAGATCAGGTTCACCTCTGTGATGCGTTGGATCAACGCGTCCACCCATCCGCCGAACCAGGTGCCTACGCCGGAGATGATCATCGTGGTCAGGCTGGTGCCGACGGCAGCGAGGAGGCCGAAGGCGAGCGCGATGGGGGTGCCCCACAGCAGCGCCACCGACAGTTCCCGACGACGGTGGTCGGTTCCCGCTATGCCGTGGACCTGACCGTAGATCACGATCTCTGCATCCACGGTAGCCTCCGGCTCGAATGTGACCGCATTGACTTGCAGCGTATACGTCCCCTTCAGGGGCACCAACGCTTCTGCTCGGGGGTCGACGGCGAATAAGCCTCGGTGCGGATCAGATCCCCCGATCCTTCGGGTGAGCCTGCTATCCTGGGAGACGCGGTAGGTTTCTGTAGCGCCCACCGATTTGTCCGCCACCCGAATCTCTCTGCCGTCTGGAGTCAACCACATAATTGTGACGTGAGATTGCTTTCTCTCGAATGGGGCTTCAAAGAAGAGAGAGACCTCACGCGGGAAGTCGTCGTAAGGGTAGTCGAATGTGAACGAGAACCGGGTATTCGTCATCTCCCCTGTGCCAGGCTCGATGATCTTCTCGATCGAAGCGTCTTTACTATTCAAGCGTATCGTCTGAGGAAGCTTTTTCTCTGTGAATAAGTTTATCCAGGCTGGCGACGCGTTCTTCGGGGTATGGTACCAGACGTCTTCACCGCCCCGCCACAGCCGCACCGCTTCGTCATATGGCACCGACACGAGCGCATAGACTGAAAGGCCCACGAGAATCAGGATAATCACCAGACCAATCACAGCGCTCGGATAGCGTAGTATTTCACGAAGTGCTTTCATCTTGTTCTCCCCTCCGCTCCAATTCGCACCCTCGGATCGACCAGGGCGTAGATGATGTCCAGAAAGAATACGGTGGCGGCGAGGAGATATGCGAAGATCACCTGAGCGCCGACGATTACCGGTGTATCAAAGAGGCCAATCGCCCGATAGAGCGCCCGCCCGAGCCCGGGCCAGTTGAAGACCGTTTCCAGAATGGTAGCCCCCATCCACACGTAGATCAACAGGAGGGCAAACTGGGTGATAATTGTAGGGAGCACCGGCCTGAGTACGTAGCGCCGCTCGATTTCTCGGTCCGAGAGTCCTTTCGCTTTCGCCATCTCCACGTAATCCTCGCTGGAGTAGATCAGGAAGAAGGTGCGAAAGTTATACGTCTGTAGAAAGACCGAGCTGATCACGATGGCGGAGGCCGGCAGAATCAAATGCTTTAACACACTGAGCGCATACATGATCTTTGATTCCGGAGGAGGGGCGGACACCATACCCCCGAAGGGCAAGATCTGTAGTAATGCAGCGAAGATGAGAATCAGGAAAATGCCGTAGAACCAGGCGGGCGCGGAGGACAAGGGGGCCAGGGTGACAGTCAATCTATCCAAGAAGCTGCCATACTTCCGGGATAGAACTAAGCCGAAGAAAAGGCTGGCGAAGAAAAGCGTGATATTTGCCGCTCCCCACAGGAGTAAAGTAGGCGGCAGTCGTTCCAGGAGGATCAGCCTCACCTGTTTCGACCCCGCGTCGCTCACCATATCCGAGGCGAAGCCCAGATTGAGTGTGAGGGCCTGTCTGAGGAAGTCGAAACTGCGCACGATAAACGGCCGGTCCAGACCCTGGCGCTTGATCTCAATGGCGACCCGCTCTCTGATGAGATCCTGCTTGGCCTCGAGGCTCAATGCTCTCATCTCAGGACTCTGGTCCTGGGAGATCTCTAGCGAAACTTGTTGGTGGATATTTCCCCTTCGTATGTCGTCGACGTAGCCCCCCATGTTGGCGACGATCACGACCAGATAGATGCCCACCACCACGGTAATGAACAAAAACAGCAGTCTGACAAGCGTGTATTTGGCCACTCGAGAGATGGCGCTAGAGCTGGGACTATGGCTCTCTTTGCCCTCCAACGCATCTCCCTCGTTAGCTCCAACCAACGCGGTATCACTCATCTAAGTTCTCGCTTTCCATATTTGCGTTTAACCCCAATACCGTTTAGTTAAGCGCTGTAGCCAATTCGCCTACACTGTTGTAAAGTGCTTAATAAACCGTATTGCGTTTAACCCCATCATAAATGAATGACACAGAGGTGCACTGAGGAGGCGCAGAGAATTTTAAGTGTCCTTGGATAATCTCTGTGGCTTCTCCGTGTGTCTCTGTGTACAGTAACACGCGATATGAATAAATGCCGGGAGATGAGTGAGGCTCACCTCCCGGCAGATTATCCTCACATCGCAGTGGTTGTAAGCGGTTTTTGAGCCATCTCGGAGAGACTCTCTCCGAGATGGTCAATGAGCGATCTCGCTTACTGGGTTACGAACTCGACCACATCGCGCACCGGTACGAGCGCGTTCTTGGAAACGACGATCCCCACCACCCGGTTGGATCCGGCTTCAAGTTCGGACGTCATGTCTGCATCCAGCACGATCTGCCAGTAGCCGTCTTCGACCGCGTCGGCGTCGCCTGTGAAGGCGAGTTCGCCAGCGGCGTCAAAGACCAGGAACTTGACCATGGAGATGTCTTCAGCTGGATACGGCACGTTTTCCTCGAGATCGACGAATACGTCAAACACGGCCTCTTCGCCGGCGCTCACCTGACCCGGCCCGTCCATCACGACTTGCGGAATGGGGGCTTCGATGAACTCAGCCCACCGGTCCGCCATGTCGGGGTAGTCCGGGTTGTGCTGCAGGATCAGCGTCCCCTCGACGGGGAAGACCCGCTGCAGGAAGAACGGCCCGGTGCCGAGCCAGAAGTGCCCGCGCCGGCCATACCACTCGTTGAGATTCTCGTAACGCGCCTCAACCTCTCCATCCGAGAGGTATTGGCTCAGCGTGGCCTCGTAGGGGATGAAGTTCTCTTCCATCGCCTGTTCCAGCTTCGCCTCGAAGATCTCTAGGCTCGGGCCGCCGATGAAGCTCATGTGCTCGACTTCCAGATCAGTCGCCTTGCTGTCAGAGAAGGCCAGCTCGCCGTTCTCCTCTGCCAGCCACGCCAGCGCCATATTGTGCCAAGCGCCCGATCCCTGATCGTACATACCGCCTAGGCCAGGATACATCGCTCGGAAGTTGGTGACGTTGTTCTCGGCGTCAAGGCTGTAGGCGTCGGTGTAGTACTCGATCACGACAGGGTCCTCGGAGACGATGCGCCAGCCCTTGAAGGCCTGCATGAAAGAGGTGAAAGAGCCCACTGCGGCCGAGTCGTAGACCGGGCTGGCCTCGTTTGGCCGATCGAACAGCAGAATGACGGAGAACACCATGTCCGCCAGTGTGAAGGAACTGCCATCGTGCCATTTCACTGTATCTAGGAAGTCGTCGGGGTAATACATAACGACCTTGGCTTTGGCGGTCTCCGTCTCCGTATACTTCTCGCCTGCCGTGACGAAGACCTGGTTCTCGGCGTCCCAATCTGCCCAGGCATCGTCCGGAACCACGTTCTCACCCACGAACTCCAGGTTGACCCAATCGAGCGTCTGCCCTACCGGTAACCCTTCCTCGATGTATACGTCCGCGCTCTCAAGGCGCAGCGGGCGGAGTAATCCGGTGTAGGGATCGTATATTACAGCATTGCTGCCGATGCCGCGGATTGGCATCATGTCGTAGACCCAGTTAGAGCCCGCGACAGGGTTCCACGGCTGTGTCATCATGCTGGGCATAGCGATGTTGACCGAACCGCCGACCTGGTTCTTGTGGCGCAGCGTCAGCGCCCACATATGGCAACCGTAGATGCCACCCGATAGGTCGGACGCTATCGCGAGTTCGGATCGATATGGCCCGATGCCGGTGTCGTCTTTCAGCCATACCCGCGCCGAGTCCTCGAGGGCCCACTCTATCGCCTGCGCCATCATATCTCGACGTTCTTCCATCGTGTTGAAGTTGTTATTGCTCAGGTCGCGCGCGAGTTGGTAGAACTCCTCGGTGGGCGTGTAGTTGTCCCACAGCGGTACGCCGGTGTAGCCATCGGGCGTGTAGAAGAACGAGAAGTTGTCGCCAGCGTCACGGCTAATGGCGGTGCTCACCCAACCGCCGGTGTAGTAGCTGAAGCATCCCTCGTCCGGGTGGGTGCTGATCCAGCAGGTAGAGGCTTCGGCCGACGTCTTATAATCGCGCTGCACGGTGAAGCCGATATCTTCCAGCTGGTTGGCGAAGTAGTCGCCGATCTCCGTGCGCTCATCCTCCACACGAATCAGCCCGATGATCTCCACCGGTTCGCCGTTGTAGGTCCATACGCCGTCTACCAACTCGGCGCCCAGGGCTTCCATCTCCTCGGTGACGACCGCCTCGGCTTTATCCATGTCATATGCATACGTCAGCTCAATCGCCGAGATGACGTCCGCCAGAAGGGCCGTATCATTCGAGGCAAAGCCGATGGGCGTAAACCGTGGCACGGCCATACCGCCCGAGATCTCCTCCACGATGTAC
This sequence comes from Anaerolineae bacterium, assembly GCA_034437315.1. Taxonomy (GTDB): domain Bacteria; phylum Chloroflexota; class Anaerolineae; order B4-G1; family B4-G1; genus DSAR01. The sequence goes on from DAOTUC010000294.1 coordinate 13,785, forward strand.
GTGCGGTCCACCAGCCAGTTCATCGCCTCGCGGATGCGCGGCGACGAGAAGGGGTTGAGCCGACCGTCCTCGAACTCAGGGCCGGAGGTGTTGAAGGTTAATTCGTTGTAGCTGCCGTACGACGTCGCGTATTCCAGAGCGTCGGAATCGTAGATCCTCTGCGCAAGCGCAGGTTCGGAAAGGCTGTACGCATACAGGTCGATGTCGCCGGTTTCGAGTCGCGTCACAGCGGAATCGGACGAGGGCTCTTCCGACATAATCACGGTGTCCACCCAAGCGCCCTTGCGGTCTACGACCTCAGGCTCCGGCTCGACGATCTTTTCGACCTCGACCTCAACCGTCTTTTCGACCTCGACCTCGACGATCTTTTCGACCTCAACCGTTCGCTCCACCTCTACCTCAATGGTTCGCTCAATGACCTCTGGTTCTGGCGCGCAGGACGCCACCAACATGCTGATTACCATGACCAGGGTAGCGAGGGTAAACAATTTCTTGCTAAGCATAGTTCTCCTCCTATTTAGATAGTTGGTCTAAACATATAGCAATCGTACAGGAAACTTTCCTATCTATATATCTTCTCGACGCATCACCTCCTTCTAGCATAAGCGAATCCAGACTTCGGTAGTCTCAATCGAGCCGTTTATGCGGATCAAAATGCAAAATCGCTTCAAAATCGCCCGGTAGAGCTTCTGGGGAGACTACCGAAGTCCTTTGCATCTCTTTCCGACAAAATCCTAGAGAATACCGTAAATATATTTTACACTAAAACGATAATATCTTCAAGTGGCCGTGAGGGAATTTTGCAACTTGGTTATGGCTTGTACGGGTCAGGCGAATGGGTCTAGCACTCGCTATATCCACACATATAACATCGCCGGCAGCCCTCGGTATTGACCAGGGCGGCGTGTCCGCATTCGGGGCATAAGTCGCCCGTGGGAAACAGGGCCAGTTGCTCGATTTGCGCTCGACCGTCCAGGGTGGGCAGCGGATCGGCGATTCCCAGGTGCTCGGCCAAGACCTGCGCGACGCCGTCGGGAAGGCTGCGCACACGGTCGCGCCCAAATCCCAACGCATGCCCGCCGCCGATTCCCTTTAACTGGCGCACGACCTGTTTTAATCGCCGCGTGGCGGAAAGGGGGGAGGGGATGCGCAACACGAGCGAGATCAAGCGCCCGATTGCCTCGGCTACCGCCGCCGTGTCGGAACCGGCCTTTCCCACGTTCAAGAAGACCTCGAACGGCTCGCCGTCGCCGTTGGTGTTGACGGTGGTATAGGCGGCGCCCAGCGGTGTGCTCAAGCGATAGGTCTGGCCCGCCAGCGCGCGGGGTCGAGGCCGTACTTTGGCGGGCATTCTCGTGGCCTGGAGACCCTGTCGCTTGACCTTTCGCGTCTCCTCCGTTTCCAGGACCTCTTTCTCGCGCGAACCGGTGACGTAGACGGTCAGCCCTTTGCAGCCCAATTTCCAGGCTAATTGGAACGCGCGCGCGACGTCTTCGGAGGTCGCCGACGCGGGAAAATTGACCGTCTTGGAGATGGAGCTGTCGACGAAGGCTTGCAGCGCCGCCTGCATACGCACGTGCTCCTCTGCCGTGATGTCGCCGGAGACGACGAAAGTCTCTCGCACGGCAGTTGGCACGGCGTCTATCGTCTGGCAACTGCCTGTCTCCGTCACCTGCTGGAAAATTTCCTCCCGAGTCTTTTCATCCAGCCCCGCTTCCGCCAGCGCTTGAGCGAAGAGGGGGCTAACGTAACGTAATTCCAGATCCTGCCCGTTGTCGTTGACGTGGCGCACGTAAGCCAGAGCGAAGACCGGTTCGCAACCATACGCCTCGCATCCGGAGACAGTCGCGACGGTGCCGGTCGGCGCCACCGTCGTCTGGGCTGCGTTGCGGATGCCGTGGCGCTCTATGCCATGGACGATGGCGTCCCAGTCCAGGGGCGGACGTCCCCATTTCTCCAGGCGCTTGTAGGGTGCTATCGGCTGGGGAGGCGTCCATCGTAAGTCGACCGGGTCGTAGATGCTGCCCTCGATCGCCGGGAATGGACCGCGCGCTTTCGCCAGGCTGATGCTGGCCCGCATCGCGTGGTAGCGAATGAAGGCCATCACCTGGGCCGCGAGTTCTTGGGCCTCCTCGCTGCCATATCGTACGCGCAAGTGGTAGAGCAAATCTCCCAACCCCATGATGCCCAGGCCGATTCGCCGGGTTTGATGGGCCGCCCGCTCCAGTTGCGGCACGGCTGGCACGTACGCATTGGCGTCGATCACGTCGTCCAGGAAGCGGGTCGCCCGCTCGACCGTCTCGCGTAGCTTGTCCCAATCTAGCGCCGCGCATCCGTTATGCCCATACGTCACGTGTCGGGCCAGATTCACCGATCCCAGGCAACAGTTCTCGTAGGGGAGCAGATATTGCTCTCCGCACGGATTGCTCGCCTCGTAATCGCCCAGGTGGGGGCATGGATTCTCCCGGTTGGCGGTGTCCAGAAACAGCATGCCCGGTTCGCCGTTGCGATGGGCTCCAGAGACGATGGCGTCGAATATCTGGCGCGCTTTTACCGTCTTCCACACCTCGCTGTCCTGGGGGTTGATCAGGTCGATGTCCTCATCCACCTCTACCGCCTGCATAAAGGCGTCGTTCATGCCAACCGAGATGTTGAAATTTGTGATCGCGTGCTCGTTGCGCTTGCAATGGATGAATTCTTCAATATCGGGATGGTCTACCCGCAGCACCGCCATATTGGCCCCCCGCCTGGCCCCTCCCTGGCTGACGATGCCCGAAGCGACGTCGAAAACCTGCATAAAGCCCACCGGCCCGGTCGCCTGCCCGCCGCTGCTGCGCACGAGCGCGCCCTTCGGCCGGAGTCGAGAGAAAGCGAAACCTGTCCCCCCGCCGGTTTGCTGGATGAGCGCCGCATCGCGCAGCGTCTGGAAGATACCCTCGTCATCACGGCCCATATCGTCGGAGATGGGCAGGACGAAGCAGGCGGCCAATTGGCCCAACGGCGTCCCGGCCCCGGTGAATGTAGGTGAATTGGGCATAAAGCGAAATTGGGTGATCGTATCATAAAATAGCGCTTCAATTTTCGATGTGTCCTCGCCCCAGGCCTCCTCCACGGCGGCGACGTGGGAGACCACGCGGTGAAACATGCCCTCTATCGTCTCGGCCGGTTGTCCATTCTCGCCCTTGCGTAAATAGCGACGTTTCAAGACGGCGAGGGCGTTTTCGTCAATTTCAATCTCGCTCTCCGTAGCGTTAGCGACTGAAACCGTCGTCGATTTCACGGTGTTATTCATCAAGACCCTCCATAGAAAGTGACTCCGCCCCTTTCTCGACTTAAACTTTTTCTTTCTTGCTCTCCTCTAGCAACCGGTCGATCTCGGCTCGCACTGCATCCAGATCCTCCAGACCCAGATAGATAATGCCATAACGGATGTAAGAAACCGGATCGAGTTCCTTCAACTCCTTGATCGTCAGATCCCCAATGACGTGACTCGATATCTCCATCTTGCCCATCTGGGAGATGGCGTGTTCCACGTGATCGACCAATCGTTCCAGATCGTCGGCCGAGACCGGCCGACGGGCGCAAGCTGTTCGCAGACCTATGAGTAGTTTCTCGCGACTGAACGTTTCTCTGTGATCGTCCTTTTTAACGACCAGTGGGGTGTTTAAGACCGGCCGTTCCATCGTACTAAAGCGCTGATCGCACGATTGGCACACGCGCCGCCGGCGCACCCCTCTTTCATTCCGCCTTGTATTGATCACGCGCGTATCGTCACTGTCGCAATACGGACATTTCATAACGTCCACCTTTCTTTAGATCCCCGCAGATCCCCGCCGCTCATCATCTCCGCATCGGCTTTCCTTATAGCGATGTAGCTCAACGCATTGAGGCGAGCTTTAAACATCGGAAACGAGATGCTCATCGCGTACCACCTCAAAAAGTTGGGAAAACCCCGTTTCTTCTCGTTGAGCTGATACCTCATCGCTTTCTTGCTTAGAAAGAGGGTGAAAGCGCTAGTCATAGGGGGGTGAATAAGTAAAACCCCTATATGTAGGGGGGGATACCTGAGCGGGCGGATTATAGCATAATCTGTTGCAATGCACAAGCCTTGTTCGGAGTGATTACCTTAAAACGAATGGTGTCATTTCAATTTCTCACAAAAGGAAGCAAAATTCAGATTCCCCTACCTTTGCCCGACCATCAGGCGAGGAGCACGTGAAATCTTTTCAAAATAGAGATAATAAAGTATAATAATCTTAGGAGGCGTTGATATGAACTACATCTCGATCATCCAAGATTTGCCACAGGAACTTCAAATGCCATTGCTCAGGTTGATGGACATGGTGCAAAGGGACCTACGGGATCAACTGGCTGTGCGTCGTCAAGATTTTGACGAGTTAAGGGCAGAAATTCACGATCTGACCAAGGCGCAGCAGCGCACTGAGCAGCAGGTCGCGGCGCTGACC
>DAOTUC010000295.1:0-8755 GCA_034437315.1 Anaerolineae bacterium
ATCGGCGAAGAGCACGATCACTTCCATCCCGCCTCCGATCTCGTAACCGGACTGGGGAACGAACAACGTCTCACCCGGCGTCGTCTCCAGGCCCAAGGCGGTGACGGGCCAGGTCGTGATCGGATCGCCCCGGCTGCCCGGTTCCGGTGACGGAGCCCAATGCCAGTTGTTGACCCGGTAAAAACCCAGCAAGTTAGGAACACGGTGAGGTTGGAATAGGGCAGCGAATTGCGGAGGCATGGTCGGATCGTCCGAACCGTAATCCACCAACTCGCGCCGGAAATCGGTCCCCGGATTGGGCCCATAGCCGCGCAGCGAAAGGTTCTTGTCGGCGTGATTGTACGCCGGTCGAACCGGGTCATCCTGATCATACTGTTTGGCGATACCTGCGCTGTAGACATTGCCCGAGGTCGTGGGACAAGTGTAAGGCTGAGGCGCGGAGGCGCGTATCACCAGCGGCAAATAGAGCCAGTGAAGAACGGGCGTCGTCGTGGTATACACGCCCGTCGCGCCCTGTTCCGTTGCGACCCGCACCACATTGGTCAACGTCCCGACGAAATCACGGGGGACGGTGACGAAGAATTTCCGGGACCAGACGCCGAATGGACTGATGAACGATGTCCACGTGATGCCTACTCTCCCGCCAGGCAGCCACACCGTCCCACTGACCGGGACGACGGATGACGGCAAAACGTCCGTGATCGTGGCCTGCAAGCCTACGTCGCAAGTGTTGCTCACCTGGATGACGTAGGTCAACCGCGCGCCCGCCTGGACCGGATTCGGATGGGCATGCTTGGTCACTGTCAGACTGGCCTCTCCGGCCCCTACGCCCCGTCCGGCGGTGTATTGAATAGCGCGGCAGGGGGAAAGGTTGTCCGTGCAACGACCCAGACCGGCGTCAGCGGTGACGACGCTCTGCGCCCATCCCGCCTCCCGACGCCCACTATCCCAGACCTGTTCGGACCGATCCGGCGCCGCCGACGCGAGGGTCGCGACGAGGGCGGTCATCCCCACTCCCAGCGCCATCGCGACGACGATGTGTAATTTTCTCATTGTCGTTTGACAGTCATTGGACAGTCGCCTCCTTGCCCACTTTTCAAACCATTGGGGAGCCGCGCCTTCCTACCCTTCCTGTCGTAAAGCCCCCCAACTCTGCACTAACGTGCATCCTATCGCCGCATAGGCGATGATCTTCTGCCCTAGCGCTTGGACGACGATCCCCTCCGTCGTTTCCAATCCCGGCCCCTGGGTCAACAACCCGATGTATCCCGCCAACATCGCCGCAAACAGGACGTACACCACCCCATACCGATTGGGGTACGAGCGGTTCACAAAGACCGCTATGGCGTAGCAGAGTGCGGCGATCAGAAACGTGCGAAACGCCAGCAGGACAAAGTCGTAATGCGCATCCCTGAACAGGTTCACCGGCGTCCAGGCAATCCCGACGTATGCGCCCCCTGAGATCACCCCGAAGATCGACCCCACAACGCTCAGCGCGCGCGCCAGGCGAGGTCGTCGGAAAAATCGGAGCGTCGCTACGTAGAATACGATCAATCCGCCCCCCGCCATCGTCAACGCAACGACGAACAAAAGCGCCGATGGCAGGTTTGGACGTCCGCCATCGGTCACCGTCATCCCCAACTCGCTGAAAAACGCCCGAAAGAACGAATACCCGCTGCCGTCTGGATCAACCATCGAGCCACCTGGATAAACGAGCATCGCTGCCAAGGTCAACACCACAAACTGGAGACAGGCGAATAGACTGAAATGGAACGGCCACCGCTTCGGTGATCTCATCCTCTCCACCTACGCCCCCCCCACAACACACATTCGCCATCCTCGGCTTCGCTTCAAGAGACGTAACCGATCCTTCCTTTCCTTCCTTCCTCCATTGACGCCCCCCAACTATGGAATGGACTCTCGTCAAGTGGAAAAGGCAACACGTCACTTCTTTCCAAAGAGAATATCCTCCCGGCCGTACATACGGATGGCGACGAGCACCAGCGCCACGGAGACGAGCAACGTGGACACGGTGGAGACGAGCACGTGTACAGCGTCGACCACTTCACCGCGCATCAACTGATTGATGAGCATCTGCTGCCCGAAGGTCGGGATGAGCATCGCCCACACCGTCGGCTTGACCGGCAGAAAGGCCAGCGCCATTCCCGGCAAGGCAGGGATGAGCGGCAACCAATTCACGTAACTCTGCGCCTCCTTGTGCGTGCGCGTGAACGTGGCGATGATCATCTGCAATGCCCCGGCCAACAACACCATCGGCAGACAGATGAAGAAGATGTTGAGAAGCGCCAGCACATCGACGCTCAACCGCATCCCCATAAAGCGCTCGACCGGAAAGACGTTGAACACGGCGGCGAACGCGACGAGCGAGACCGCGAGGGTCGCTATGGAGAACGGCAAGGAAGCCAACAACTTGCCCAGCACCAGTTTCCACCGTTCGATGGGGTTGATCAGCAACGGTTCCAACGAGTTACGCTCGCGCTCGCCCGCGGTCATGTCGATGATGACCGTCGCCCCGCCCAGAAAGACCGCCATCACCAGAAAGTACGGCAACATATTGAGGAAGATGAGCGCTTGACTCTGGGGCGTCGAGACGTCCACCGCCTCCACGTTCACCGCGTTGACCACGCTTGGGCTGACGCCGCGGGCCAGCAGCCGCAGCGCGCCGATCTGCCGGGCATATTGCTCCACCAAATTGTGCGCGCGTCGCACGTTGGGCATCGCCGACGTGCGAGAGCTATCCGTCACGATCTGCACCGTGGCCGTTTGGCCCGCGTCGAAGTCCTCGCCATAATCATCAGGGATGATCAACACCACATCCACGTCGCCGTTGCGCACCGCTTCACGCGGGTCGGCCGGCGCTTCCTCGAGGACGACGTTACGCTGTTCCAGGTACTGCACCAACGCCGGGGCGTTCTCCCGCCCGCTGACCGGCAACTCCAGCGGCTTTTCCATCTCCTCGCTGAAGATATTGCCCATCACTACGATCAACAGCAGAATGATGCCGGGGCCAAGCAGGGCGTAACCCAGCGTGCTAAGCAGCGAACGACGGTCGCGGAGATTATCCACCAACTCTTTGAGGAACACGACGGTCACACCGCTCATCATTCCAGGCCCTCCTCCGTGCCGATGATGTCGACGAAGGCGTCTTCGAGATTATCCGTGTTAGCGATACGGCGCAACTCGTCCGGCGAACCCGCGCCGACCACCTTCCCCTTGGCGATGACGACGATGTGGTCACACAACACGGCGACCTCCTGCATGATGTGACTGGAAAACAGCACGCACCGCCCCTCGTCCCGCAGGCGACGAATGACATCCCGCATCGCGCGCGTGCTCATCACGTCGAGGCCGCTGGTCGGCTCGTCGAGCAGTACGTTCGCGGGATCGTGAACGATGGCGCGGGCGATGGCGACCTTGAGTCGCTCGCCGGTGGAAAAACCGTCGGCGCGCCGCTCGGCGATGGCGTGCATATCGAGCAAGTCTATCAGCGCGTCGATGCGAGTTTCGAGCGCATGCCCCATCATCCCGTGCAGACGAGCATAGTAGCGCACGTTCTCCCGCGCGGTGAGTCGGGGGTAGACGCCGCGCGCGTCGGGCAGCGCGCCAATGCGCTCCTGAACCTGGAGCGCTTGCGTGCGCACGTCGAAACCGTCCACGACGGCCTCTCCGGCGTCGGGCGCGAGCAGTGTGTAGAGCACGCGCAACGTCGTCGTCTTGCCCGCGCCGTTGGGACCGAGTAGGCCGGTGATCCACCCATCGGGCGCGTGAAACGTCACCCCGCGTAGGGCGTGCACCTCGCCGAAAGATTTATGTAGATTGGCGACTTGGATCATCCTTCTGCTCCTGAGATCATGGCCGCGGCCCTGTCGGGCTGGTAAAGAACGGCGGCGGGGCGATCTGTTGTACGCACGCAGCATCCAGATCGCTCACGGAGGCGGCGGCGATAAAGTCGGCTACCAGCGTATTGATGCAACCGCGTCCCATCAAACCGTGGCCCATCCCCGGCCCAACGACGTGCAAGCTATTGGGCAGCGTCTCGGCGACCCGCGCGGCGTAGTGCGGCGGCGTCACCGGATCCGCCTCCCCGGAGAGCAGCAACACCGGCGCGTCCGAGACCACCGGCGCATCCCAATCTGCAGAGAGCGCGCCGCGCGGCCACGCGGTACAGACGTCGCGCAACATCTCGGTGCGGTCGCCAAAGAGCGCGCCCTCGGCCAGGGCCGCGGCCTCCACCGCGTCGATGAACGGCGCATCCTCCGTGCAAGCGACAGCGTAAAACATACCCAGGTAGAGACCCGCGTCCATCGCATCCACCTGCGCCAACAAGGGCGCCGGGTTGCCGTCGCCCACCTGCTGAAAATCGAGCGGCAACAAGGCGGCGATTTCCGGCGTGTAGAGCAATGGAAAAGTCAGATCGAGCAGATCGGCGCGATCGAGCGTCACGGTGATGGGTTCGGCGCTCACCGGATCGGGAATGGTCGTGGCGAGCGGTTCCGCCTCCAGCTGGGCGAGCAGCGCCGCGAACCCCTCGCGCGCATCGGGGAAGGCCTCGTTGCAAGCGGCGTCGGCCTCGCAACGCGCGAACAGCAGGCCCAAAGCCCGGTCGGCGTCCCGGGCCGTGTTCAGGAACAGGCGGTAATCCGAACTGACCACAGCGTCTAACACCACGCTCCGCACACGTTCGGGGAACAAGCGCAGGTAAGTGAGCGCCGCGCGCGTACCGTAGGATGCGCCGTAGAGGTTGACCCGCTCGTAACCCAGCGCCTCGCGCACGGCCTCGAGGTCGCGCATGGCAATCTCAGTGGTGTAGAAGCGCAGATCGGCGTCGAGCGTGTCCGGGCAGGCCCGCAACGCTGCGATCACCGCTTCTCTCTCGACGTCTTCGTCTTCGGGCAGATCGCAAGTCAGCGGGTGAGATCGCCCCGTGCCGCGTTGGTCCACCAACACGATGTCACGCGCCTGGTGAACGCTGGAAAAGCTGCGCGCCAACGCGGGATAGATTTCCACGGCTGCCTGGCCCGGCCCGCCCGCCAGGACAAAGAGCGGATCGGGCTGTGACGCACGCCACACCGCTGGCACGACGGCGACGTTCAACACGATCTGTCGTCCCTCCGGATCGGCTGGATTCTCCAGCACGGCGAGAGAGCCGCAGCGCGCGTTCACGGTCACGTCGACGCCCGGCGTGCTGAGTTGGCACTCGGTCAACGCGAGCGTTGCTTCTTCGCCGGTCGCGCTGGACGCCGCCCCGCAAGCCGTCGCCAGTATGGATACCAGGAGCCAGATGAGAATCAGTCCCGTTTTGTGCATCTATCCCTATGCCTCCCCCTTAAAACAAACGCTGTGTATCTTCTCAAAAAATGGGGGGAAATCAAGGTGGTATGCCTTCCGCCCTACATATCCCCGTGTAATTGAGAAGATACAACACGGTCTCTCATTTCCAACGGGTCAAGATCGTCTCGCGCTGGAAGAGCCGCACCGCCAGCCACAGGACGCCTACGTTGAGCATCGCGATCGCCGCCGTGGCCCACACGATCATTTCGGGATCGAGGTAGATCTTGCCGGTCAACACCGCCATGCTGCCGCCGATCAGCGGCACGATAAACAGCGCCGTCACCTGCTGCGCCGCGCGCGGGTCGTTGATCCGCGACGAGGCGATCACGCCGCACGAGGTTGAGAGCATCGCGAACAAGGGGCCAAGCAACGCCATGCTCAACGTCCATACCGGGCGCACCAACGCCGCAAAGACCACCGGGCTGGCGACCAGGTATATGCCCACAGTGGTCAGCCCAAAGCTCAACCAGGTCAGGAGTACCGCCGGAGCCGCCGCGACGATCACCTTACCGACCAGCAACTCGGCCGTACTGATCGGCGTCGCCAGCAGTGGTTCCAAGCTGCGCTTCTCCTTTTCCCCGATGATGCTGTAGGCCGCGACGTACACCGGCAGCGCCAGGGGAATCAGCAACAGATAGAACATGTACTGGTCATTCAGCAGCACCATCGTGCCGGTCTTGCCGTCGAGGTGGGCCAGCTCGGGCGGCAGCGCAAGATCGCCGTTCGTGAAATCCTCGTCTGGCGCGCGCGCCATAAACCAGGCCGTGCCAACGATCATGCCGACCATCAACACCGGCAACAGGCCCATCATCACCAGCACCATCTTGTTCTTGCCCATGTCGAGCCACTCTTTGCGCACGATGGCCCGGATTCGTCTCTCGTTCATACCCCCGCCTCCGATTCGCGCAGCAGGTCGAAATAGATCTGTTCCAACGATTGCGTCTCCCGTTCCACGAACTGGACCGCCGCACCCGCCGTCACCAGCGCATGGACCAGGGCCGGGTTGTGGGTTTCGGGGTCGTCCAGCGAGACGCGCACACCGCCCTCTATCGGCGAGACCGCCTCGACGAAGGGTAGCGCCTCGAGCGCGTCGGTCAGGCCAGGCGGGGTCGTCTGCAAGCGCACCCGCACCGACTGACCGTACATCCCACGCCGTAACGCCTCGGGCGAATCGACGCGGATCAGCCGCTGCTTGATCACCGCCACGCGGTCGCACAAGCGCTCGGCCTCACTCAGGTTGTGGGTGCAGATAAAGATCGTGCGCCCTTGACCCTTGAGCGTTTCGACAAACTCGCGTACCACCCGCGCCGCTTCGGGATCGAGCGCCGCGGTCGGCTCGTCCAAAAAGAGCACCGGCGGCTCGTGGAGCAGCGCGCGGGCAATGGCGAGTTTCTGTTGCATGCCCTTGGAAAAGCCGCCTACCGGCTCGTTGCGCCGTTCCCACAGCCCCAGCAACGTCAGGTACTTGCGCACTTGCCCCGGCGCGTCGTCGACGCCGTGCAGGCGGGCGAACAGGTTCAGGTTCTGTTTGGCGTTGAGACGCGGGTAGAGGCCGGGGGTCTCGGTTAGCAGGCCGATGCTGGCGCGCACCGCCTGGTCGTCTGCGCCAACGCGATGTCCGTTGACCCACGCCGCGCCGTCGGTCGGCGCAATCAGGGCGGCCAACATGCGCACCGTCGTCGTCTTCCCCGCCCCGTTGGGACCGAGAAAACCGAAGACCTCGCCCCGCGCAATCTCCATCGTCAGGTTGGCCACGGCGAGTGTGACATTGAAGTGTTTACTCAAATTTTCTGTCCGAATCACATAATCACCCGTTTTTGAAGCAATGACAGAATGTCCAATTGGCTCCTTCAGCAAAGCCCGATCACTCCTTCACATCCGCAGCCATTACAACGACTTGTTGAGCAGATCTTTGGGGTTACCCCGGCCCATCATTCTCTTGCAAAAACCCGATGCACACCTTGACGATAAACTGGAAGCATCAACAACGGCAACACCGCGTCTGATGAAAGGTAGGCTATTCTAGGCAAAAGAGACTTTGGTTGAGGACGATCCGGTTCTGCTTTTTTGTCCGGCACAATCACTTCGGCCATCGTGAATGTTTCTCCTTGGGCCTGCTCTAACTCTGTTTGGACGTTACCCTTCCCATCAACAATCTTGCAACCTTGAATAAAATCACACGCGAGCTGGATGCTATTTCCTTGCGGCAAATACTTGATCAGCCTGGGCGCAACCGGCAGATAGGAGATTAACGATAATAAGCCATTCGGGATCGCTGTCTGAATATGACCGCATCCCACGGTCTGCACTGCCGGAACGCTCAACCAGGCTGTTTGTTGATTGACCATCTCTCCAAATAATCGCTCTCCCGTGTTCTTTAACAACCTCCCGACTTTTCCGAAATCGTCGAAAGTCACCTTATCTCCGTTCTCAAAAATGAAGGTGGGATTTGTGATATCCGGTGGACAACTGCTGATGATCATTAGATTGACCCGACCAGCATATTGTCGCCACAAATCACGATGCGCTGCATCCCAACAAGTCAGTAAACCGATATCCCCCAAATCGGTTTCAGCAACGGTTATTCCTTCCCGACCTCGAAAATAGGCCCGTTCCCAGGCCCAAGGGTAACTTTTGTCATAACGCCACATACGCCCATCTGGCGCAAACAAAAGCAAGGCGTTATAAATCTCTTGTTCATCTACCAGCATCAAACTGCCGGCTAGGTGAATATGATGCTGAACCGCAGTCTCTTTTAGCCAGGTTACAGTTTGTCCACTGATGTGTTCGGCTCGTTGAAAATTCTCGGTTGTATACCCGTAACCTGTGTTGAATAATTCGGGCAAAACCACCAAGTCAACTCTTGACGGAATAACCTGCTTGATCAATCGTTCTGCTCGCTGGAGACGCTCAGATGTCGGCGCACAATTTGCATCCATTTGGATTGCCGCTATTTTTGTTTTGCCCAACATTTCGCCTCCTCAAGTCGCTACCATCGTTCTTCTTCTCACTCAGTTAGACGAATGAGGATGAGCCAAACTAGCGATCATTGCATCTAGTACGGTCTTGAGGTATAAGAAGGCTAATCCACGTGATTCATCACTCATCGCTGGATCACCAGGCTGCTCTTCCTCCATTATTGCTTCTACCACGTATCGAAAAACCTCTGGCTCTGGATGTGTCGCCAGCATCGCTCTCCCCGCTACCTCAAGATCAGTATTCTCTCCTTTTGCAACTTGCTCCAAGAACTCAAAGTTCGCCGCCTCCGCCTCATCTAGTGGGTCACTTGACACGAATATAGCCATTTCGATTGTGCTCATAGCTTCCAGTTCTGTGCTCGAAACGGCGATTTTGACGACAAATAGGCCTTCTGACAGCCGTTTTCTTGAAAACTGCTGTTCTA
>DAOTUC010000296.1:0-14803 GCA_034437315.1 Anaerolineae bacterium
CCCATCATAGACCCTAAAGGTTTCTGCGCTGGTTTTGATGGAAAAAGGTCATTGTTTAAGGCAAAAACGTTGTTTGCGCGGCCTTGAGCAAAACCTTTAGGGTCTCGCCATGCGAAATCCCAGAGAACCCAAATGCTTTGAGTGCTGTTTGTAGTGCGTGCGCTAGATAGCGGCTTCAGCGCGCTTTTACGGCGATAAATCGCCTACTACGAACTTGGCCCCAAATGAAACACACCCGTATCTTATTGTCTGGCTCAGCCTTCCAGTCGTGTGCCTATTCCGATGTGATGTGATGTGATGTGATGTGAATGAGCGGTTCTGCCACTGGCGTCAGAACACATTTTCCGGTACAATTTGTAAGACACATCGTTCCAATTTACCAGTCTACCGATATACCAACCCATGCCAATCCTGATAGATGGACACAATCTCATCGGACGCCTGCCCGACATTAGCCTGGACGATCCCCACGACGAGGCCAAACTGACGGCGCGGTTGCGCACTTACGCCGCCCGCACGCGCCAGCGAATCACGGTGGTCTTCGATCGCGGGCTGCCCGGCGGTCATTCGGCGCTCTCCGGCGGCGGCGTGGAGGTGGTGTTCGCCCCGAGCGGGCGCACCGCCGACGCGATCCTGTGCGAGCGCATCCGCCGGGCGCGCCACCCGCGCCGCCTGACGGTGGTGACCTCGGACCGGGAGGTGGTCGCCGCGGCCCAGTCACGGCGGGCGCAGGTGGTGCGTTCCGACACGTTCGCCCACGTGCTCAACGCCTCCCGGGACAAGCGCCAGGCGAGCGGATTAGACGAAGCGTCGGATGAAGAACTGGACAAGCCCAAAGGCCAACTGTCGGCCGAGGAGGTCGAGGCGTGGTTGAAGATCTTTGGAGAAGCATGAATGCGAGATCAACCGGCGCGATTAGCATCAACCCGGCGAGCGCACGGCGAGCAGTAAAAATTTCTCGGTCGCCGCCCCATAGAGACTATTAAAAAATTCGCTCAGAGGCCCGTCCTCGGCACGGGGGGCTACAGGAATTATTTAAAACACTCTATACCCAATAAGGAGCGAAGAATGGCCAAACACCTGATCCTCGTGGCGGGCAACATCGGCACGGGCAAGACCTCGCTGACCGAGCGCGTCGGCGCCAAGCTGGGATGGCATGCCGCCTTCGAGTCGGTGAGCGACAATCCCTACCTGGCAGAGTTCTACGCCGATATGCGCCGCTGGTCCTTTCACCTACAGATCTTCTTCCTCGGTCATCGGGCCCGCCAACACCTGATGTTAGCCAACGATCCGGCGTCCGCCATCGCCGACCGCAGCATCTACGAGGACGCCTACATCTTCGCCCGCGCGCTCCACCACCTGGGCAATTTGAGCGAGCGGGATTACAAGGCCTATCAGGCCGTCTTCGATCTGATCATCCAAAGCCTGCCACAGCCCGACCTGCTCCTTTATCTGCGTGCACCGGTCCCGGTGCTGATTGAGCGCATCCACAGCCGGGGCCGCTCAATCGAAAGCGGCATCACGTCCGAGTACCTGTCGCTCCTGGAGACGTTCTACGACGAGTGGATGGACACCTTCGATCTATGCCCCGTGCTGACCATCCGCACCGACGACCTGGATTTCGTGCACAAACCCAGACATCTGGACATCGTCGCCCGGCGTATCCAGGATAAATTGGCCGGGAGGGAGGATGTGATCTTCCCCGCCAATAACGATCATGAACAAGTAGGATAATTCAGAAGGGATAAATGATGGAACAAAAACAATACGTATACGTAAAGGATCATCGCTTCTGGTTAGGGTTGGGCCTGGGTGGGCTGACGGGTTACATCCTGACGCAGCAGGCGTGGGCTCTGTGGCAATTGATCCGCGGAGACGCCCAACCGGCGTTTCAGACGCCGGTCAACGCGGCGTCGCCCGGCCTGGTCGATTCTGAGGTCGCCGAAACGGAGACTTACATCCGGACTCGCACAATTGAAGACGGCATTGAGCGCATCGTCTATACCCCCCGCGACCGGCGTTTCGAGACGCCCATCGTGATGCAACACGGGATGTGGCACGGCGCCTGGTGCTGGGAACTCTGGCAAGCGCTGTTCGCCGAGTGGGGGTGGGAAACCCACGCCCACAGCCTACCCGGGCACGCTGCTTCGCCCACCCAGCGGCCCATCCCCCGCTGCACGTTGGATTATTACCTGGGTTTCTTGAAAGCCGAGATGGCGCGACACGAGCGGCCGCCTGTGTTGATGGGACACAGCATGGGGGGCGCGCTGACCCAATGGTATCTAAAATACGTGGACGACGATCTACCGGCTGCCATATTGGTCGCGCCGTGGGTTTCGCACAGTATGTTTAAAGATGGCTTGCTCAAATTGATCGCGTATGATCCCTGGGGCGTGCTGCTGATGCTGCTCACGTGGGACGCGACACCGATGAAACGAGATGCACCAGGCAGCGCCGTCCGCTTCCTGGTCGGGCCAAAAGCGGCGGTTCCCTTGTCCGAGATCCAACCCCGGCTGGGCCCTGAATCGGTCATCGTGATGTACCAGCACAATCCGCCCTTCTGGCATCCGCCGGAGCGCGTGCGTGCGCCGATGTTGTGGGTCGCGGGCGAGGATGACCCGCTGCTGGTAGAATCGGCCGAACGCCGCTCGGCAGCCTATTACGGCGCCGATTACGTGGTCGCGGAGAGCGCGCGGCACAACGTGATGGTGGAGCACAACTACCGAGAGACAGCCCAGACAATTCATACCTGGTTGGTCGAGCGGGGCGTCCAATGAAGCGCCCGACCGTCTAAAACCCGCGTTTGATGCCTTTAATGCGCTCCCTCAACCGCCTATTTAATATCCAGACCGCCGAATGGCCCCGGCTGTTGTTTCTCTACGCGATGGTTTTCTTGTTCATCCTGGGCATCACCTGGGGCGGGCTCAGCGTCGAGGCCGCCTTCCTGATCGAGGTCGGCGTTGAGAACCTACCGCACGTCATTATCGCCAACGCGCTCGTCTCAATCGCCGCCGTCGCCGTCTACACCCCCTTCGTCGACCGCGTCGCCAACGACCGCTTGCTCATCTACGTCATCCTTGCCTGCGCGATCCCCATCGGCGCCGGCAGTCTCCTTCTCCAAACCGGGCGACCGGCGATCACCAATCTGGCCTACCAGATGCTATACCTGCTGACCATCGTCATCCGGCAGGTGTTTAACCTCCAATGGTGGACCTACGTCAACAGCTTCTACGACACCCGCGCCGCCAAGCGCATCATCCCAGTCCTCATCACCGCCCCGCGTTTCGCCATCATCATTGCCGGGCAGACGATGGGCCTGTTGCACACGGTGATGATCTCGCAAAACATCATCTGGCTGTGGATGTTCACCCTGCTGCTCGTCGCCTTCCTGGTGTGGCTCATGCCCCGCCTGCTGAAAGCCCAACAGGCGCAATCCGCCAGTCAAAAACCGACGCGATCGACGCGGCAATCCTTCCTGCACAACGTTCGCGAGGGATGCCGCGACGTCTTCCAAGCCCCTTATCTGCGCTGGATGGCGCTATCGACCCTGTTGCTGATGATCCTGTTGGCGCTCCTGGAATTCCGCGCCAGCTGGATCTTCACCCGACCGGGCAACTTCGCCTCACCCGAGGCATTGTCCGCCTTCCTGGGACGACTCAGCTCGTGGACCAGCTTGATCTTGCTCCCCTTCCAACTCTTCCTGTTCAGCCGCCTGGTAGCCAAAATAGGATTGGGGAACGCCAATCTCATCTTTCCCGCCAGCGCCCTGGCGACCGGCGCGGCCCTCATCGCCCGCCCCGGTATCGCGACAGCTTCCCTGGCCTACGTCGACCGCATCATCCTGTTCCGGGTCTTCCGCAACCCCATCAACAACATGCTCTACAACGCGGTTCCCCTGCGGATAAAAGGACGCGCCCGCGCTTTCATCGACGGCCTGGTCGCGCCCGTGGGCTCGCTGCTGGGCGGCCTGTCGCTTTTGATCGCCTTCGGAGCGGCCGATTGGTTCCTCCCGACCCTCATCGGGACGGCGGCGCTCACCTACGCCGCCGCCTCCGTCATCCTGCGCCGGCAATATACCCAGGCGTTGGTCGCGCTGCTTGAGCGGGAGGATTTCTCCGCCCTGTTCGCCTCCGCGCCCGCCGACCTGCGCGTCACCGATCCGACGGCGCTCACGTGGCTGACCCAGAAACTCCGGGAAAGCGCCGATAGCGACCTCACGATCTTTATGGCTCAACTCGTCGGCGAGGTGGGTGGAACGCGCGCGACCCCGGCGCTCACCGAGGCGCTCCGCGCGGCCGATGAGGCCCCTGTGCGCGCCGCCATCATTGACGTCCTGGCCTCCAACGATGTGCGGACAGGCGACGCCGCCCGCCTGTACACCGATTGCCTGGACGACCCGGACGGGCGTGTGCGGCGAGCCGCCCTCACAGCGCTGGAGCGGTGGGCCGGCCCCGATAGCGAGCGTTTCCTGACATCGGCCCTGGACCTGCTTGACGATCCCGATATCGACGTGCGCGCCCAGGCCATCCCCGCCCTGGTCCAGGCGGGCGACTTTTTCTACATGGCCTCGGCTGTCCAGGCATTGACCCAACTCCTGGAAGACGACGATCCAGAACGACGGGCGCGGGGCGTGCGCGTGCTCGGCCAGATTGGCGACGTGCGTTTCATCCGCAACCTGGCGCCAAACCTGGCGGACGAGGACGATCACGTGCGCCTACAGGCCGCCCTGGCAATTGAGTCCCTCTCACGAGACGGGATGCCGGCGCCGGTCGTCCAGGCGATCATGGCATACGCCCCGCCGTTGCTGCACGATCCCATTGAACGGGTGCGACTAGCCGCCATCGCCATCCTGGCCCACATCGACGCGCCTCAGGCCCGCCGTTTGCTGGTCGACCTGCTGACCGACGCTAGCCCCCACGTGCGAGAGGCGGCGGTCGAGGCGCTGGTGCGCATCGGGCAGCCGATTACGCCGCTCCTCACGCCAGCGCTCCAGGCGCCGGCGCCCCGGTTGCGCACGATGTCCGCCATCGCGCTCAGCCGCATCGACCGCGAGCAGTTCGGCAATCACGTCGTCGCCCGCCTCGATGAAACGTTGCACGCCATCTACCTCAACCTCTGCTACGCGGAGGCGTTGACGCCCTACGCCGAGCGCGCCAGCGTCTCCGTGCTGCAGAGCGTGCTGGCTGAACGAAACACCCGCTCAATCCAGGAGATATTCCACCTTCTGGCAGCCATTCACGATCCGGAAGCGATTGACGTCATCGCCGATACCCTCGCCAGCGATGTCGGCCGGGTGCGGGCCAACGCCGTCGAGGCCCTGGAATCGCTGACCGGCCCCCAGACCGCCGGGTTGATCGCGCCCCTGTTGGACCCCCATCACAGGCCGGCCGACCTGCGGCGCACTGGCGAGGAGACGTGGGGCATGGCGCGCTGTGGACAGACGGAGACGATTCGCCGCCTGGTCGGCGACCCCAACGACCCCTGGGTGCGAGGGATAATGACCTTCGCCCTGGGCGAAATCGGCGCGGCGCTGGCGTCATCACAGGAAGGGACGACGGATGATTCCGACACACTATCCATGGCGGACATCAAGGCCTGGGTGGAAAAGGGCCTGGACGATCCGGTCGACGACGTGCGCCTGGCGGCGGAAGCTGCACAATGGGCGTTATCCTGCGTGGAGATCGGCCTGGAGACCGGCATAAGCGGCATCGAAACGGAACAAGCGGCGCGAAAGTGGTGTGCAACCGAAGAGGAGGACAGAATGCTCTCAAACATTGAGCGGATCATCTTTCTGAAGGGCGTCCCGTTCTTTCAAGGGATGAGCATCGACCATCTCAAGGTCATCGCCAACGTCTGCGAGGAAGTGTTTTTTCCTCAGGGCGACTTGATTTTCAACGAGGGGGAATCCGGCGGCGCGATGTACGTCGTCGTCAGCGGGCGCGTGGCGATTGAGCGGCCCACTGGCGTTCAACGCACCGGTTCCCTCGTGCGCCTGGCGACCATCGAACCCCGCGCCTACTTCGGCGAGATGTCGCTGTTCGACCGCAGCCCACGCTCGGCGATAGCGCGGGCCATCCAGGATACGATTTCGCTCCACGTGCGCCGAGAACCCCTCGTCGAACTAGCCCGCCAACACCCCGATCTCTCGCTGGAGCTAATCCACGTCCTCAGTCAACGATTGCGCGCGGCCAACGACCGCATCGCCGAGTTGACCCGGGCCAAGCCCCGCGAGCTCCACGACCTTTACGACAAAATCTTGTGAACCAAGTGATGGGAGAAGTGGGTTGGAGGTTGAAGGTTCGGGGCTGAAAAGTGTTTCGCGTCATTCGTGTTCGCGCCATTCGTGTTCGCGTCATTCGTGTTAAGAAAGGACTTTGGTATGGCTAAGATTATCTCTATTCACTCCTTCCGGGGCGGGACGGGCAAATCGAACATCACGGCCAACGTCGCGGTCCAAATCGCTCAGCGGGGATATCGCGTCGGAATCGTGGATACCGACATCAACTCCCCCGGCATCCACGCGCTCTTCCGGATGGACGAGAAAGAGATCGACAACGCGCTCAACGATTACCTGTGGGGTCGGTGTGGCATTGAGGAAGCGGCCTACGACGTGAGCGCCAAGATCGGCGAGGGGTCGGTCATTTTGATGGCGGGCGGCGTCTATCTCATTCCCTCCAGCATGCGCATCGGCGAGATCACGCGCGTCCTGCGGGATGGCTACGACGTGGGCCTGTTAAACGAGGGTTTTCACACGCTCATCGACAAGCTCGCCCTCGATTATCTCTTCATCGACACCCACCCCGGCTTGAACGAGGAAACGCTCCTCTCCATCGCCATCTCCGACCTGTTGATCATCATCCTGCGCACCGATCAGCAGGATTTCCAGGGGACGGCTGTGACGGTCGACGTCGCCCGCAAACTAAACGTTCCCCGCCTCTGCCTGGTCGTCAACAAAGCCATCTCGTCCTACAATCCGGCCCAGTTGAAAGAGACAGTCGAACAAACCTACGACGCGCCGGTGACCGCCATCATCCCGCTTTCCGAGGATGTCGCCGCCCTGCAATCGTCGGGCATCTTCTCCTTCCGTCACCCCGAACATCCCATCACCCAGGAGATCCAGAAGATTGTTACCTTCATCGAAACACAGGTATAATAGGAACTCAACCCATTCCCGCCGGACTGGGGTCCTGGGGCCCGCTTTGAACGAGCGGGGCGAACCATTACGAGAGGTAAAATGGATCTAATCATCACGCTGTTGGAAAAAGTATGCGTCATCGTGCTCCTGGGGTACGTCGTCTCCCGGGCGGGATTCTTTCGCGTCTACCTGGATGGCGGACGACCCGGCTGGCGCGCTATCAGCGCGACGGCGCTCATCTTCGGCCTATTCTCGATCTACGGCACCCTGGGCGGCGCGCAGATCGGCGACGCCGTCATCAACGTCCGCGACGCCGGCCCGATGATCGGCGGCCTGGTCGGCGGCCCGCTGGTGGGCCTCATCGCCGGTCTGATCGGCGGCCTGCATCGCCTGGCGATTGGCCTGGGCGAGGTGGGGACGTGGACCGGCCTGGGTTATACCTGCATCCCGTGCACCCTGAGCACGGTGTTCCTGGGATTATTGTCCGGCCTGGTCCGCCGCCGGCGGGGTCTGCTGAGCGTCCAATCGGCGACCCTTTTCGCTTTCGGGGGCGAGGGGCTGCACATGCTCCTGGGATTATTGCTGGCCGGCGATCCGGCCCGCTGGCTGACGGGCGAAAGCATCATCCAGAGCTGGGAACTGGTCATCAGCCGGGCGTCGATCCCAATGATTTTGGCCAACGGCGTTGGAGTGGGCATATTCTTCTTCGCGCTGCATAACTACCTGAACGAACTCCGCACCACCCAGGAAAGAAACGACTTCTACCGCCAGATCGAGCGGCGCAACACCGAACTTCAAGCGGTCTATCAGATCAGCCAGGACATCAGCGCCAGCCTGGAGCTTGACCAGACGCTCCAGGCCATTTTGACACAGGTGTGCCAGATGATCGACTACGACGCAGCCGAAATTTGCCTCTACGACAAAGAGGCGCGCGTCTTGCGTGTCAGAGCCTGGATCGGTTCCGAGCAAATCGCAGTCGATACCCGTGGACAGACCTATCGTCTGGGCGAGGGATACACCGGTTGGATCGGGCAGCGCCGGCAGAGCCTCCTCATCCCTGACGTCGAAATCCACCACGCCCAACGACCGGTCACGCGCCAGGCGGCCGAAGGGGTTCCCATCCACGCTTACCTGGGCGTGCCGCTATTGGTCGGGCAGAAGCTGGTGGGCGCGCTGGAACTGGTCAGCACACACACAGGCGCCTTCGACGAGCACACCCGCAAACTATTGGAAACCATCGCGCCACAAGCCGCCATCGCCATTCAGAACGCCGAGCACGTGCTTGAGCGAGAACGTCGCCTCAAGGAGCAGATCCAGCACCTGCGCATCGAGATTGACGAGGCCAAACGAGAAGAGCGGGTCGCCGAAATCACCGAGACCGAGTACTTCCGCCAGATTCAGGATAAGGCGCGCCGCCTCAAGAAAGCGCGCAACGATGATACACAATCGCGAGAGACGAAAGGGGACGAGACAAATTGAACATGATCACCATTGACCAGGCCCGGCGCTACTACACCAATTCCGACGCCGTGCACGATTTCGACCACGTGTTGCGGGTGTTGAACATGGCCCAACGCATCGCCGAGGGCGAGCGCGCCGGAGAGCAGCGCGTGGCGATCATCCAGGCGGCGGCGCTGCTGCACGACGTGGGACGGGCCCAGGCCGAAGACCGGGGGATCGACCACGCCGCCTTCGCCGCCGGACGGGTTTCGGAGATCCTGGCGGGTTATCCCCAACCTGAGATTGAGGCTGTGGCCCACGCCGTCGCCGCCCATCGCTTCCGCACCCGGCCCGATCCCGAGACGCTGGAAGCGCGCATCCTCTTCGACGCCGACAAACTCGACGCCATCGGCGCCATCGGCGTCGCTCGGGCCTTCGCCTACGGCGGCGCTCACGGCCAACGACTCTGGGCGCCGGTCGAGGCGGTCGACGTCGCCCGTTGGCAAGCGCAAGGAGATGATCCCCGGGCCCACACACCCGTTCACGAGTTCATCGTCAAGCTCTCGCGCTTGAAGGGCCGGCTGTACACCGCGACCGGGCGCGCCATCGCCGAGGAACGCCACGCCTACATGGTCGCCTTCTTCGACCGGTTGAGCGCCGAAGTCCATGGAGAGATGTGACCCGGCACAGGCCCCTCGCCCACGTTCAAGCAGGAACGGGCTAATTGATCATTCCCAGGAACGGAGCGTAAAATGCGCCTCGAAGAACTCCATATGGATTGGAAAGCCGTCGCCGTCATCATCGTCTCCACGCTGACGCTGACTGTGGCCCATTACCATCGCGTGTTTCGTCACCGGGCCTACGACCAACTGTTCTTTTACCTGGTCGTCCCCCTGTTGACCATTCTGCTCCTCTTCCGCGAGTCGCCGGCCGAGTACGGATTCCGACTGGGCGATTGGAAAGCTGGGCTACTGCTCACGGCGGCCGGATGCGGCGTGATGGGGTTCATCATCTTCTACCTGGCCCGCACGCCTCACTTCCGCGGCTATTACGCGCTCCGGGCCAAGACCGCCATGCCCATGCCGTTGGCCAACGCGCTCGAACTTTTCGCCTGGGAGTTTCTATTCCGCGGATTCCTGCTGTTCTCTCTCTACCGGGTCTGTGGGCCGTATGCGATTTTAATTCAGGCGATGCCCTTCGCCGTCGCCCACTTCGGCAAACCGGAGATCGAGACGCTGAGTTGTATCTTCGGCGGCAGCCTCCTCGGCTACGTCGCCTGGCGCACTCGCTCATTCCTCTACCCGTTCGTCATCCACTGGTTTATGGCAACGTGGATGATTCTCGTCGCCGGCGGCGCGGCAAAGTGACGTAGCCAGAGGGCGTAGTGAAATTGTCGATTGATCGTAGCAATACCGGCGTCAAAACGAAGTTGACGAAACCCCCCGAAACAGGTATCATATCAACGATAAAATAGGCTCACGCACGGCCCGCTACATATGGCTCAGGAGGTGTGCTCATAAACGAACGAACCCCTCAACTTTCCCTCGTCATCCCGATGTACAACGAGGAAAAGCGAATTCAAGGCACGTTAGACGCGGTGTTGGCCTGGCTGCACGAGCAACCCCTGTCCTGGGAATTGCTCATGGTCAACGACGGCAGCACCGATGGCACAGCGGAAATTGTCGAGACCGCTATGCGCAACCATCCCCAGATCACCATGATCAACAATCCCCACAGCGGCAAATCCTATACGTTGCGCACCGGCATCTTGAACGCCCGGGGAGAATACGTCCTCCACGCCGACGCCGATCTCTCGACGCCGCCCGATGAGTTCGAGAAACTGCTGTCCCCGCTCCACGATGGATATGACGTCGCCATTGGCTCGCGCGCCGGCCGGACCAACGCCCCGTGGTATCGCCAACTGATGAGCGTCGGGTTCCCCCTGCTGGTGCGGCTCCTCGTGGTCCGCGGCCTGCACGATACCCAGTGCGGCTTCAAGGCCTACCGCACCCAGGCGGCTCAAGACCTGTTCAGACGCGCCCGCCTCTATGCAGAACCGTCGGAATCGCTGAAGCAGCCGCGCGTGACCGCCGGGTCCGACGTGGAGATCCTCTTCCTGGCCCGTCAATTGGGCTACAAAATCAAAGAGGTGCCCGTCACGTGGATTTACGCCGGTCACACCAAGGTCAACCCCCTACAGGATAGCCTGCTGGCAGTGATGGATATGTTGCGCATCCGCTGGTACGGCCTGACCGGCGTTTACAACCAGACAAAGGCGGTATGAAACCGGATTTGACGGAGGAATACGCATTACAGACCGCCGGATACGTGCACATCGCCGGCGTGGACGAGGCCGGGCGGGGCGCGTGGGCCGGGCCGGTCTGTGCGGCGGCGGTCGCCTTGCCCCTAAGTAACCGCGACCTGCTCCACCTATTGGACGGCGTCCGCGATTCCAAATTGCTAAGCCCCCGGCGCCGGGAAGCGTTGGCGCCCGTGATCCAGGACGTGGCTGAGGCAGTCGGGGTCGGATGGGCCGCGCCGGCCGAGGTGGACGCCGTCGGCGTTTTGCCAGCCACCCGCTGCGCTATGGTCCGGGCGATAGCGGTCCTGAGAACTCCGCCCCATCCCGCCCCTGCCAGCGGGAGCGCGGATGTGCGCATCGACGCCCTGTTGCTCGATTATGTGCGCCTGCCGGAGATCAACCTGCCCCAGCGAGCCTTCCCCAAGGCGGATGGGCGGTCTCTCAGCGTGGCGGCCGCCAGCATCGTGGCCAAAGTAGCGCGAGATCGCGTGATGACAGCGCTGGAGATTGAGTTCCCCGGTTACGGGTTCGCCGCCCACAAGGGCTACGGGACCGCTCAACACCGGGATGCGCTGGCCCGATTGGGAGCGACGCCCATTCACCGCATGAGCTGGCGCCCCTTGCGAGACCTGGCGGAGGCGGAATGCAACTAGCCCTGGTTCACGATTGGCTCAACCAATTGGGCGGCGCCGAGGACGTCCTCGAGACATTGACAGCGATGTTCCCCCAGTCCCCCATCTACACCGCCATCTACTGGCGTGAGGGCATGCCCGCCGCTTACCGGGATTGGGACATCCGCCCGACGTGGATGGATCGCTTGCCCGGCGTCTACCGCCGCCATCAGGCCTACTTCCCCCTCTACCCCCTGGCCTTCGCCCAATTGCGCCTGACCGGTTACGACCTGGTGTTGAGCAACAAATCGGGGTTCTGCATCGGCGTCCAGACCGACGGGGCGCCCCACATCTGCTACTGCCTGGCGCCCACGCGATACGTGTGGGATTTCGACGCCTACGCCGCGCGCGAGGCGCTCTCCCCGGCGCTGCGGGCCGCGTTGCGCCCACTCGTCGCTCTCCTGCGGCGCTGGGATTATCGAGCCGCCCAACAGGTCGACCACTTCGTCGCCATCTCCGGCGAGATCCAGAACCGCATTCGCCGCTATTACAGACGGGACTCGACCATCATCTATCCCCCGGTGGAGACAGATCGTTTCGAGCCGTCGGGCGCGCAGGACGAGTACTACCTCATCGTCTCCCGCCTCATCCCGTATAAGCGCATTGACCTGGCGGTGCGGGCCTTCAACCAGTTGGGAGCGCCGCTGCTCATCGCCGGCGACGGGCGAGACCGGGAGAGGCTGGAATCATTGGCGGGACCCAACGTGACGTTTCTGGGGCGCGTGCCGGATGAAGATCTGCCGGACCTGTTCGCTCGTTGCCGGGCCTACGTCCTGCCCGGCCTGGAGGATTTCTGCATCTCGCCAGTCCAGGCCCAGGCGGCGGGGCGTCCGGTGATCGCCTACCGGGCCGGCGGGGCGCTGGATACGGTCGTCGAGGGGGAGACAGGCGCTTTCTTCCGCGAGATGACGCCGGAGGCGTTGGCGTTGACCGTCGCCGATTTTGACGTCGACAACGTCGATCCGCGAGCGTGCGTGCAGAACGCCAGGCGCTTTGACGCCCAGGTGTTCAAACAGGCGCTGGGTCGCTTCATTGAACAGCGGGCAGCGCGCAAAACGGGACGGAAAACATGAAGGAGACGTTATGGAATTGAGAGACTATTGGAACGTATTGTCGCGCCGCTGGTATCTCGTCGTCGTTCCCGTGCTCATCGTCGCCGTCTACGCGGCGGCGACTTACGTCCCACCGGCGCCGATCTATCAGGTGGTCATGCGTTTCGCCGCCGGCTCGCAGCCCGGCGGCCTCAGCGTGGACTACGACCGCTACTACCCCTGGCTGACGTCGGAATACATCGCCAACGGCCTGGCAGATGCAGCCCGGACCGGCGTCTTCGCCGAGGCGGTCTCGGCCCGCCTGCGTTCAGACGGGCGCGACGTCCCGCCCCAGGCCATTCAGCAGGCCATCGTGACCGACAACGCGCAATCGATCTTGGTGGTCTATCTCAACTGGCCCAATGCGGAACAGGTGGTTCCGGTCGCAGAGGCCATCGCCGCCGAGCTGACCGAGAACGGCGCAGCCTATTACCCCCAGTTGGAGGGCGTGGGGCCGCCGATTCGCCAGTTGGACGCGCCGGCGCCGCAGAGACTGCCCCCCGGATTGCGCAGCCAGTTGATGGGCCCGGCGGTCAAGATCGGGCTGGCGGCCGCCGTCGGCGTGGCGTTGGCGCTCCTGTGGCACTATCTCGACCCCACCGTGCGCGAGACAGCGGAGTTGACGGACATGGGAATAGCGGTGCTGGCGGAATTGCCGCGCCATTGATCGGCGGAATTTTGTCGGTTAAGCCTTGATATGGTAGAATAGCGCCCGTTCCCCACGAGAATGAGGAAAGTAGGAGGTGTAAGATTATGGAATTGATGGATTACGTTCAAATTCTGCGCAAGCGCTGGTGGATCATCGTCGCGGCAATCCTGTTGACCGCCGGCAGCGCCTTTCTGTTCAGCAAATTACAACCGGCCGAGTACACGTCGACCGTCGAGATCATCGTCGAACCGGCCCGACCGGATTGGGGACTGGCCCAATCGGCCAAGATGCTCCTGCGCACCTATATGACGGTGATCAACTCCAATTACAAGGCCCAGCAGGTGATCGACCGGTTGCAACTTTCGATGACGCCAGAGCGATTGCGCAGCAACGCCTATTTCGCCGTCGAGGCCGACCGGATGGTGATCAAACTGGAGGTGGAAGATTACGACGGCGACCAGGCGAACCGCATCGCCAAAGCCTGGGCGGAATTGTTGAAAGAGTGGCGCGACGAGCAAAATTCCAAACAACGCAAGGAGGATCAAGTCGAAGCCTACCTGCGCGACGAACCGACCTATTACCAATCCTGGCCCAAGACCAAAATGGTCACGGCGGCCGGGGCTGTGTTTGGACTGCTGATCGCCGGCGGGGTGATCTTCTTCCTGGAGTGGCTGGAAGCAGGCGTCGTTCGCACACCCAGAGACCTGGAACGCCAATTAAATATGGTCGTGGTGGGCGCCATTCCCGCCGTAGACCGATAGGGAGAGGAACATGACTGCTAAAAATCTGGACCTGATCACATTGACTGACCCCCGCAGCCAGGCAGCTGAGGCCTATCGCACCCTGCGCACCAATCTGACCTTCGCCGCTCTGGACAAACCGCTTGAGACCCTGATCGTCACGTCTGCCACGCCCGGCGACGGCAAATCGACCGTGCTGGCGAATCTGGCAGTCACGATGGCGCAGGGAGAACGGCGCGTCGTGCTGGTTGACGCCGACTTGCGCCGCCCCGGTTTACACGATATCTTCGAGGTCTCCAACGCGCGCGGCGTCACGAGTATGGTCGTCGAGGAAAGCTCATTGGATGAACCGCCTCTGCTAGACGTGGGAGTGGACAACCTGTCCCTGTTGCCCAGCGGGCCATTGCCGCCTAACCCGGCCGACATTCTAGGATCCCGGCGAATGGAACAGGTGATAGAGGCGCTCAAAGGGCGGGCCAACGTGATCCTTTTCGATGCGCCGCCCGTCATCCCGGTGACCGACGCCTCTGTGCTGGGAGCCAAGGTGGACGGCGTGTTGTTGGTCGTCAGCGCCGGGCGGACGCGGCGCGAACACGTACAGCGGGCGCGCGAGCGTCTAGAACGTGTGCGCGTTCGTCTCATCGGCGCGGTGTTGAACAATGCGCCCCGCGATGCGAGCCTGGGCGGATATTGATAGAGAGTGATTAAATAATTGCTCTAGCCACCGTCCCGGGGGCGCTAATCGGCCCGAGGACGGGCCTCTGAGCGAATTTTT